>DATHBT010000261.1:0-6662 GCA_035295985.1 Pyrinomonadaceae bacterium | reverse complement strand
GACGGGGAACGCCGCCCGTCCGCGCCGCCCCGCGCGCCGCGGCGATCATCGGCCGCCGTACCGCGCGCGCGGGCGGCCGATGCCGACTGGCCGTCCGCCCGCCCGCCCGCCGGCTCGCCGTAGATCGACCACTCGGCCCGCTCGGAAATCTTCTCGTACACGTTGCGGATGACGACCGGCTCGTTCAGCCCGTCGGCGCTCAGCCGCCGCGTGACGCGCAAGGCGCGCCCGCCCTCGACCGGCTCGAACGTGACGTGGAACCTGTCGGCGCGCTCGCCCGCGACGCTGACGGTCAGGCGGTCGCCTTCGAGCGCGGCGCGCGTCGTAACCCGCCGGCCGTCGTCGCCGCGCTCGCGGTAGCTCACGCCGTCGGCCTCGAACGTAACTTTCGGCGCGCGCGAAGACGCGATGCTGAAACTTCGCCCGCGCCGCTCGACGGCCAACTGATCGGGCGCGGTCAGCCGGACGGTCAGGTCGATGAAGAACTTCTGCTGCTCGCCGAACGGCAGGTTGCTCGACGCGCCCGACACCACCGAATACAGCTTGTCGCTGCGCGCCGGGTCGATCCGATAGACGCCCGTCCACGCGCCGTCGGCCGCGACGCCGCCCGCCCCGGCCTGTTGCGTCCTAGCCTGCCGCGACTGTTGCGCGCGCGCGGGCGACTGGCACAGCGCGACGAGCGCGCAGGCACAGATGAAAGCGACGGTCTGTCCCGGCTTGTTCATGCGCCCCTCGCTTCTTCGTATGTCTGCCGCCCGTGTTAGACCGTGACGTCCTCGCGGTACTCGCCCCAGACGCGGCGCAGGCGGTGGCTGATCTCGCCGACGCTGGCGAGGGCTTCGACGGCGCGCAGAATGTGCGGCAACAAATTCTCCGTGCCGCGGGCGGCCTCTTCGAGGCGCGTCAAGGCGGCGCTCGTCTCGTCGTTGTCACGCCGCGAGCGCAACGCGCGGAGGCGTTCGACCTGCGCCCGCTCGATTGCGGGGTCGATGCGGAGCGTGGCGACTGACTCTTCCTCTTCGACGCGGAAGCGGTTGACGCCGACGACTATGGCGTCCCCGGTCTCGACCGCGCGCTGGTACTGATACGCGGCCTCCTGAATCTCGCGCTGAACGTAGCCGGTCTCGATGGCGCGCAGCATCCCGCCCATCGCGTCTATCTTCTCGATGTAGTCGGCCGAAAGACGTTCGAGTTCGTTGGTCAGATGTTCGACGGCGTAACTGCCCGCGAGCGGATCGACCGTGTCGGCCACGCCGGACTCGTGCGCGATGACCTGCTGCGTGCGAAGAGCCACGCGCGCGGACGATTCGGTCGGCAGCGCCAGCGCCTCGTCCATCGCGTTCGTGTGGAGGCTTTGCGTCCCGCCGAGCACGGCCGCGAGCGCCTGGATGGTCGTACGGACGACGTTCACGTCCGGCTGCTGGGCTTGCAGCGTGGAGCCTGCGGTCTGCGTGTGGAAGCGCAGCATCAGCGAGCGCGGGTCGCGCGCGCCGAAACGCTCGCGCATGATGCGCGCCCAGAGGCGGCGCGCGGCGCGGAACTTGGCGACCTCTTCCAACAGGTTGTTGTGCGCGTTGAAGAAGAAGGAGAGGCGCGGGCCGAACTCGTCCGTCTTGAGTCCGGCATCGAGCGCGGCCTGAACATAGGCTATTCCGTCGGCCAGTGTGAAGGCGATCTCCTGCGCGGCGGTCGAGCCGGCCTCGCGGATGTGGTAGCCGGAGATCGAGATGGTGTTCCACTTCGGGATTTCGCGCGCGCAGTAGGCGAAGGTGTCTGTGATGAGCCGCATCGACGGCGCGGGCGGGTAGATGTAGGTTCCGCGCGCGATGTACTCCTTCAAAATGTCGTTCTGGATAGTGCCCTGCAAGTTTTCGGGCGCGACGTTCTGCTTGCGCGCGACGGCGACGTAGAGACAAAGCAGCGTCGAGGCCGTCGCGTTGATCGTCATCGAGGTGGAGACTTCGCCGAGCGGGATGCCGTCGAAGAGCCGCAGCATGTCTTCGAGCGAGTCAATCGCGACGCCGACCTTGCCGACCTCGCCCGCGGAGAGCGGATCGTCCGAGTCCAGCCCGATCTGCGTCGGGAGATCGAAGGCGACGGAGAGCCCCGTAGTGCCCTGCGCGAGCAGATACTTGTAGCGCGCGTTCGACTCTTCGGCCGTGGCGTAGCCGGCGTACTGGCGCATCGTCCAGAAGCGCCCGCGATAGAGGTTGCGGCGCACGCCGCGCGTGTACGGGTACTCGCCCGGCGAGCCGAGGTCGCGCTCGTAGTCGATTGCGTCGGTGTTCGACGGGTTGAAGTCGTTGGCGAGTTCGACGCCCGAAGAGGTCTCGAAGCGTTCGCGCCGCTCGCGCGGGCGAGTCGCGGTGGTGGCGTCTGTCTTGGTCTCCATCTCGTGACCGTCCGCCGTGTCGCTTGGGTGTGTCTCCGCTTGGGCCTACACGCTAGCACACGCCCCGTGCGCGCCGCAACGCACTCGCCCGGCACGGTTTGACCCGACGCCGCACGCTCGCGTAGCATCGCTCAAACTTCACCGGCGCGGGGCACACAGCTTGGACATCAACGACGACGCCAAAGAGATCGTGCAGCAGCTCGGCAACGCCATCAACGCGGCCGTCGAGCGTTCGTCCGAGGTGTCCGACACTATCGCGCGCCTGCGCGAGGCCGGCTACGAGGTCGAGCTAATGTTGAAGCTTGAGATCGGCCTGCGCGAGCGCAACGCCGATGACGCGGATGAAGAGCCGGACACCGCCGCCACGCTCGAACTCACCGACGAAGATCGCCGCACCCTCCGCAGCATGAAAATCCGCTTCGACGATGCCGACTAAAGTCGCCGCCCGGCTTCCCTCCCTGGCGTCACAGAACTGCAGACGGCCGATGCTTAAGCCCGTAACAGAGCAGCTTGCCGCCATCCGTCGGCGACTGTCGGAAGCGTCGGACGAGGGCGCGCGGGACGCCGCACGCAAGTTCGTCCCGACCGCCGCGCGCGTCTACGGTGTGAGGATGCCGGTTTTGAATGCCATCGCGAGGGAGTGGCGTGCAGGAGGCTTCGAGCTGGCGGAAGCCCTCTGGGCCGCGGGCGCGTTCGAGGAGCGGATGCTGGCCGCGAAGCTGCTCGGCCTCATCTGTAAACAAGACCCGGAGCGCGCCCTGAGTCTGGTCGCCTCGTTTAGCGGCGAAGCCACAGACTGGGCCGTGTGTGACACACTAGCGACGCAAGGCGTTCGCGGCATCGCCGCCAAGAAGAAGGCGGAGTTGCTGGCGCTCGCGGGTAGGCTCATCGACTCGCCCGACCTCTGGCAACGGCGCTTCGGCTTAGTTCTCCTGACGAACTACGCCAAAGACAGGTCGCTCCGGCCGGCCGTCGAATCGTTTTTGGAGCGCGTCAAAGACGACCGCGAACACTACGTGAAGAAGGCGGTTGAGTGGGTCAGGCGTGATTTGAGCAAAGCAATTAACACGCCCCGATGAGCCGCACGTGCGGGGTAAGCAGTTGCCGCGGCGGCACTTTGCCACGGGCGCGCGGCGTGTGTTAAATTCACCGGCTTAAGCACTGCCTATAATTTTCGTCTTTCAACACCGAAGAGGAGTTTCAAGAAGAGTATGAGTACGCCCAGCGGGAACGGGAACGGCGCGGGATACGGCGGGCAGACGGGGCGCGTCGTGCAGGTCATCGGGCCGGTCATCGACGTGGAGTTCGAGGAGAAGCACCTGCCGCCGATCTACACGGCCGTGCGCGTCGTCTCCGAGGGGTTCGACGTGCCGGAGCCTATCGACATCGTCTGCGAGGTGGAGAACCACCTCGGCGAGGGGCGCGTCCGCACCGTCTCGATGAAGCCGACCGACGGCGTCGTGCGCGGCATGAAGGCAATTGACACGGGCGGGCCGATCACCGTCCCCGTCGGCGAGATGACGCTGGGCCGCATCATGAACGTCATCGGCGACCCCGTGGACAACCTCGGCCCGGTCAACTCCGAGACGCGCTACCCGATCCACCGCCACGCGCCGACGCTCGAAGAGCAGTCAACCGATCTCGAAATGTTCGAGACGGGCATCAAGGTCGTTGACCTCATCCAGCCCTTCCTGCGCGGCGGCAAGATCGGGTTGTTCGGCGGCGCGGGCGTCGGCAAGACCGTGCTCATCATGGAGCTGATCAACAACATCGCCAAAGCGCACTCCGGCTTCTCCGTCTTCGCGGGCGTCGGCGAGCGCACGCGCGAGGGCAACGACCTGCTGCGCGAGATGGTCGAGTCGCAGGTCATCCAGTACGGCCCGGAGTTCAACAAGCACTTCCACGATACGGGCGAGTTCGACATGACGAAGGTGGACATCCGTGCAGTGCAGGAGTCGAAGGTCGCGCTCGTCTATGGGCAGATGACCGAGCCGCCGGGCGCGCGCCTGCGCGTCGCGCTGTCGGGTCTGACCGTCGCCGAATACTTCCGTGATCAGGGCCTCGACGTGCTGCTCTTCATCGATAACATCTTCCGCTTCACGCAGGCCGGCTCCGAAGTGTCGGCGCTCTTGGGCCGCATGCCCTCGGCCGTCGGCTATCAGCCGAACCTCGCCACCGAGATGGGCGAGATGCAGGAGCGCATCACCTCGACGAAGACCGGCGCGGTCACGTCGATCCAGGCCGTCTATGTCCCCGCGGACGACTACACAGACCCCGCGCCCGCCACGACCTTCGCGCACCTCGACGCCGTCACCGCGCTCTCGCGCCAGATCGCGGAGCTGGGCATCTACCCGGCCGTCGATCCGCTCGCGTCCAACTCGCGCATCCTCGACCCGCGCATCGTCGGCGAGGAGCACTACAACACGGCGCAGGACGTGAAGCGCGTCCTCCAGCGCTACAAAGAGCTTCAGGACATCATCGCCATCCTCGGCCTGGACGAGCTGTCGGAAGAGGACAAGCTGACCGTCTCGCGCGCGCGCAAGGTGCAGCGCTTCTTCTCGCAGCCCTTCTTCGTCGCCGCGCAGTTCACCGGCCTCGAAGGCAAGTACGTCAAGCTCGAAGACACGATCCGCGGCTTCCGCGAAATCCTCGACGGCAACTGCGACGACATCCCCGAGCAGGCATTCTTCCTCCAGGGCACGATCGAAGACGTTCGCAACCGCGCGCGCCAACTCGCTTCCGCTTAAAAAAGTACTGAGGACTGAGTACCGAGGACTGAGTTAAGCTCCGCCCTCCTACTCAGTCCTCGGTACTCAGTCCTCAGTACTTTATGCCTTTACGACTCGACATCATCACGCCGGAGCGCAACGTGCTCTCGGAGACGGTTGACTCGGTGAACGTGCCGGGCGCGAACGGCGAGCTGGGCATCCTGCCCGGCCACACGCCGCTCATCTCGCAGTTGCAGACCGGCGTCCTCGCCTACACGCAAGGCGGGACGACGCGCAGGCTCTTAGTCTCCGGCGGCTTCGTCGAAGTGAGGGACGACCGCGTGGCCGTGCTCGCCGATCTGGCCGAGCGGCCCGAAGAGATCGACGCCGCCCGCGCACGCGCCGCCCGCGAGCAGGCCGAGAAAACTCTGGGCGCGTTCAGCGGCAGCGAGGAGGAGTTCGAGCGCGAGCGCGCGGAACTCGAACGCGCCGTCGCGCGCCTCCAACTCGCCTCCGACGAGCAGACGCCCGCGCGCGCCTGACACGAAACTGACTGACGTTTGAAGCACGCCCGGCGTCATTCGGGCGTCTTCTTTTTTACGAACGCCCCGCGCCGCCGAGCCTCTTCCCCCGCCCCGCCTTCCGTCCCGGTCGCCAGCCTCCGGCCGCAACACTTAAAGCATTTTCTCAGTTTTTCATCGTGTTTCATGCTTGCAACAACGATTCAAGCGGGGTATAATCCGTTTCACGTCAAAGGTCGCGAGTCGAGCAGCAAGGGGGTTTTCCGAGTCATGTCACAGGCAGTCCCGGTCGAGGCAGAGGAGTCGGCGCGCGCGGCCGTGTCGGGCGAGGCGACGCCGGATGACCGCCAGGCCGAGCCTTCTTTGCGCCCCCGCTCGCTCGACGAGTACATCGGCCAGACGAAGATCACGGCCAACCTCAAGATTTTCCTGCGCGCCGCCAGCGCCCGCCGCGAGGCGCTCGACCACGTCCTCTTCTTCGGCCCGCCGGGCCTGGGCAAGACCACGCTCTCGCAGATCATCGCGCAGGAGATGGGCGCGCCCCTGAAGACCGTCAGCGCGCCGGCCGTCGAGCGGGGCGGCGATCTGGCGGCCATCCTGACCAACTTGCAGGAGGGCGAAGTCCTCTTCATCGACGAGATTCACCGCCTCAAGCCGCAGATCGAGGAAGTGCTCTACCCCGCGATGGAGGACTACCAGCTCGACCTGATGATCGGCCAAGGCACGGCCGCGCGCTCGATCAAGTTAGACCTGCCGAAGTTCACGCTCGTCGGCGCGACGACGCGCGCCGGACTCATCACCGCGCCCTTGCGCGGGCGCTTCGGCATCGTCTTCCACCTCGATTTTTACGCGCAGAAGGACTTGGAGATCATCGTCCACCGCTCCGCCGAAATCCTCAACGTCGAGATCGAGGCGACTGGCGCGAGAGAGATCGCGCGTCGCGCGCGCGGCACTCCGCGCATCGCGAACCGGCTGCTCCGCCGCGTGCGCGACTACGCGCAGGTCGAGGCCGACGGGCGCATCTCGCGCGAGCTCGCCGAC
>DATHBT010000260.1:0-25429 GCA_035295985.1 Pyrinomonadaceae bacterium | reverse complement strand
GCGGAACTCAGGGGCACGGCCGAGGCGACGCCCGTCGCGGCCTGCGCTTCTGCGGCGGGGCGGTGCGCGTCGGCCGAGGGCGAGGAGTCTGTGCCCGATGTCGGCGAGGGCGGGGGCGGGGCGGCGGGCGCAACGTCGCCGGGCACGAGCGGCGTGCCCGCGGCCGCGGCCTCCTTGCGCCGTTTCGCCTCTTCGACGACGGCCTTCAGACGCGCGAGCTTCTGCTCAGGCGTCTCGCCTTCGGGCGGCGGCCCCGAGGCTCCGGGGATCGGAACGGCCGACGCCTTGCGCGCCTCTGCCTCTGCCTTCTTGCGCGCGCGTTTCTGCTCGGGCGTCTCTTCCGGCTCGGCTGCCGGCGCGGGCGTGGCCGCGGCTGCGGGAGCCGCGGGTTTGGCCGCCGGAGCCGCCGCGGGTTTCGCCGCGGGCGCGTGGCCGTGCGCGGCGTCGGCGACGGGCACGTATGCGCCGCGCTCGTTCAGGCGGAAGGCCGGGAGCGTGCCGCCCGCGGCGTTGAGGATGTCGACCAGCTCGCGCTCGACGAAGCGCGTCTGCTTGCGCGGGTCGCGCACGTGGCCGAGCGGCGGCCCCATGTAGAGCGCGCCGCACGACTGGCAGCGGAAGAGCACGTCCTCGCCGCGCAGGTGTTTGAGCGCGTCCTCGCCGGCCGTGTTCGTCTGCTTGAGGTGGCCGTTGCAGAGCTTGCCCTTCTCGTTCTTCTCGTTGCAGACCGTCTGCCCCGGCGCGAAACTCTTCGGCGCGCCCGGGGCGTCCGACTGCTGCTCGGTCGGAGCCGCCTTCGCCACCGGCGGCGCGCCGCCCGCGCCCGCCGCGACCTCGTTCGTTGCCATGCTAACGAAACCCCCGCGCTGCCTGTTGTGAAAATCTTTCGGAAGAACTGCCGGCGTGAACCGCAACGGCCGAGAACGCGCGGCAATGTTACAAGAAAGGCCGTAAACCGTAAACCATGAGACGTGAGGGGCGACGGCAGAACCCGTGAATCGTGGCGGATTGACAGCCTGCCTCCCATCCTGCCCGTCATGTCCGCCGCGGGGGCGGGGAACGGCGCGGGCAGGCGGGCCGGGGGCGTCACCCTCGGCTTCGCAGCGCGCATGGGTGAGGCGGCGCTGGCGATGTATAGGAAGCTCTTCTCGCCGGACGCGTTGATGCCTGTGATCCCGGAGACCTCGCCGCGTCGCCGGCGGGTCGAACGGCGCGGGCCTTCACCTGTGGCTCCAGCCCGGCCGCTCACGCCACGATCCAGCGCCACTGCCCCTCCGACCACGGCGCAGCGCCGGGCAGCAGCTCGCCGACCGCCCCCACCACGCCGGGCCATTTCAGCGCGTCGTAATCGTCGCCGGAGAGCCAGCCGCCGGGCATGACTTTCGGCCGCCACGCGAGGATGTCGGATTTCACGCCCTCGTAGTCGTGGCGCGCGTCCAGGTGGACCCAAGCGACCGACGCGTCGGCGAACAGGCGCGAGGCCGCCACGGAGTCGGCGACGATCAGCATGACGGCGTCGCCGTACCCGCAGTCGAGTACGTTTCGGTGCAACTCGCCGGCCAGAGTGCCGCCGCCCCGCGCCACGGCAGCGCCGTGGTAGTCCTTGCGGCGCGGGCCTTCCGGCCCGCTGCCGCGGCAAACGTCCACGCCGACGACCGTGAAGGACTTGCCGCTTTGCGCGACGACTTCGGCCAGGGAGCAGAGGCTCCGGCCGAGGTAGTTGCCGACTTCCACGAAACAACTACCCGCCGGGAACCGCCGGGCCGCCTCCTCCTGGCCGGATCGCCACTGAAACCAGCCGTCTATCTCGCTCCAGTGCACACGCGCCCCCGAACGATGAACCGAGCAGTCACGGCCGCCGAGCCGCCGCGTCCCGTGCCGGCGTCGCGCACGGCCGTCGGGGTGATTACGTGGCGGGGCTTGCCCCTCTCCGACGGGCCGCGCGCCGGTTAACCTTTTTCCGTCTGCCGGACGATTGCGCGCCTGCCCCCGAAGAGTCGGCCGAAAAGCCCGCGGGCGGGGACAGGTATCGGTTTTTGAAACGGCCGTAACGACACACCCATCGCCACGCCCTCGAATTGAGATCGGTGGGTATAATACGCTCGGGCGCAAACTCCGAGGGCGGCAGGTAGGAGTCGTCGGCCGTGTCCAGACCTCAGCAGGCGAGCGCGTGCCCGCGCGCCGCGCGGTCGCGGACGCGGTGGTAGAGCGACCGTTTCCGCCGCTCGGCAGGTTGTGCCGGACGGCGATCTTCAACTTGCGGCCCGCCTCCCCGGCGGTGCTATTGTCTCGAGTCCCGGGGACGTTGGACGGCCGGCTGGTTACGCTCTCCTCCACCGGCCGCACGCTTCGTCGGTCGCGCCATAGTATCAACTTCTTCGGACTTGTGTTGAATGAGACGCAGTCCTCCGCGCCGGCAATCGCCCGGCAGCCGGCGCCCAGGCCGCGGCGCGCGTTGGGAGACCTAATGGCGAGGCTGAGCATCATCATCCCGACGCACAGCCGACCGCGCCTGCTGCCGCGCGCGGTCGCGAGCGCGCGGGCGGCGGGCGCGGGCGTCGAGGTCGTCGTCGTGGACGACGCCTCGTCGGACGAGACGGCCGAGGTCTGCCGCGGCCTCGCCGGCATCCGTTACGTGCGCGTCGAGCGCAACCAAGGGGTGGCGGGGGCGCGCAACGTCGGGCTGCTCGTCAGCAGCGGCGAGTTCGTCGGCTTCCTCGACGACGACGACGTGCGGCTGCCCGGCTCGCTCGACCGGCAGGTCGCGGCGCTCGAGGCCGACCCCGAGGCCGGGTTCGTCTGCGGGGCGATGCTGATGGCCGATCAGGAGGGTCGCCCGACCGGCGAGGTCTCGGCGCCGAAGCACCCGGGCGGGGACGTGTTCTGGGAGTTGATGGAGTTGGGCTTCCCCGTCATGCCGATCTCCGTCGTCGTCAGGAAGGAGTGCTTCAAGCGGGTCGGGCTGTTCGACAGCCGGCTGCCGGGCATCGACGACTGGGACATGTTCGTGCGCATCGCCGAGCTGTACCCCATGATCGTCACCGGCGAGCCGGTCAGCATCTACAGGCAGCCCACCCCGACTTCGGGCCAAGGCTCTTCGGCTCAGTCGCGCCAGCTCGCGCGGGCCGCCCGCCATCAGCTCGAACTGCTCCGCCTGCCACGCGCGCAGGCCGCCCCGGCGCGCGTGCGCAGGGAGGTACGGCGGCGGGCCTTGGATCGCATCGCCGACACGCTGCTCTACACGGCCGCGCGCCGCCTCCGCGAAGGCTCTTACCGCTTCGCGGCGGCCAACGTCCTGACCGCCGTGCGCCTGAGCCCGCGGCGCGCCCTGCGCCCCGCCGGCTACCGGCGGCTGGCGTCGATGCTGCTGAAGCCGGGCGGCGAACTGACCGGCGAGACGTAGCGTGTGCCGCCCGCCGCGGGGCCGCAGCGGGGATCACTTCCTGCCCCGCAGCCGCCAGTAGGAGGAGACCAGCCTGAACGACTTCGAGTTGAGAATGTCGTTAAGCGTCCGCTCCCGCGCGGCGTAGGCTTCACTCAGCCGCTCGTGGCCCTCCCTCAGCCGCTGAAGCTCTTTGATGAACGCATCAACTTCGTTGACGCGCGCGGCCGAATGTTCGGGGTCGCCCGCCGTCTCGTGCTGCCGCGCCTGCCCGTAGATCGGCCCGGCCTCGGCGCAAAGGCTGAAGTACGTGCCGAGGACTTCGTCGGGGGCGCCCGCCTCGATCAACTCCCTCGCCCCGGCGTGGTGGTGGCGCAGCCCGGCGGAGAAGCGGGCGCACGCGCCCTCCAGCGTTTCGCCGGAGACTTCGAGGCCGAGCCAGCCGAGAACGCGCGCCAGCTCCGCGCGGGGGTTGTGAAAGTAGGATCGGTAGTGGGTGACGAGTCGGCGCTCGGGCCGCGCCGCGGAAAGGAGTTGGCGGTAGTAAGTCAGCCACAGTTGGAACGGGGAGGGGCTTTGAAGATTCCCGCGCAACAATAACGAGCGCGACACCTCCAGCGGGTTCCTCACGCAGACGACGATCTTGAGATCGGGAATCAGTCGCTGCCAGAAGGGCAGGGTGAGCGAGGTGCGCGGGTCTTTCCAGCCCCAGTGACGGCGGCGGAACCGGCCTATCAGGTTTTCGGCCCGTTCGAGATAAGGGCCGACCTCCGGGGCTGACTCCCAGCCCGTCGGCAAGCTCGGCGGGTCGTCCCACCTCCCGCCGAACCGGGTCAGGATGTCTTCGTTCAGCGCCACGAAACTACGGTTCTCAAAGTGGCCGTCGGGGTTATCGGGGGCGGGCTTGTTAAGCTCGTCCTCCGGCCCCAGAGACACTCCGCACGTGTGCAGAAGATTGGCGACCATCGAAGTCCCCGAGCGGTGCATCCCGGCGACACATGAGGGCGTGGTCGAACCGTCGTCGGCGGGGGCGGACTGACCGCCGGCGGCCCGGCCAGTCCGAATTTCGACATCAGAAGGCTCCATAGTGTTTAATAACTCGCTCACGAGCTTCCGGCTATAACGAGGGCGCGGCCTATGGTATCAAAGTCTGCGCCGCGCGGTCGCAAACGGCCGGCGCATCATACGTCATCGTTCGAGGGGGGCTGCCGGCGCGAGACCGCGCGCCGCGCCCGTCCGCGCGCGCGGTTGACGTGAGAGGGTTTCCGCGTTGTCTCTTTTCCGACGGTTGGTGCCTGCGCTGCGCGCCCCGCGCTCGTCGTCGGCGGTTACTCCGCCGCCCCCCGCCGGGGCGGAGAAGCCGGACGTCGGGTTCGTCGCGTGCATCGAGGGCGGCGCGCTAGAGGCCCAGACGCTCCTCCTCTTCGACAGCATCCGGCGTTACGCGGGCCGCTTCAGCGGCTGTCAACTGTACGCCCTCTCGCCGCGCCCCGGAAACCCGATCTCCGCGGGCGGCAGGCGGAGGCTCGACGAGCTGGGCGCTGAGTACGTGGACGAGCCTCTCAACACGGAGTGCCCCGAGTACGGCACGGCGAACCGGGTGGCGGCGGGCGCGCACGTCGAGGGCACGCGGCGTCACGAGATACTGGTGATCCTCGACAGCGATACGCTCTTCCTGCGTGAGCCGTCCGAGCTGCTCCTCGCGCCGGGGGTTGACGTGGCCGTCCGCCCGGTGGACGTGAAAGGCATATCGAGCACCGGCCCGGCCGACCCGTGCGACCTCTACTGGCGGGAGCTGTGTCGCCGCGGCGGCGCCGACTACGGCCGGCTCCCTTGGACCGATTCCTTCGTCGATCGCCGGCGCATCAAGGCGCATTACAACGGGGGGCTGGTCGCCGTCCGGGGCGGACTCGGAATCCTGACCCGCTGCGCGCAAATCTTCTTCGAGTCGGTTCGGCGGGGCCTGCGGCCCAACTCGGATCGCGGGTCGTTCCGCGCCGGGGCGGGCTGGGTGCAGCCCGCGGCTGCCAACATGTGGGGGTCTGGTCAGGCGGCCCTGGCCGTGGCGATCTGGAACACGACCAGCCGCGTCCGCGAACTCCCGCCGACTTACAACTACCCTCTGCACCAGCACGACGGGGTTGACCGGGCGCTGGCCCGAAAAGTTTTCCCGCGGCTCGTACACGTCCATTACCACTGGCTGTTCGCGCCCGACGCGCTCGCGTCGAACCCGCTCTTCGGGCGGCGCGGGCCTCTGTCGGCCGCGCAGAAGGATTGGCTGTCCTCGGCGATCCCCATTACCTGATTTTAGTTTGCTGGGGGGGCGGCGCGTCCGATGCCGCGCAAGGATTCCACGGAAACTCGATGGGCGGGCGACAAAATCATCAGGCGAGCGTCTGCTTCTGCACGCTCGCTATCCACGCGCCGTACCGGCGCAGGGCGCGGCTCCTCTGCTCCGACGCGCCGCAAGTCCCCTGGCTCATACTGACCGACGAGCCTGACGACTTCGCGGACCTGAGAGTCCGCGCCGTCCGCCACTCCCCGACCGGCCCGATGGCCGTGGACTATCTGGCGCGCCTGCCGCCGACCGGGGAGGGGCGCGGCGCCGCCGCCTACCACGACAAGCGTTTCGCGCTTATGGCCGCCCTCGAAGAGTTCGACACGGCCGTCTTCGTGGACGCGGACTCGCGCATCGACGGCCTCCCGCGGCCCGGCGTCTTCCCGCCCGGCCTCGCCGTGCTCCCGGTCGTGCGCAAGAGCGTCGCGGAGCACCTGGAGACGTGCGGGCCGTGGCGGCGGCCCGCCTTCGCCGAGCTGGCGCTGGCTCTCGCCGGCGACGCCGACATCCTGCGCGACGCGCGCTGGTGCCACGAGACCGTCCTCGCCGTCACGAGGGACGGGCGCGAGTCACGCTTCTTCGCGGCCTGGTCGCGCGCCGCCGACTTCCTGCAGGAGCGCGGCGTCTATTCGGGGGAGGGCGGCGTGATCGGGCTGGCGGCCGTCTGCGCGGGTTGGGGCGTTGACTACGAGGCCCTGGTCGAGGTCGCGGCCTCGATCCGGCACGAGGGCGGGGGGCCCAAGGCGGGGTGACGGGCCTTACGCTTCACACGACGGGCCTTACGCTTCACACGACGACCCCGCGCAAGCCCGGCGGCGTAGCTCGGTAGCTGTCAACGATTCGAAGCTGGAACTCGATGAAGTCGGAACTCGATGAGGACATGCCGCGGGCGTGCGCGCCGCGGGTGGAGGAGTTTCTCGTCCCCCCTTACGGCGGGGAGTTGGTTGACTTAATCGTCGGCGACGGCGAGCGGGAGGAGTTGCGCGCGCGCGCGGCCGGCATGCCCCGCCTGCGGCTCACCCCGCGCAACGTCTGTGACCTCGAACTGCTCGCGACCGGGGCGTTCTCGCCCCTGGCTCGTTTCATGGGCCGGGCCGACTACGGCCGGGTGCTCGAAGAGATGCGCCTGGCATCCGGCGCTCTCTTCCCCCTGCCCGTAACCCTCGCGGTCGCGCGCGGCGCGGATCTCTCGCTCGACGCCGAGGTGGCCCTCGCGGACTCCTACAACAATCTCCTCGCCGTCATGCGCGTCGAAGAGATTTACGAGTGGGATCGCGGGCGGGAGGCACGCCTGGCTTACGGCACGAACGACCCGCGCCACCCGACGGTGGCCGAGATGAGTTCGTGGGGCGACCTCTACGTCAGCGGGCCTCTGCGCGTGCTCGCCGCCCCGCGCCACTACGACTTCCGCCCCCTGCGGTTAAGTCCCGCCGAGGCGCGCGGGAGGCTGGCGGCGCTCGGGCGGCGAAACGTCGTCGCCTTCCAGACGCGCAACCCGCTCCACCGCGCCCACGAAGAGATGACCGCGCGCGCCGCTCTCTCTCTCGACGGCTCCCTGCTCCTGCACCCGGCGGTCGGGCTGACGAAGCCGGGCGACATCGATCACTACGCGCGCGTGCGCACTTACAAAGTCCTGACCGAGCGCTACTACGATCCCGACCGCACCCTGCTCGCCCTCCTGCCGCTCGCCATGCGCATGGCAGGCCCGCGCGAGGCCCTGTGGCACGCGCTCATCCGCCGCAATTACGGCACCAACCACCTCATCGTCGGGCGCGACCACGCCAGCCCCGGCGCCGACTCGCGGAACCGCCCCTTCTACGGCCCCTACGACGCGCAGGAGTTGGTCGCGCGCCATTCGGACGAACTCGGCGTGAAGCCGCTGCCCTTTTCCGAGATGGTCTATCTGCCCGACGAAGACCGCTACGAGGAGGCCCCGCGCGTCCCCCGCGGAACCCGCACGGCCTCGATCTCGGGCACGCAGGTGCGCGACGAGTACCTGGGGCGCGGGCGCGATCTGCCGGATTGGTTCGTGCGCCCTGAAGTCGCGTCCATCCTCGCCCAGGCCCACCCGCCCCGGCACCGCCAGGGTTTTTGTCTGTGGTTCACGGGCCTGAGCGGCGCGGGCAAATCGACGACGGCCGAGATCACGGCCGTCAGGTTGCTCGAACGCGGCCGGCAGGTGACGCTGCTCGACGGCGACGTGGTGCGCACGCACCTGTCGAAAGGCTTGGGCTTCAGCAAGGAGGATCGGGACGCGAACGTCCGCCGCATCGGGTTCGTGGCGGCCGAGATCGTGAGCCACGGCGGCGGCGTCATTTGCGCGGCCGTCAGCCCTTACCGCTCGACCCGCAACGAGTGCCGGGCGATGGTCGGCCCGGACCGCTTCATCGAAATATTCGTTGACACGCCGCTCGCCGTGTGCGAGGCGCGCGACGCGAAGGGCATGTACCGGCGGGCGCGCGAGGGGCTGATTAAAAACTTCACGGGCGTTGACGACCCTTACGAGCCGCCGGTCAACCCCGAAATCCGCATTGAGACGGTAGGCCGCACGGCGGAGGAGAACGCGGGGATCATTCTCTCCCGTCTCTTCGAGTCGGGCTTTGTCCTGCCGTCTCCGGGGCGGAAAGGGTGAGGCGATTAAACCGCAACAGCGACTCACACCTGTAGCGGTTCACCCGTCGCGGCTTTTCTCTCGCCTGTCACCCGTCACGGTTTACGCTTATCATGGCCGGCGCATGGGGAGGAATCTGCTGGCAGGTTTGTGGCGGGGCGCGCCCCGCTGGGTGCGGCGAGCGGGCGTGCTGCTGACGCAGGCGCGCTTCACCGTGACGGCCGCCGCCGTGGTGACGGACGAGGCGGGCCGCGTCCTGCTGCTCAAGCACGTCTTCCGCGGCGGCAGCGGCTGGGGCATCCCCGGCGGCTTCGTCGAGGCGGGCGAGCAGCCCGAGGAGGCCGCGCGGCGCGAGTTGCGCGAAGAGGCCGGCATCGAACTGGAAGACGTGCGGCTCGTCCAGGTGCGTACGCTGCGGTGGGCACGCCAGGTTGAGACGCTGTTCGCGGCGCGCGCCGCCCGCCCCGCCAGCGCGCGCGCCGCGAGCGGCGAGATCAGCCGCGCCGAGTGGTTCTCGCCCGACCGTCTGCCCGCGGGGCTGCCGGCCGATCAGCGCCGCCTCATCGAGCGCGTGCTCAAAAGTCGCGCGCCCGGCGGCGAGTAGTGATATGCTGTCAGCCCGAAAAAAAAGAGGTCAGAGGTCAGAGGTTAGAGGTCAGTAAAAACTGCCTTTTCTAACCTCTAACCTCTAACCTCTAGCCTCTTCTAGCAGGAGATTTGAGTGATGGTGCAACTCGTTCCGACGCAGGACGAAGTGATGGCGATCTTGAAGCGGACGGGCGCGTTCCGCGAGGGCCACTTCGTTTACCCTTCGGGCCGGCACACGCCGCACTACTTCCAGATGCCGCTCGCCTTCCGCTACTACGACACGGCGCGCGTCCTCGCCGTCGCGCTCTCCCGGCTGCTCCGCATCGAGAAGGAGATTTCGAGCGCGCTCCCGAAGATCGCGATCATCTCGCCGGGGCCGGGCGGCATCCCCGTCGCCTTCGGCGTGCGAGAGGCTTTGAACGCCGAGCAGATTTACTGGGCCGAGCGCGAGGAGGGGGGCAAGCGCCTGTTCCGCCAGTACGTCAACGCGGGCGAGGTCAACCCGTGCATCATCGTGGACGACATCATCCGCTCGGGCAAGGCCATCCAGGAGACGGTGGCGCTCGTGCGCGAGCTGGGCGCGACCGTCATCGGCTGCGGCACGATAGTCCGCTTCAAGGACGCGCCCGACAACCTCGGCGAGGACGTGCCCGTCAAGTCGCTCCTAGAGTTCGAGTCCAGGTTCTACGACAAGGGCGAGGACTGCCACGACTGCAAGGCGGGCGCGCCGGCCGAGCACGTCAGATTCTAAAAGCCGTGAATCGTGAATCGTGAATCGTTAGTGGCAGCTGTTAGCTGTTAGCGATTAGCTGTTAGCCAAACAAGAAATACTTCTTTCCGGCTAACAGCTAATCGCTAACAGCTTCTTCTATGGCGACGGAAGGCTTGCTGCTCATCACGCGCGGCGAGGTGGCCTCGCTGCTCGACATGGCGGAGTGCATCGCGGCCGTCGAAGAGGCGTTCCGCGCGCACGCCGAGGGGCGGAGCCTCGCGCCCGGCGTGCTCGAGACGCTGACCGCGGACGGCGGCTTCCACATCAAGGCCGCGGGGCTGGCGACGGCCGGACGCGCTTACTACGCGGCCAAAGTGAACGGCAACTTCCCGCAGAACGCCGAGAGGTTCGGGCTGCCGACCATCCAGGGCGTCGTCGTACTCTGCGACGCGGAGCGGGGCCGCCCGCTCGCCGTGCTCGACTCCATCGAGATCACAGCCCTGCGCACGGCCGCCGCGACGGCCGTCGCCGCCAGGTACCTCGCGCGGCCCGACTCGAAGGTCGCGACCGTGGCGGGCTGCGGCGTGCAGGGGCGCGCCCAGTTGCGCGCGCTCGCCGAAGTGCTCCGGCTCGAAAAGGTTTACGCCTACGACCTCGACGCGGAGCGCGCCGCCGACTTCGCGCGCGAGATGTCGCGGGAGCTAAGCGCCGAGGTCGAGCCGGCCCGCGACCTGCCGGCCGCCGCGGGCGCGAGCGACGTGTGCGTCACCTGCACGCCGTCGCGGCAGCCGATTCTGATGCGCGGGCAGTTGCGGCCCGGCACTTTCGTCGCGGCCGTCGGCGCGGACAACCCGAAGAAGCAGGAGATCGACCCGGCGCTGATGCGGTCGAGCAAGATCGTCGTTGACATCCTCGATCAGTGCGCCGCGATAGGCGACCTCCGCCACGCCCTCGAAGCGGGGGCCGTCACGCGCGCGGACGTACACGCGGAGCTGGGCGAGATCGTCGCCGGCCGTAAAGACGGCCGCACCTCCCCCGACGAGATCACCGTCTTCGACTCGACCGGCACGGCCCTCCAGGACGTGGCCGCCGCCGCGCTCGTTTACGAGCGCGCCCTCCGCTCAGGGACGGGTCTGCGGTTAAATCTGTCTGGTTAGCCCGACGACCGACGAGTCTAAAAATCAGAAGGCGGGAAGCAGTCACGACAGACTGCTTCCCGCCTTTCGCTTTAGCTAACAGCTAACAGCTAATCGCCAACAGCTTCTTATATCTCGTGCCGGTTCGCCAGCGCCTTGTCCATCGTGACCTCGTCAACGTATTCGAGGTCGCTCCCAACCGGCATCCCCATGGCGATGCGCGTGACGCGGACGCCGAGCGGCTTCAGGAGCCGGCTGACGTAGCTGGCCGTGGCCTCGCCCTCGGTGTTGGGATTCGTGGCGAGGATCACCTCGCGGACTTCGACGCCGTCGTTGTTTTCGGGGCGCAGGCGCGGCAGGAGGTTTTGCAGCCGCAAGTCTTCGGGGCCGGTGCCGCGGATGGGCGAGAGCGAGCCGTGCAGCACGTGGTAGAGGCCGTTGTAGCTGCGCGTCTTCTCGACGGCGACGAGGTTGTAGGGTTCTTCGACGACGCAGATCATGGAGCGGTCGCGCGAGGTCGAGGCGCAGAAGCGGCAGGGGTCAACGTCCGTCAGGTTGTTGCAGACGGTGCAGAAGACGATCCGGCGCTTCACCTCCTGCATCGCCGCCGTGAACCGATCCACGTCGGCCTCAGTCATCCGCAGGACGTGGAACGCCAGGCGCTGCGCCGACTTCTGCCCGACGCCGGGCAGCCGCTTGAACTCGTCGATCAGCTTCGTGACCGGCTCCGCGTACTCAAGCATACTCAAGTGATGAGTGATGAGTAATGAGTGACGAGTAAGAAGGTTTTAACTCATTACTCATTACTCATCACTCATCACTTCTAGATCAGCCCCGGCGGCAGCATCCCGCCGAGCTTGCCCTTCATGGCCTCGTCCACCTTGCGGCCGGCCTCGTTGACGGCCGCGACGATCAGGTCCTGCAGCATCTCCACGTCGCCGTCCTTGACGGCCTCGGGGTCGATGGTGAGCGCGATCAACTCCTTCGTGCCCTGCATCTGCACGGAGACGACGCCGCCGCCGGCCGAAGCCTCGACCGTCATCTCCTCCATCTCGCGCTGCATCTTCTCCTGCATCTGCTGCGCCTGCTTCATCATCTGCTGCATGTTCATCCCGCCGGGGAATTTCATCGCTCCACCTCGCTCGCGCTTCTAAAGATTTTTCGGGAGACCGGCTGTCGCGGCCATCCTAACTTTTAGCCCGCGCAAATTGCAACGCGATTCGGCCCGCGAGTGCCGTGGCGATTCGGGGTTGAGAATCTTTGTACGGCACTCACCACGGAGACACGGAGGACACAGAGATCGCACGGAGGAAGACAAAACCCTCTGTGCCCCCTCCGTGATCTCTGTGCCTCCGTGGTGAGTGCCGGCCGCCACGTTCAACTTTCGATTGACCCGCCTGCCGGCCGCCGGAAAGAAAACTGTTGACGCCAGGAATTGTCTAGTGTATAAAGACAATGTACAATTTTGGTGGGCGCGGAGGGCGCGGATGCACATCACGGTTGACGAGGCGGACGGGAGGCCGATCTACCGGCAGATCGCCGACGAGCTGAAGGCTTTGATCGCGCGCGGCGAGTTGGCCGAGGGCGCGCAGCTCCCGCCCGTGCGCCAGCTCGCGGGCGACCTCGGCGTGAACCTGAACACGGTCGCCATCGCCTACCGGGAGTTGCAGGCGGAAGGGTTGCTCAACGTCCGCCACGGCGCGGGCGCGACCGTGGCGGCCCGCGACGCCGGGCGGGAGCGGCCGAGCGAGGAGGAGCTGCGCAAGCCCGTGCGCGCCGCGCTGACGGGACTCGTCCTGGCGGGCTTGCAGCGCACGGAGATCATGGCGCTCGTCGGCGACGAGCTGCGCGCCCTGCTGAAAGGAGCGAAGTGAAGATGACACAGACACAAGTAGTCACCCTGGTCATGCTCGCGAGCAACGCCGTCACGCTCGGCGTTTTCCTGTGGCTGCCCGTCATGCGCGGCGAGCGCGCCTTCTTCGGCGCGCGCGTTGACCGCGAGACGTATCTGGGCGGGGAGGGCCGCCGGACACTCCGCCACTACCGGCTGACGCTCACGGCCGTCTTCGTCATCATCACGGCGCTCGGCTACTTCCTCGCCGCGCGCCACGACGAGCCGCTGCTGCTCGCCCCCTCGGCCATCGGCACGGCCTTCGCCGGCCTCTTCGTTTACGCGGCCTACGCGCGCAGCCTGCGCCCGTTCGCAGTCCAGACGACGGCGACGCGCTTCGCCTCGCCGCTGCGCACGCGCCGGCTCGCGGACTACACGCACGCCTGGCTCGAAGCCCTGATCATCCTCGCCTCCGCCGGCACGTTCGCCGCACTGCTCTACTTCTACCCGCGGCTGCCCGAACAGGTGCCCGTCCACTGGGACGCCGCGGGCCGGCCGGACGACTGGGCCGCCAAAGGCTTCGCGAGCGTCTTCTTCGTCCCCGCGCTCGGCCTCTACCTGCAGCTCTTCTTCCTCGTGCTCAAGTACGATCTGACGGGCGCGAAGATGACGCTGCCGGACGCGCACGCCGAGGAGTACCTGCGCGGCAAGGAGCAGTTCCTGCTGGCGAACATACGCGTCCTCGACTGGGCGCGAGTCTGGATAGCCGTCCTCTTCGCCCTCATCGCGCTGATGGCGATCACGACCTCGCTCCCGGAGTTCTCCCGCTACGATCTCTGGCTCAACGTCGCGACCGGCGCGACCGCCGGCCTGATGCTCGCCGGCATCTTCTACTTCATCTACCGGATGATGCGCGTCAACGCAGACCTCGGCGCGCGCTTCGGCGAGGACTACGTGCTGCGAGCCAGCGACGAGCAGCACTGGCGGCACGGCGGCCTCACCTACCACAACCCCGAAGACCCCGCGCTCGTCGTCGAGAAGCTGGTCGGCCTCGGCTACACGATCAACACCGCGCACCCGGCGGCGCCCAAGCGCCTGCTCCTCCTCGCCGGCATCCCCGCCTTCGTCATCTGGGCGATCATCGCGCTCTGAGGCCGGCGCTCCGCCGTCCCGTTTCACACCGCGCGCGCCGCCGTGCTATACCAGGCGCGCGCGGTTTTTTCCGCGGCGACGGCGATGAAACGCTACGTCATCAAGCGCGACGGCACGGCCGCAGCACCCGACAGGCTGGCGCGCTACCGCGAGGAGCTGAACGAGGAGCAGCTCGCGGTGGCGACCGCGCCGTCGGGCGCGGCGCTCGTCATCGCGGGCGCGGGCTCGGGCAAGACGCGCGCCATCACCTACCGCGTCGCCTACCTGGTCGAGCACGGCGTCGCCCCCTCGCGCGTGATGCTGGCGACGTTCACGAACCGCGCCGCGCGCGAGATGCTGCGCCGCGTCGAACAGCTCACCGGCGGCGACGTGCGAAGGGTCTGGGGCGGCACGTTCCACCGCATCGCCAACCTGATCCTGCGCCGCCACGCGCGGTCAATCGGCTACAGCGAAAACTTCTCCATCCTCGACAGCGAGGACGCGCGCGACTTCCTCTCCGCCTGCGTTGACGACGCCGGCATCGACACGCGCGCGCGCCGCTTCCCCAAGGCCGAAGTTCTTCAGGACATCATCAGCTTCGCCAACAACACCGACCGCCCAATCAACGACGTGGTCGCACGCCGCTACCCGCACTTCGAGCCTTTGACCCAACAAATCGCGCGCGTCGATTCCGTCTTCATGGACAGGAAGCGCGCGCGCAACGTGATGGACTACGACGACCTGCTGCTGAATTGGAAGCGGCTGCTCCTTGAGAAGCCTGAGATCGCCAACCTTTACAGTGAGCAGTTCGAGCACATACTCGTTGACGAGTACCAGGACACGAACAAGCTTCAGGCCGAGATCGTCGATCTCCTCGCAGTCCGCCACCGCAACGTGATGGTCGTCGGCGACGACGCGCAGGCCATCTTCGCCTGGCGCGGCGCGGAGTGGACGAACATCTACGAGTTCCCCAAACGCTACCCCGAAGCGCGCGAGTACCGTCTGGAGCAGAACTACCGCTCCACCCCCGAAATCATCGGCCTCGCCAACGTCTCCATCGCCTCGAACCGCAAACAGTTCCCCAAGACGCTGCGCGCCGTCCGCCCGTCGCTCGGACTCCTCCCCGCCCTCGTCCCCTGCCGCGACGCCGACCAGCAGGCCACCTTCATCGCCGCCCGAATTTTAGAGCTGCGCGACGAAGGCGTCCCGCTCGAAGAGATCGCGGTGCTTTACCGCTCGCACTACCACTCGCTCGAACTCCAACTCGAACTCACGCGCCGCGGCATCCCCTACTCGGTACGCAGCGGCGTCCGCTTCTTCGAGCAGGCGCACATCAAGGACGTGGTCTCATACCTGCGCCTCACCGCGAACCCGCGCGACGAGATGGCCTGGAAGCGCGTCCTTCGCCTCGTCCCGAACGTCGGCCCCGCGACCGCCAGCCGCGTCTGGGAACAGCTCGCCTTCGCGCCCGACCCGCTCGCACTCGTCCTTCGCGGCGGCGCGGGCTTCGCCGTCCGCCAGCGCGGCACGAGCTGGCAGGAGTTCCGCGCGCTCCTCGAAGACCTGACGCGCGACGACACACGCACGAACCCCGCGCGACAGATCGAGCTAATACTTTCGCGCGGCTACGAAGCCTATCTTTCGGCGACCTACGAGAACGCCGAGGCCCGCCTCGAAGACCTCCGCCAGCTGGCGCGCTACAGCACGCGCTTCAACTCGGCCGAAGAATTCTTGTCCGAACTCGCGCTGCTTTCGACCGAACGCTACGGCGCGCCGCAGCCGCTCACCGGCGAAGACGTTGTACAGGGTGACGACGAGGATGAGCTGCTCACACTCAGCTCCGTCCATCAGGCTAAAGGTTTGGAGTGGCGCGCCGTCTTCATCATCTGGGCCGCCGACGGCAAGTTCCCCTCGCCCCGCAGTCTTCGCGAGTCAGAAGGCGAAGAGGAGGAGCGCCGCCTCTGGTACGTCGCCGTCACGCGCGCCCGCGACCAGCTCTACATCACCTACCCCCTGATGGTCGTCGATCACACGCGCCAGACGGTGCTGCAACGCCCCTCGCGCTTCGTCACCGAAGTCCCCCCCGACCTTTACGAAATCTGGTCGCTCGAAGAGGAGGCGATGCAACTCCCTGATGCCGACGCCCCGCCCGAACTCCCGCCCGCGGGCGACGGCGGCGACGGATACGTCAACTGACTGCCAACGACGGAAAGATTGGATACCGTTATGTCGAAGAAACCGGATCAGCAAGTGGGCCGACAGTCGAAGCATGGACTCCCGAGGGGAGTGAAGTTAATACGTACCCTCCAAGGAAAGGCTAGAGTCCAAAGCATAGCCTTCGACCCAACGGGCCGGCTGCTGGCGAGCACGGGCACTGACAATACGGTGAAGCTGTGGGACGCGGCCAGCGGCGAACTGATCCGCTCCCTCAGAGAGAAGGGGGAGGGCTTTACAAGTGTAGTGCTTGATCCGACGGGCCGGCTGCTGGCGGCTGGGAGTTATGACAAGACAGTGAAGCTGTGGGACGCGGCCAGCGGCGAACTGATCCGCTCCCTCGAAGGGCACAAGAACCCAGCCCGGAGCATAGCCTTCGACCCAGTAGGTCACACTCTGGCCAGCGGGGGGGCGGACGGCACGGTGAAGCTGTGGGACGCGGCCAGCGGCGAACTGATCCGCTCCCTCGAAGGGCACAGTCACAGAATAGTCTGGAGTGTCGCCTTCGACCCGACGGGCCGGCTGCTGGCGGCCGGGGGCTATGACAACACGGTGAAGCTGTGGGACGCGGCCAGCGGCGAACTGATCCGCTCCCTCGAAGTGCACAGCAGTACTGTCGTTAGCGTAGCATTTGATCCGACGGGCCGGCTGCTGGCGGCCGGGGGCTATGACAACACGGTGAAGCTGTGGGACGCAACTGGCGGCGGGCTTCTCCGCTCTTTAGAAGGACATACGGATCGTATCAATAGCGTCACCTTTACTCAGGACGGGCAGCTATTAGCCTCTAGCAGTGCGGATGGCACCTTGCGGCTTTGGAGTTGCATCACATGGGAAACAGTTGCTGTCATTCCAGAGCCGACGAACAGAGGCTGGTTCGCAAAACTAACTTTCCACCCTATATTGCCGCTGCTGGCATCTATTGGTTCAAAGTCAGGTGCACCGACGAGCGAGCTAATCCACTTCTGGGAACTGGATTTCGAGATTCTGCTAGGTGTAACAGCAGAATCTAAGGCAACTAGGAAGGCGGTGCATCACACAACGGCGAAGATCGTGTTGGTGGGCGATCATAGCGTCGGGAAGTCAGGGCTAGGGTGGCGGCTGGCGCATGGAGAGTTCAAGGAGCAGGCTTCAACGCACGGGCAGCAGTTCTGGGTGCTGCCGGAGTTAGGGAGGCTGCGCGAGGACGGGACGGAGTGCGAGGCGATCCTGTGGGACTTGGCGGGGCAGCCGGACTACCGGCTCATCCACGCGCTGTTCCTCGACGACGTTGACCTCGCGCTCGTCCTGTTCGACTCGTCCGACATCAGCGACCCACTGCACGGCGTCGAATTCTGGTTGAAGCAACTCAAGGTCGGGCAGGAAAAAGCCGCGGCGGATTCAAGCGGCAAAAGAACGTGCTGCCGGACGATCCTCGTCGGCGCGCAGTCGGATCGCGGGACACCAACGCTGACGCTCGAAGAGTTGGAAGAGTTCTGCCGGCGTCGCGGCATCGGGGGCTACGTCAGTACGAGTGCGAAAGAGGGGTCAGGCGTCGAGGAACTGGTCGGTCGGATGAAGGAGTTGATCCCGTGGGAGGAGAAGCCGGCTACAACGACGACCGTCACCTTCAAGCGGATCAAGGATTACGTGCTCAGGCTCAAGGAGGAGCAGCAGGAAGGGCAGCCGGTCGTCGTGACCCCCGAAGAGTTGCGCGGGCGGCTTGAGCAGACGGACGCGGCCTGGCAGTTCACCGACGCAGAGATGATGGCCGCCGTGGGCCACCTTGAGAATTACGGCTACGTGCGGCGGCTGCGCACGTCGAAGGGCGGGGAGCGCGTGCTGCTCGCGCCGGAGCTTTTGAACAACCTCGCGGCCTCCTTCGTCCTCGAAGCGCGGCGCAACCTGAAGGGCTTAGGCTCGCTCGAAGAGAGGCGACTGCTGGCGGGCGAGTATCGTTTCCCCGAACTGGAAAACCTCCCGCCTGCGGAGCGCGACATCCTGTTGGACTCGGCCGCGCTGCTCTTCCTCGAACACAACGTCTGCTTCCGCGAGACCGACCCACTCGGCGGGCAGTCGTACCTCGTCTTCCCCGAACTGATCAACCTGCGTAAGCCCGTGCTCGAAGACGAGCAGCCGACCGAGGACGGCGCGGCCTACACGGTCGCGGGCGCGGTCGAGAACGTGTACGCCTCGCTCGTCGTGCTGCTCGGCTACACGCAGACCTTCACGCGCACCGACCAGTGGCGCAATCAGGCGCGCTACGAGGTGGGCGACAAGTTGATCTGCGGCTTCCGGCAGGAGGCCGAGCGCGAAGGCGAGCTGGACTTCGTGCTCTACTTCGGTACGACGGTGGGCAGGCCCGTGCGGACGCTGTTTCAAGGTCTGTTCGAAAGCTTCCTCGCGCGCCGCAACCTGAGCGTCTTCCGCTTCGAGCCGGTCGTCTGCAAGAACGGCCACGCGCTCAACCGCGCGGTCGTGCGCGAGCGTCTGCGTGAGGGCCGCGACTCCGCCTTCTGCCCGGAGTGCGGGGGAAAACTCGCGCTGCCGAAGGCCGACGAGCCGATCCAGTTGACGCAGACCGAGCGGCGCAAGGTTGACGAGCAGCGGTGGTTCGCCGCTCACCGCTCGCGCTTCGAGCAGGCGGTCTTCCAAGTGATGTCCTACGTCAAGGATCAGAACCTCGACGCGCCCGAATGCTTCATCAGCTACGCCTGGGGCGACAGGGAGCAGGAACGCTGGGTCGAGCGCAGCCTGGCGACTGACTTGCAGAAGGCGGGCATAACGGTCGTTCTCGATAGGTGGGAGAACGCGCGCGTGGGGGCGAGCGTGTCGCGCTTCGTCGAGCGGATCGAGCGCTGCGACCGCGTCATCGTGGTCGGCGCGTCGAGCTATCGGCGGAAGTACGAGAACAAGGACACGGCGACCGGTTACGTCGTGGCGGCGGAGGTTGACCTGATCTCGAACCGCCTGTTGGGCACGGAGGAGCGGAAGGAGACCGTCCTGCCGTTGCTTCTCGAAGGCGAGAAAGAATCGTCGCTGCCCCCGCTGATGCATAACAAGGTCTATGCCGACTTCCGCGACGAGCGGGCCTACTTCACAACGGCCTTCGACCTGATCATCAGCCTCTACAAGATCGCCCCCAACGACCCGGCGGTGGCCGATCTGCGCGAGTCACTGCGCGAGTCGGACGTGCCGCCCGCCGTTGCGTAATGAGCATCCGGGGGCATGAGGAGATGGGGCGCGGCACGAATAATTCTATGCAGACGGATCGCACGCTCACGGCCGAGGTCAAACTCTATTACGATCTCCACACGCCCTCAGAGACGCCTGCGCCGCTCATCGTCGCGCTGCACGGCTACGGCAGCAGCAAGGCGTGGGCGATGCGCGAGGCGCGCGGGTTTGCGCCCCAAGGCTTCGCCGTCGCCGCGCTGCAAGGGCCGCACCAGCACATGAAGGAGCCGAAGGAAGCGGGCGGCCCCTTGCGCTACGGCTTCGGCTGGCTGACAAACTTCCGCGCGGAAGAGTCGGTCGCGCTCCACCACCGCGCGCTGCTCGATCTCGTCTCGGCGCTGGTCGGAGAAGGCGTCGCCGATCCCAGTCGCGTCTTCCTCTTCGGCTTCTCGCAGTCGTGCGCGCTCAACTACCGCTTCGCCTTCACGCATACGGACGTTTTGCGCGGCGTCGTAGGCTGTTGCGGGGGGCTGCCCGGCGACTTCGAGACCGGCGAACAGTACCGGCCGACCGCCGCGTCAGTCTTCCACCTCGCCGGCTCGCGCGACGAGTTCTACACGCCCGAGCGCACGGCCGACTACGCCGAACGGCTCAGGCGACGCGCCCGCGACGTGGAGTTCAAAACCTACGACGCCGGCCACGAGTTCACGCCCGCGATGGGCGAGGACGTGCGCGCGTGGCTCGCCTCGCGCGCGCGAAGTTGAAGCGCGGGCGCTCGCAAAATATACTCACGCGGCCCGGAGCCCTAGTGAGCCGAACCTTGAGAGTCGCCCCGAAACACGTCGCGTTGCTGCTGGCCTCGTCGTTGGCGTTTGCCGCGTCGCAGCCGGCGTGCGTGAGGATGCCGGGGGGCGAGGGGCAGAGCGCGGAGACTGTGGCCGCTGTGCGCGCGGTGCTCGACGCGCAGGTTCAGGCCTGGAACCGCGGCGACGTGGAGGGCTACATGGACGGCTACGAGCGCGCGGAGGCGACCACGTTCGTTTCGGGCGACGCGGTCACGCGCGGCTGGCAGACCGTGCTCGAACGTTACAAAAAGTCTTACGATACGCGCGAGAAGATGGGTACGCTCGAATTCACGGAACTCGAAATCAAGCCGCTCAGCCCCTTCTACGCGCTGGCCGCGGGCCGCTGGAAGCTGGCCCGCGCCGCGGACGCGCCCGCCGGACGGTTCACGCTCATCTTCCGCCGCACGGATCGCGGCTGGCGCATCACACACGATCACACATCGTCCGCCTCGGAGTGAATTTATGATGAGAAGAGAACTGACGACCGCCGCGCTAGCCCTCCTCGCCCTGCTCGCCGCGCCCGCGATCAGCGCGCAGACGCAGCAACAACCGCCTCAGCAGCAGACTGCGGCAGAGCGGCGCGACGACTCAATCGAGCGTTACCTCAACATCCGCAGCGCGACGGGGCCGACCGTTTCGCCCGCCGGGGAGCGCGTCGCGTTTCTGATGAACACGACCGGCACGGCGCAAATCTGGGCCGTGGACGCGCGGGGCGGCTGGCCCGAACAGTTGACCTTCTACGCCGACCGCGTTGACTTCGTGCGCTTCGCGCCCGACGGGTCGGGCCTCGTCTTCGGCAAGTCGCGCGGCGGCGACGAGAACGCGCAGTTCTACTGGATGGCCGCCGACGGCGCGCGCGTCCGCCCGCTCACAGACGCCCCGAAAATCCGGCACAACTTCGGCGGCTTCTCGCCCGACGGCCGAAGGATCGCCTACTCGTCGAACCGCCGCGACCCGAACTTCTTCGACGTGTACGTGATGGACGTTGCGACGGCGCGCGAGGAGTTGGTCTATCAACAGGACGGCTCGAACGGCGTGGCGGCGTGGTCTCACGACGGCCGCTTCCTCGTCGTCTCGCGCAGCAACGAGCAGCTCAGTCTCGACAACGACCTCTTCCTCGTCGAGCTGGCGACGCGGGCTGTCACGCACCTCACGCCGCACACGGGCGCGGCGCAGTACTCGGACGTACATTTCGCGCGCGACGGACGCTCCATCATCCTCGCCACGAACGCCGAGGGCGAATGGCTCCGCCTCTCGCGCCTCGACCTCTCGACGCGCAAAATCGCGCCGCTCGAAGACTCCGACTGGGACACGGACGCGACCGCGCTCTCGCGCGACGGCCGCCTCTTCGCCTACACGCTCAACCGCGACGGCTTCAGCGAGCTTTACGTCCGCCCGGTCAACGCCGACGGAACGCTCGGCGCGCGCCCCGCGCCCGTCAAACTTCCCGGCAAGGGCATCGTCTCCGGCCTCGAATTCTCGGCGGACGCCTCGCGCCTCGCGCTCACCTTCAGCGGCGCGCGATTCAATGCGAACGTCTGGCTCTACGACACGCGCTCGCGCGCCCTCTCGCAGGTCACGCGCGCCTCGCTCGCCGGCATCCCGCAAACGTCCTTCGCCGAACCCGAACTCGTCCGCTACAAAACTTTCGACGGCCGCGAAATCCCCGCGTGGTACTACCGCCCGCAGCCTGCGGCTAACCGGACGGCGTCACAGGGCGCGACCGGGGCGACGGGCGGGCTGCCCGTCATCGTCAGCGTCCACGGCGGCCCCGAGGCGCAGGAGCGGCCGGGCTTCAACGCCGTCTATCAGTACTTCCTCTCTCGCGGCTACGCCGTCTTCGCGCCGAACGTGCGCGGCTCGACCGGCTACGGCAAGACCTACACGCACCTCGACGACGTGAAACTGCGCGAAGACTCGGTGAAGGATTTGGCCGCGTCGGTCGAGTGGCTGAAGACTCAGGGCGGCGCGGACTCGCGGCGCATCGCCGTGATGGGCGGCTCCTACGGCGGCTACATGGTGCTGGCCGCAATAACGCTCTACCCCGACCTGTGGTCGGCGGCCGTCGAGATGTTCGGCATCGCCAACTTCGAGACGAACCTGCGCAACACCTCCGGCTACAGACGCCGGCAGCGCGAGCGCGAGTACGGCACGCTGGCAAATGATCTCGAATTCCTCAAGTCCGTCTCGCCCATCTACAAGGTGGATCGCATCCGCGCCCCGCTCTTCGTCCTGCAGGGCCGCAACGATCCGCGCGTCCCCTACACAGAGTCAGAGCAGATCGTCAAAGCGCTTCGCGACCGCAACCGCCCCGTCGAGTACATCCTCTTCGAGGACGAGGGCCACGGCTTCGTCAAACTCGCCAACCGCCTCGTGCTCTACCCGCGCGTCGTCGAGTTTCTGGACAGGCACATGAAATAGGTTTCGGGTCTAAGGTTTGAGGTTTAAGGTTCATCGCCTTCAAAACCTCAAACCTTAGACCTCAAACCTCAAACCTATCCCGATGCTCGCCGTCGTCAACTGCTCGCAGCTCGTCACGCTCCGCGGCCCGGCCCGGCCGCGCGTGGGCGCGGAACTCGGCGAGCTGTCGATCATCGAGGACGGCGCGATGCTGATCAGCGGCGACACAATCGAGCGTGTTGGCGCGCGCGCGGAGATCGGGCCGCTCGTCAGGGCGGACAGTGATGTTGTGGACGCGGGCGGGCGCGTCGTCGCGCCGGGCTTCGTGGACGCGCACGCGCACCCTGTTTTCGCGGGGACGCGCGCGGACGAGTTCGAGCGGCGGGCGCGGGGCGAAACTTACCAGGAGATTGCGGCGGCGGGGGGCGGCATCCGCGCGACCGTGCGCCGGACGCGCGCGGCCACGGAGGATCAACTCGTCGAAGAGTCGCGGCGCTACGCGGGGTGGTTCCTGCGCTGCGGGACGACGACCGTGGAGGCGAAGTCGGGCTACGGGCTGTCGGTCGAGGACGAGTTGAAGATGCTGCGCGCGATCCGGCGGCTGGACGGGGAGACGCCGCTCGGCTACGTGCCCACGTTCCTCGGCGCGCACGACGTACCCGAAGAGTATCGCGCGCGGCGCGGCGAGTACGTCGATCTCCTGGTGGATGAGATGCTGCCGCGCGCGGCGGGGGAGAGGCTGGCCGAGTTCTGCGACGTGTTCTGCGAGGAGCGCGTCTTCACGGTCGAGGAGTCGCGGCGGATTCTCGCCGCGGCGCGCTCGCATGGACTCGGCCTGCGCATCCACGCCGACCAGCTCTCGCTCTCCGGCGGCGCGCTGCTCGCGGCCGAACTCGGCGCGGCGACAGCCGACCACCTCGAACACACGGACGCGGCCGGCATCCGCGCGCTCAAAACTGCTAACGTGCAGCCGGTGCTGTTGCCCGGCTCGGTTTACGCGCTCGGCTCGTCACGTTACCCGCCGGCGCGCGCGATGATCGAAGCCGGCCTGTCGGTCGTCCTCGCCACGGACTTTAATCCCGGCTCGTCGCCGACGCCCTCGATGACGATGATCCTCTCGCTCGCCGCCACGCACATGAAGATGACGCCCGCCGAAGGTCTCACGGCGGCGACGATCAACGCGGCTTACAGTCTTAACCGCGGCGACCGCCTCGGGTCGCTGGAGGCGGGCAAGCGCGCCGATTTCGTCATACACGACTGCGCCGACTACCGCGAGCTGGCCTACTTCTTCGGCGTCGAGCACGCCGCCGAGGTTTACGTCGGCGGCCGTCTGGCTTACAGCCGCAGTGCCCGTGCGACTTAAAGTGAGGCCACAAGATGTCGGGTGAAATTATCGCTTGACGCACTATTTGTTGTCGTTTAAGATCACGGCAACACTGGAAAGGAGGTGATCAAAGACAAAGTATGAGTTCTAATCACAGTGAGGTGGCTGAGTCCTAAGCCACTGGACTGAAAGCCTGAATCGTTGGGATTTCGTCCAGTTGTGACTCCCGCCCCGTTGCCTCCTGAAAAGTGTGGCACACGAAGCGGCACACCGAAGCTAGGACAATCCAAACAGTTCACCGGGAGGCCCGCGCTGAGTTCACCTCGCGCGGGCTTTCTCTTTACAATCGCGGCGGCATCACAATCCGAAGCGGCTCCGGGGACGTAATTTCGACCGGTTCAAGATTGAGGAGTCGCCGCCGTATGAACAGAAGATTTTTGTTGAAGTCGGTTGTCGCGCTGGCGGTCGCCGCGCTCGTGTCGGGTGCGCCCGCGGCGTCGGACGCGCAGGGCGGGGCGGCGAATAGGAAGAAGAAGCGGGAGGCTTGGGAGAAGATCGTGAAGACGGACGAAGAGTGGGAGCGTGTTCTGACGCCGGATCAGTTCCGCGTGATGCGGCGCAAGGGGACTGAGCCGCCGTTCTCCAGCCCCTTGAACGGCGAGAAGGGCGAGGGCGTGTTCGAGTGCGCGGCGTGCGGGCTGCCGCTGTTCGAGTCGCGGACGAAGTTCAACTCGGGCACGGGCTGGCCGAGCTTCTACGCGCCCGTGGGGAAGGAGAACGTGCGCGAGGAGACGGACGTGAGCCATGGGATGCGGCGCACGGAGGTGCTGTGCGCGCGCTGCGACGCGCACCTCGGCCACGTCTTCGACGACGGCCCCGCGCCCACGGGCCTGCGCTACTGCATGAACGGCGTGGCGTTGAAGTTTGTGAAGAAAAGCGATTAGCTGTTAGCTGTTAGCTGTTGGCAAGAAACAAAGGCGGGACGTGACTCTGATGAGCCGCGTCCCGCCTTCAGTTTTTTTCACTCACCCCTGGCCGTCTGCCTTCCGCTTTTGCTAACAGCTAACAGCTAACAGCTACTTTGGCGGCGGAACCGGGACCGGCCTCTGCGTGGGCGGCTGCGTCTGTTCCGACGGCATCAGGCGCGAGGGGTCGGGCGCTTCGGGCGAGGAGTGCGTGTGGACGATCCTCCAGCCGTTGTTGATGAGGCGGAAGACGACCGTCAGCCGGCCGGCCGCGCTCTCCGGCGTGCCGCGGAACTCCTGCGTCTGACGCCAGAGGCAGGAGACGACCGCGCCGCCCGTCCCGAGCATCGTGACGCGCACGTCGCGCGCGTCGATCTTAACCTCCTTCGCTTCCGGGTAGGAGCTGGCGCGGTTCGAGCGCACCTGCTCCCAGCCGCGCGTGACCGTGCCGTTGTTGTTGAAGACGACGAGCTGCGGCGAGTTCCAGTAGAGCGCCATGACGGCGTCAACGTCCGAGCGCTCGATGCCCTTGATCAGGTTGTCGAAGGCGGCGCGGACGGCGCGCGTCCCGGGGTCGTCGGCCGCGCGCGACTGGCCCGCTCGTCGCGCGCGCACGCTCGGCGGCGTCGCGTCGGTCGCGGGCGTCTGCCCTTCGTCCGCGGGCGCAGGCGAGGGCGTGGCTGTCGCGGCGGGCCGCACCGGCCGCCGGCGCGGAGTCTGTGTCGTCGTGGAACTGTTGGTGTTCTGCGCCTGCGCTGACGCGGCGATTGCGACGGCACAGGCGAGCGCGGCGAAAATTTTT
>DATHBT010000259.1:0-6257 GCA_035295985.1 Pyrinomonadaceae bacterium | reverse complement strand
ATGTCCGTCCAGACCTCTTTGATGTAGTCGAGACACTCCTGCTTCGTGCCCGACTTGCCCGCGTCGTTCCACCCCAGGGCGTTCTCGCGGTCGGCCGGCCAGATCGAGTACTGCTCCTCGTGGTTGACGACCACTTTGTAGATCGTCTGATCCTCGTCGTCGCGCATTCTGCTCATCACTGCTCCCTCCTTCGGGCGGGTGTGGGACAAGGGCCTGCCGGCGGATTATCGCGCCGCCGCCTCTTCCGTTTCAAACACCCGCGCGACCTCCGCCAGGTCGGACGTGGTGCGGCACGGCGGCAGGCTCTTTAAGAACTGGCGGCCGTAAGGTTGCGTGCGCAGCCGCGGGTCGAGGATCGAGAGCACGCCGCGATCCGTCGCCGAGCGGATCAGGCGGCCCAGCCCCTGCTTCAGGGTGATGATCGCCTGTGGCACGCTGTACTCGTAAAAGCTCGAACCGCCCGCGTCCTCGATGAAACGCTGCCGCGCGGCCACCACCGGGTCGGTCGGCACGGCGAACGGCAGCTTGTCGATGACGACGCACGAGAGTTGTTCGCCGCGCACGTCAACGCCCTGCCAGAAGCTCGACGTGGCGAACAGCACCGCGCCCGGCGTCTGGCGGAACTTTTCCAACAGGTACGACTTCGACGCGTCGCCCTGCACGAGACACGGGAAGTCAACGCGCGGCGCGACACGTTCGTAAAGGGCGCGCATCCCCGAAGTGCTCGTCGAAAGAACGAACGCGCGCCCTCGCGTCACTTCGAGAATCCGCACCACCTCGTCTGCCGCGGCCTCGGCGAACTGCGGGGAGCGCGGATCGGGCATACGAGGGGGCAGGTACAGCACGGCCTGCCGGCCGTAGTCGTAAGCCTCCGGCGCGATCAGTTCCTCGGTCTTCTCCTCGTCGAGGCCCAGACGTTCCCGGACGAAGCGGAAGCTGCCGGCGCTGGCGAGCGTGGCCGAAGTGAGCACGCACGTCTCGACGCGGTCGAAGAGCTTGTCCTGCAAGAGCGTCGAAACGTCAATCGGCGAGGCGCGCAGGAACGTCCCCCGCCCGCGCTTCTCAATCCAATAGACAAATTGCGATTTGTCACCGGCAACGATTTCTAATAAATGGAAACGCAATAAACGAATCCGATCCAAGAAGTTTTCAACCTCAGGTGGCTGATCCCTAAGCACATCTATAATCGTTTCCATCCTCTCCAACGCGGTATCAAGCAGGACGTAACTTTCGCCTAGTGGAGTTTTTTCATTATCGCCATTCCAGTTTTTACGCGCGAAAGCATTGGGCGGGATCGAGGCCCGTCCTTCTTCAGCCCTAATGCTCTGAAAACCTGACCAGAAGCGATCTGCCAACTTCATCACCCGGGCAGAAGCTCTGGATAACTCCTTATTTGCGTCTGAATCGGTAATAGGCAGCGTTTGCAGGTCGCGAATTATGTCTTCAATTTGATAACTAGACACTTGCATTCCGAAGTATTCGGCGGCCACGTCTTCAATCTGATGTGCCTCGTCGAAGATGACCGCTGAGTAGTCTGGAATGACTTGACCATACTTTCCCCCACGCAGGGCGAGGTCGGCGAAGAAGAGGTGGTGGTTGACGATGACGATGTCGGCGTCCTGCGCGCGTTGGCGCATGCGCGTGACGAAGCAGGGGTCGTACTCCGGGCACTTCTGCCCCAGACAAGTCTCGGAGCGCGCGTCAACGTGACGCCAGAAGGAGAGGTTTTCGGGAAGCTCTGTGAGTTCCGCGCGGTCGCCCGTCTGCGAGTCGCGCGCCCAGCGGCGCACCGCGTCGAAGTAGTCTATGTCGTCGAGTCCTTCGAGGATGGGCGAGGTCTCGGCCCGCTTGATGCGTTGGAGGCAGGCGTAATTGCCGCGCCCCTTCATGTAGGCGGCCGTAAACTTCTTCGGGAGCACGCGCTGGAGGAAGGGGATGTCCTTCTCCATCAACTGCTCCTGCAAGTTCTTCGTCCCCGTCGAGACGATGACGCGCGCGCCGCGCGCCGTCGCCGCCGCGATAGCCGGCACGAGGTACGCCAGGGTCTTCCCCGTCCCCGTGCCCGCCTCGACGACGAGGTGGCGGCGCTCCTCGAAGGCGCGCAAGACCGCTCCGGCCATCTCGATCTGGCCCGGCCGGTACTCGTAGTCTGGGTGCGCGCGAGCGAGCAAGCCGCCGCGCCCGAAAATCTCTTCCATAAACAAAGCTGCCCTTAGCCTGTGAGGTTCAGAAGCCCCGCTCGCGTCCGCCGAGAGGTTGATTATAACAGAGAAAAGAGGCGGCTTGCCCGCGATGTTTGACGGGCGAAGACCCCGCGCGGACGCAAACTTTTCGCGTCTGCGCGGGGTCTTTTCGCTAACTCTCGCTTTCGCCTCTCCTCTTGCGTCGCGTCTAGTCCGCGCCCATCGCCTCGGCCTCGGGCAGCGGGCGCAGCCGCTTCGGGTAGAGCGGGAAGCGCGAGGAGAGTTCGGCCACGTCGAGTTTCACACGGCGTCTCACCTCGTCTGACTGCGGGTCGTGGATGATCTCGGAGATGAGGCGCGCGACCGTACGCATCTCGTCCTCGCCCATGCCGCGCGTGGTGAGGGCGGGCGTGCCTAGCCTGATGCCGGAGGTGACGAAGGGCTTGTTGGTGTCGAAGGGGATCGTGTTCTTGTTGACGGTGATGCCGGCCGCGTCGAGCGCCTTCTCGGCGTCTTTACCCGTGATGCCCTTCCCACCCAGGAACACGTCAACTAAAAGCAGATGATTGTCCGTCCCGCCGGAGACGATGCGCAGGCCGTGCGACTGCAACTCCGCGGCGAGCGCCTTCGCGTTCGCGAGCACGCGGCGCTGGTAGTCTTTGAAATCCTCCTGCAAAGCCTCGTGGAAGGCGACCGCCTTGGCGGCGATGATGTGAACTAACGGGCCGCCCTGCACGCCGGGGAAGACCTTGCGATCAACCTCCTTCGCGACCGCGTTCTCCTCGCCAGCCTTACACATGATCAGGCCGCCGCGCGGGCCGCGCAGAGTTTTGTGCGTGGTCGTCGTGACGAAGTCGGCGTGCGGGACGGGCGACGGGTGGAGGCCGGCGGCGACGGGGCCGGCGATGTGCGCGATGTCGGCCATCACCTTCGCGCCGACGCTTCGCGCGATCTCGCCGATGCGCTCGAAGTTGATCGTGCGCGGGTAGGCCGAAGCGCCGCAGACGATCATCCTGGGGCGGTGTTCTTCGGCCAACCTTTGCAGTTCGTCGTAGTCGATCCGCTCGGTCTCGCGCGAGACGCCGTAGTCGGCCACCTTGTAGGTGAAGCCCGAGAAGTTCATCGGGTGGCCGTGCGTGAGGTGGCCGCCGTGCGAGAGGTTCATGCCGAGGATCGTGTCGCCGTAAGAGATCGCGGCGAGATAGACGGCCATGTTGGCCTGCGCGCCCGAGTGCGGCTGCACGTTGGCGTGCTCCGCACCGAACAGCTCCTTGGCGCGATCGATCGCCGCCTGCTCGACCACGTCTGCGAACTCGCAGCCGCCGTAGTAGCGTTTGCGCGGGTAGCCCTCGGCGTACTTGTTCGTGAAGACCGACCCCATTGCTTCGAGCACGGCCTCGCTGACGAAGTTCTCCGAGGCGATGAGTTCCAGCCCGCCGGCCTGGCGCGCCACCTCGCGGTCGATGGCCTCCGAGATGAGCGGGTCAACTTCCGAGAGCGGCGCGTTCCTAAGGCGGTCGTTCATCGTCTCTCCTTCGTCCGTGGCGATTTTTTGCGGGTTTCGGCGGCCCGAATGTTACCTCACGCCCAAAACCCGCGCAATCGAACGGCCCGTCGCGGCCCCCGGAAACTTTCGGAACTTCCGCCCCGTGCCGACGTAATTATGACCGGAATCCGATTTCGGTCAGAAGTCAGACAGGGGGCGACTGAAGGAATGGCGACGGCGGTGCGTGAGGAGGTGCGCGAGGCGATTCTTGACGCGACCGACCGCCTGCTCTCGCGCTACGGCTACCGCAAGATGACGGTCGAGGACATCGCGCGCGAGGTCGGCATCGGCAAAGGCTCCGTCTATCTGCACTTTACGAGCAAGGAGGAGGTCGTCCTCTCGCACGTTGACCGCATCGTCGAGCGCCTCAAAGAACGCCTGTGGGCCGTCGCGCGCACGGACGCCGACGCCGCCATACGCCTGCGGCTCATGCTCCTCGCGCGCGTCCTCTACCGCTTCGACAGCGTCCAGCACTACACGCAGAGCCTCGACGACCTGCTCGCCGCCCTGCGCCCCCGCCTGCTCGCGCGCCGCCGACGCTACTTCGACGAGGAGGCGCAGATTTTCGCGGAAGTCCTGAACGAAGGGCGCGACGCGGGCGAGTTCGAGTTCACGGACGCGCTGACGACCGCCTACGCGCTCATCCACGCCACGAACGCGCTGCTCCCCTACGGCCTGAGCACGGCCGAACTCGGCGAGCGCGACGAGGTGAAGGAGCGCGCCACACAGGTCGCAGACCTCGTCCTCCACGGCCTGCTCAGCAAGAAGCAGTAGAGGTCAGAGGTTAGATAAATCTCAAATCCAGAATCTGAAATCTCAAATTCTAACCTCTGACCTCTAACCTCTGTTTTTAATTTTTCCCGCCCGCCGAGGCGGATTCGACAAGGAGATTTTTCGGATGAAAAGAATGTCAGCGGCTGCCGCCCTCGCGGCCATCTCGCTCCTCTGCCTGCACGCGCTCGCCTCAGCGCAGCCCGGCCCGCAGCAGCCCGACCTCAACATCGACGCCGCGACGCGCAAGCAGGTCATCGACAACGCGCTCAAGCGGCTCAACGACGGCTACGTCTTCGCCGACGTGGCGCAGGCGATGGAGAAGGCCGTGCGCGACCGCGCCGCCAAGGGCGAGTACGATCAGATCACCAGCGCCCGCGCGTTCGCAGAGAAGCTGACGAACGACCTACAGGCGGTCAGCAAGGACAAGCACCTGCGCGTGCGCTACTCGCACCAGCCGATTCCCGAACGGCAGGGCGGCCCGCGCGAGCCGACGGCCGAGGAGCGCGAACAACACCGCCGCGAGATGGCCTGGATGAACAGCGGCTTCTCCAAGGTCGAACGGCTGCCGGGAAACATCGGCTACATCGAGTTCCGCGGCTTCACCGACCCGGAGGCGGGGGCCGACACCGTGGCCGCCGCGATGAACTTCGTCGCCAACACCGACGCGCTCATCATCGACCTGCGCCGGAACGGCGGCGGCCGGCCCGACATGGTGGCGCTCATCTCCTCCTACCTGTTCGGCCCCGACCCCGTCCACCTCAACAGCCTCTACTGGCGCGAGGGCGACCGCACCGAAGAGTTCTGGACGCGCAAGGAAGTCGCCGGCAAGCGTTACCTCGGCAAGGACGTGTACGTCCTGACGAGCAACCGCACCTTCTCCGGCGCGGAGGAGTTCTCCTACAACCTGAAGAGCCTCAAGCGCGCGACCATCGTCGGCGAGACGACCGGCGGCGGCGCGCACCCCGGCGGCATGGCCCGCCTGCACGAGCACTTCGGCATGTTCATCCCGCGCGGACGCGCCATCAACCCCCTCACCAAGACCAACTGGGAGGGCACGGGCGTCAAGCCCGACGTTGAGGTGCCGGCCGATCAGGCCCTGCACGTCGCGCGCCTCGCGGCCCTCAAAAAACAGCACGCGAACATCAAGGACGCCGACCTGAAGGCGGACGTGCAGTTCGAGATCGACCGCGTCGAGAAGGAGCTGGCCGACCTCAAGGCGAAGGCCGAGACGGCTAAGTCGAAGTAGTTGTACTTGAAGAATCGGAGGAGTAGGACGGCGGGAAAGTCCGAAAACTCCGAACAGGGGCGGGGCGCGGCTCTACGGGGTCACGCCCCGCCTTTTTCCGCCCTGACGAACTCGCGCAACTGCCGCTCCGGGAACTTGCGTCGCCAGTTGCTCTCGAACACGTCAACCTCCGCGTCGGCCCGCAGCTCTTCGAGCGCGGCGCGGAACGCCCCTAGAATTTCCGCGCGAGTCCCCTCAGCCTCGAATACCGTCTCGCCCGACGGCTCGACGCGCCTGTGCGTCGCGTAATGGACGACCATAAGTCTCAGCCGCCCGCCGTCTGAACGGAAACGAAAATCCAGCTCGTCCGGCTCGCAGTTCCAGCGGACTGTGGCCGAAGCCATCTCGCCGCGCGCGAGTTTGGTCAAGTCTGTGATCAGTTCCAGCAGCGAGTCGCGCGGGCGGCACGAGACGGCGGCGGCGAACTCGCGCGCGCCCGCGCGCAGGCCCACGGACATGTAGCCGCTCT
>DATHBT010000258.1:0-6264 GCA_035295985.1 Pyrinomonadaceae bacterium | reverse complement strand
GCATCGAGCGGTAGCCGCACTCGCCCGCGAGCCGCCGCAGGGCCGGATCGATCTCCGCGATGCGCCGCGGCGCGCAACCCTCGATGCTTTCGACCACCTGCTCGTCGAACAGGCGCGCGTTCGGGTTATAGCCGGCAGGCGCGTCGGGTTTGAGCCGGTGGCTGAGATCGCCGCTGGCGACGAGGGCGACGCGGCGGCCCGCGGAGTCGGCCGCGCGTCGCAGCGTCGCCCCGAAGCGCAGGTGCTCGTCGTCAGATAGAAAGCTGTAACCGAGCGCGACAGCACTGCCGCGCCAACCGTTGCGCAGCAGGAAGTAGAGCGGGACGGCAGTCCCGTGATCGAGTTCTTCGCCGCGCAAACGCTCGATGCGGAAGCCGTCGTCCGAGGCCGCGCGTTCGAGCGCGTCGAGCAGTTCCGAGTCGAGCGGCGCTGAGACTCCTGCGGACGGGGCGCGGAAGCGCGCGAAGTCGCCTTGCAGGGTTGCGTCGGCGTAGGCGACGAAGGCGCGCGCTTCGAGCGGCGCGTGCGGCGAGACGATGACGACGGTCTCCGCGCCCGCGCCCGTGATGCGCTCGGTCAACTTCCGCATCGCGTCAATCGAGCCGCGCACCTCGCTGATCATCTCGCCGCCCACCTCCGGCACCATGATCGGCGGGTGCGGCGCGATGCCGACGTAAACTAATGAGCCAGCCGCCATCTTCCTTCACAAAGCGGGGGCTAAAACTTCAGCCGCGCGCCTGCCGGGCCGGACGAGGGGAGCGACTCAGGGCGGCCCGTCGGCGACCCGCGGCGGCAAGATGTCTGTTGAGGGATGCGCGAAGTTTATCACAACGCGCGGGCGTCCTGGTAAGCCCGCGCCGCGTTCGCATGAAAAGGCGGGGCACGGTGGTGTAGGATGATCGGCGTGTCCGAGACGGAAGAGTTTGATCTGCTGATCATCGGCGCGGGGCCGGCCGGGTCGTTCGCGGCGGAGCGGCTGGCGCGCAATGGCGCGCGAGTGGCGTTGTTCGACGGGCGCGCGCCGGACGATCCGAAGGCGTGCGGCGGCGGCGTCACGTCGAAGGCCCTGAAGGCGTGGCCGCACCTGCTCGAAGCCGCGGGGCGCACCGTCGAGGAGGTCGAGATGTTTTCGCCCGAGGGCGCGCGCGTCCGCCTCCGCTTAGACGAGCCGTTCGCCATCTACTCGCGCACGGCCTTCGACTCTTACCTGCGCGAACGCGCCCGCTCGGCCGGCGCGCAAGTATTCGGCGAGCGAGTCTCGGCGGTCTTCGAGCGGGCCGACGGCGAGCCCTGGACGGTGCGGACGCGCGGCAATGTTAAGTCGTGGCGCGGGCGCGTGCTCGTCGCGGCCGACGGCGCGAACAGTCCCGTCGCGCGCCGCCTCGCCGGGCCGCTCGCGAACGCGGAGATGGAGGTCGCCTTCGGCTACCGCGCGCCGCTGCCGAAGCGCGGGGACGCGCCGACCGTCATCGCCTTCCTGCCCGGCTGGGTCGGCTACGCGTGGGCCTTCCCGCGCCTCGATCACCTCTCGTTCGGCATCGCCACCTCGCAGGACGCGTTCGACCACCAGGCCCTCGACGCGCTGCTCCGCGACTTCATTCTCGGCTACTACGCGCAGCGCGAAGACCCGCGCGCGCCGCTCTGGTCAACCGCCGGCAGTAAAGAGAACGGCGGCGCGGACGGGCGAAACGACGGCGCGTTGCGCGAAAAGATCGGCGAGCGTTTGCGCGACTCGGTCGAACGCTACGCGGCGCGCATTCCGGGCCTCGCGCCGGAGACGTTGGACAGCCGCCGCGTCTGCGGCGCGGACTGGGTGCTGCTCGGCGACGCCGCCGGCTTCGCAGACCCCGTCACCGGCGAGGGCATCTACTACGCCCTGCGCTCGGCCGAGCTGTTCGCCGACTGCTACCTCGCGGGCCGCACGGAATCTTACGGGCGGCGCTGGCGCGAGGACTTCGGCCGCGAGCTGCGCCGCGCGTCGCGGATGCGCCGCCGCTTCTACGGCCGGTTCCTCGGCGCGCCCTTCACCTCGCGCATGATCGGGCTGGCGCGTTTGCACCCCGGCATACGCCGCACGCTGCGCGAACTCGTCGCGGGCGATCAGGGCTACCTCACGCTCAAGCGCACGCTGGCCCGCCGCGCGCTGTGGCCGCGCTGAATTTTTTCGCGCGACACCTTGTCGGGAGGGTGTTTCAACGGGAAGGGAGGACAGGCCGTGGCGGTTGAAAGGAAACGGAAGAGTTCTCGCGCCGGCGGCGCGGCTCGCAACGCCGAAAGGGCCGTTGACAGGGCGGCAGGCGCGGCGGGCGATTTGGGAGACCGCGCGGCCGAAGTGACGGACGACGCGCTCGACACGGCGGCCGGCGCGGCCGGGATTGTCAGCCAGGCGGCGGGAGAGGCTGTCGAGCCGGGCCGCCGCGCCGTCGGCCGCGCGGCGAAGTCGGCCGCGCGTGCGAACAGGCGTCTCGCAGAGGCGGAGGCCGAAGTCGCTAAAGCGGGATTAAAGGCCGCGGATTCGGCGGCGAGGGCCGCGGGCGGGCGACGGAAGCGCGGCAAGCGGTGAAGGTACTGCGCAGCTTCCCCAAGCGACGGACTTAGGAGGACTGCGATCAATCGTCGGGGCGCGTGTACGGCGCGAGGCGTCGCTTGAGGTCTCCGGGGATGGGGACGCTGCGGAAGTCGTTGCGGTCAACGGCGACGAGGACGAAGTGGGCCTCGGCCGTCAGTTCCGATTCGCCGTTGCGGCGCACCTCGAAGTCGAGGCGGAGCGATTTCGTGCCGACGCGGCCGACATAGACCGAGACTTCGAGCAGATCGTCGAGCTGCGCGGCGCGGCGGAAGTCGCATTCGAGGTGCGCGCGCGGGAGCCACACGTCGAGTTCGTCGAACATGCGGCCGTAGGAGAGGCCGGCGGCGCGGAACAGCTCGGTCTCGGCGATCTCGAAGAAGCGTATGTACGCGCCGTAGAAGATGATGCGCGCTGCGTCCACGTCGCCCCAGCGCACGCGCTCCTCGATGCGAAACTTCCACGGCTCGCCGCCCGCCCGCGTCGTCACACAGTCACCCCACGCATCGCCCGTCCCCGCTGCTTCACGGCTGGAGGTCTCTGAGAAACTTCGTCAGCGCGTCGTTGAACTCGCGCGGCCGTTCGACGTTCGAGACGTGTCCCGCGCCCTCGATCACTTCGAGGCGAGAGCCGCGGATTTCCCGGCGCATCGTCTCGGAGTCGGCGGGCGGCGTCAGTTGATCCTCGCTGCCGACGACGATCAGAGTCGGCTGCAAGATGTTCTGCAACCAGTTCGTATGATCCTGCCGGACGGCCATGCCGCGCAGCGCCGCGGCGGCGGCTTCGGGCCGCGTGCCCAGGATCATCTCGCGAACGCGTGCGACGGCCTGCGGGTTTTTCATGTGCGTGGCGGGCGCGAGCAGCTTAGGCATCATCGCCTCGGCGATTGCGCCCATGCCCTCGTCGAGCGCGCGGCGGGCCATCACTTCGCGGTTGGCGCGGCCCTCTTCGGTGTCGGCCTGCGCGCGCGTGTCGGCGAGGACGAGGGCGCGGGCGCGGCGCGAGAAGATGCGGCAGAAGGCGAGCGCGACGTAGCCGCCCATAGAGAGTCCGCCGAGGATGGCGCGCTCGATCCGCAGCTCGTCCATGAGCGCGGCCACATCGCGGGCCATCTCCTCCATCGTCGCGGTGTCGCCCTCACCCGCCGTAGTCTCACCGAAGCCGCGCAGGTCGGGCGTAATGACGCGGTGCGTGGCACTCAGCGCGTCAACCTGCTCGCGCCAGAGCGTGCGGTTGAAAGGGAAGCCGTGCAGCAACACGACGGACACGCCGCTCCCAACGTCGTCGTAGGCCATCTCCAGCCCGCGTACGCTGCGAACCGCCATCTGAGCAGAACCTCCTGAGCCGGCCGCACGGACGTTTTAAGCGCCGCCCCAAGCCGCCGAAAAACCGTTGAAATTAGCGAGGATTACTGCCGACGTGAATATCACGCCGCGCGCGCGCGGTCAAACCCCGTCGAACCCGCCGGCCCGCCCGCGCATCTAAAATTCACTCCCGAACACTCACGAACCGAGAGAATTTTCCGTGTCGATCCGCGTGCGCGCGGCGTCGCCCTGCGCTCGCGTTTTTGGAAGGAAGGATCAGAAGGATGTCAACGAAGAGTCAGACGAAGAAGGTCGAAGCCTTCACGCCGGCCGAGCAGCGGGCCGCGCGCTCAGAGCGCATAGAGGTGCGCGACGCCGAGCCTTACGGCTGGATCGCCTTCTCGGAGACGGGCGCGGAGCAGAGCTACCACCTCTTCCGCAACCCCGAGACGCGCCGGCTCGCCTGCACCTGCGCCGACTTCATCTACCGCGGCGACCACGACCCGCTCTACGAGTGCAAGCACGTCTCCGCGACTTTGAAGTACGTCGCGCGCCAGTACCTCGCGCGCGAGTACGACCCGCGCCGCCAGCAACTGCTCGCCGCGGAGCCGCAGACGCGCCGCGCCGCGTAAGTTCACCGGGCGAGTTAAATGAGTCGGGGCTTGAACGTGGTTGACGTTCAAGCCCCGCCCCTTTTTGACCTGCCGAGTTATGTTGTGACGCAGAACTCTACCGCCGCGCCCCTCGTCCGCCACTCACGGCCGCTTTGGTTGCGGGCGCTATCGTTTTGATCGTCGGGGCGCAGACGGGCGGCGCGGCCCCGACGGGCGTGAGCCAGAGTTCGACAGCCGTCTGCTCCCTCCGGCCGCAGTCAATCGTGTTGAGGCGCGAGTTATAGGAGTTGTAGGAGGGGCCCTTATCGATCAAGAGTTGCTTGGCGGCGTCGGCCCGGCGGAGTGCTTCGCCGGGGGGCGCGGCGCGGCCCGCGTAGGCGACGACAAAGCCCTTCACGTCCTCCGGCTCGCCTTTGAGGACGGCCACGAACTTGTCGAGCCGTGCCTTCTCCTCTTCGCCGGTTGCGGAGTATTCGTCGATCCTGCGCGACGGCGGCAGGTCGCACGCGGCCCGTCCCTGCGCCTTCGGTTGCGCGTGGCTGAAGCGACGTCCCGCGCGCGACGGCCTCGGCTGAAGCGGCTTGGTGAAACTTTCGTCCACGGTGGGCCGCACGGGCGGCGGGTCTGATCCGACCGAGAGCCACAGCTCGCCCGACAGTTCGTCGCGGTATCCGCCGTCAACGGTGAAGACGCGCGATGAATCAACTCCGCGCGTGTTGACGAGGTAGTCTCTCAGCCACTGCGCGCGCCTCGCCGACTGACCGCGCGGCCCGGTGCGCCCGCCGTAGGTGACGAGGTGAACCAGTAGCGTCGGGTCTTCGCCGAGCGTGTGGGCGAGGTTGTCGAGCCGCGCCTTGGTGTCGCCGCTGTGGATGTTGCCGAACTCGTCAAACAGGAAGTGGCTGAGTCCGACCGCCGTCGGGGCGAAATCGGCGGTGAACTCGGCGGGGCATTCGAGCGAGAAGCCGCCGACTTCGACGCGCGCGACCACGTCGCCGACCGCGTCGGCCGGCAGCTCGACCTCGATTGCGTCCGTACCCTGCCCGCTCGCGATCCTCCCGCGCGACACCTGCCACGCGAACGCCGGCCGAATCTTCTCGTCGTTGAATCGGACGATGGCGTTGAACCTGATAGTGCCGGACGGGCGCGGGACGTAAGGCACGCCGCCGACGCGGACGAAAGGACAGTAGGCGACATCTTCGGGCCTGACGCTCGGCGTCGGGCAAGGCGGCTGCGCGCCGGGCGGCACGATCCACAATTCGGTCGCGGCCTCCTCGCGGAAGCCCCCGTTGACCCAGTTGATCTGTCGCCAATCGACGCCCAGGCTCGTGACTTCCCACAGCGCGCCGGCACGCATCCCCGCGATTGAGCGGTTGTAAATCTCCCACTCGACGACGCGCGGGCCGTAGGTGATTGCGTAAGGGCGCGCGCCCGTCCGTCGCAGCTCGGCGGCGTAGCGCGCGAGCCTTCGCTTCAGCTCTTTCGATTGCTCCTCGTAGTTCCCCGCCCGGCGCAGTCGGCGGCTGCCGATCCCGACAGTGAATTCGTCGAACTTCCGCGCGCGCGGCGCGCCCGGCTGCGCCGGCGCGCCGGCGGGCTGACCGAGCGCGGCGAGACAGATGAAGACGGCCAGCTTTAGTGATGCGACTGACTTCATACCGATTGGGGTTCGACCTCCCTGCTTCGCGACCGCGTCGCGCGCCGCGGCATGAGTCTCAGACGCGCCGGCCGATTGCTTCACGGTACACCTCTTCCGTCGCCTCGACCATTCGCGCGAGCC
>DATHBT010000257.1:0-19031 GCA_035295985.1 Pyrinomonadaceae bacterium | reverse complement strand
AGATGGTGATGCCCGGCGACAACGTGGCGATGGAGGTCACGCTGATCACGCCGATAGCGATGGAGAAGGGCTTGAGGTTCGCCATCCGGGAGGGGGGCCGCACCGTCGGGGCCGGCACCATCTCCGAGGTCGTCGAGTAGCAGTCAACACGCAGCCCGAAGCTTTAAGACTGAGGGCTGACGGCTAAAAGCTGGTAGCTAACAATCATGCTGAACGAGAAGATCAGAATCAGGCTCAAAGCCTACGACCACAGGGTGCTGGATCAGTCCACCACCGAGATCGTCGAGACGGCGAAGCGCACGGGCGCGCGCGTGGCCGGGCCGATCCCGCTCCCCACGTCGAAGAACAAGTGGACGGTTCTCAGATCGCCGCACGTCGATAAGAAGTCGCGCGAGCAGTTCGAGATTCGCACACACAAGCGCCTGATGGACATCCTCGACCCGACGCCGCAGACGGTGGACGCGCTCATGAAGCTCGACCTGCCCGCGGGCGTTGACGTGGAGATCAAGGCGTTCGGCAGGCAGTAAGGAAGCTGTTAGCAGTTAGCTATTAGCTGTTAGCCAGACGGCGGAAGGTCGCCGCGCACATTTGAAGCGCTCAGCTAAAGAGAACGGTTTGGTTAAAAGCTAACCGCTAGTAGCTAACAGCTATTGAGGTTCGTGATGGTTAACGGAATCATCGGCAAGAAGGTCGGGATGACGCAGTTGTTCGCGCCGGACGGCACGGTCACGCCCGTGACGATCATCAAGGCGGGCCCGTGCGTCGTCGTGCAGAAGAAGACTTCCGCCGGCAAGGACGGCTACGACGCCGTGCAGCTCGGGCTAGTCGAGGAGAGGCCCGTCAAGCTGAAGAACGTCAACAAGCCGATGCGCGGCCACTTCGAGAAGACCGGCGCGGGCACGCCCCCGACGCGCATCCTGAAAGAGATCAGGCTCGACGAGCCGTCGGACGACTTGAACGTCGGCGACACCGTGCTCGTCAACCTGTTCGCCGACGGCGACGCCATTGAGGTCGTCGGCCGCTCGAAGGGGCGCGGCTTTCAGGGCACGATCAAGCGGCACAACTTCAACCGCGGCCCCGAGTCGCACGGCTCGATGAACGTGCGCCGGCCCGGCTCCATCGGCCAGTCGGCCTACCCCTCGCGGGTGATCAAGGGCACGCGCTCTTCGGGCCACATGGGCGACGACCGCGTCACGGTCAAGGGCCTGACGGTCGCGCGCGTGGACGCCGAGAACCACCTGCTGATGGTGCGCGGGGCCGTCCCCGGCGCGAACGGCAGCGTGGTCGTGGTCAAGAAATCGACAAGGGGATAGCTGCCGGCTGACAGCTAATCGTTGTTAGCCGAAGAAGTGAAGCAGTTTTGGCTTGGCTAAAAGCTAACTGCTAATAGCCAGCCGCTGCGAACGGAGTGAGCAAATGCCTACCGTTAAGGTGCGCAACCTGAAGAACGAAGAGGTCGGCGACCTCGAACTATCCGACGCCGTGTTCGGCGCGGAGTACAACGAGGCGCTGGTACACGCCGCGGTCAAGAACTACCAGGCCAACGCCCGCGCGGGCACGGTCGGGACGAAGACGCGCGGCGACGTGTCCGGCTCAGGCCGCAAGCTGTGGCGGCAGAAGGGCACGGGCCGCGCGCGCGTCGCCTCGATCCGCACGCCCCTGTGGAAGGGCGGCGGCAACGTCCACGGCCCGCAGGCGCGCGACTGGTCGTACAGCCTGCCGAAGAAGATGAAGCGCGGCGCGCTGCGCTCGGCCCTCTCGGAGCGGCTGCGCGAGGGCAACCTCGTCGTCGTCGAAGAGTTCGCCTTTGGCGCTCCGAAGACGAAGGATTTCGTCGGCGCGTTGAAGAGCCTCGGCCTCGACGGCAAGACTTTGATCGTCGATTCGCTGGAGAACGAGAACCTGTTGCTCTCCTCGCGCAACGTGAAGGGCGCGAAGATCGTCGCGAGCGGCGGCCTGAACATCTACGACGTGCTCTACCACCAGCGGATCGTGCTCTCGCGCTCGGCCGTCGATCAGGTGACGCGGCTGCTCGATCCGAAGAAGGCCGGCGCGACGACCGAAGCCGCCGACGAGGCAGAGAACGGCGAGGCGGCGACCGAGGAGGCGGCGTAAGAAGAGATGCGTACAGTCTGGGACATCATCAAAGCGCCGGTGATTACGGAGAAGGCGCTCATCGCCAAAGAGGAGACGCAGGACGGGAAGCAGTTGCTCACCTTCCGCGTCGACCGCGACGCCACGAAGCCCGAAATCAAGTCGGCCGTCGAGCGCATCTTCGACGTGCGCGTTGACGCCGTCCGCACGGTCAACTACGCGGGCAAGATGAAGCGCCGCGGCCGCCACGAGGGACGCCGCCCCTCCTGGAAGAAAGCCTACGTCACGCTCAAAGAGGGCCAGCCGCCGTTCGACTACGGCGACAATATTTGAGGGGCCATTAGCTGTTAGCCATTAGCTATTAGCTTTTGTCTGGCGGCGCACGGCTCGCGTTCAACCGAAGCGGTAGGCACTGAAAGGTTTTGCTAAAAGCTAACCGCTAATAGCTAACAGCTAAACGCCATGGGCATCAAGAAACTGACACCGACATCGCCGGCTCGCCGCTACCAGACGTACCTGACGCGCGACGAGCTGACGCCGGGCGCGGAGCCGGAGCGGTCGCTGCTCGAACCGAAGAAGCGGATTTCGGGGCGCAACAACGACGGCCACATCACCGTCCGCCGTCGCGGCGGCGGCCACAAGCGCCACTACCGGATCATCGACTTCAAGCGCGACAAGGCGGGCGTGCCCGGCCGCGTCACGCAGATCGAGTACGACCCGAACCGCTCGGCGCACATCGCCCTGATCACGTACCTCGACGGCGAGAAGCGTTACATCCTCTCGCCCGTCGGCCTCGAAGTCGGCAAGACGATCATGAGCGGCCCCGAGGCGGACATCCTCGCCGGGAACGCGCTGCCCATCCGCAACATCCCGCTGGGCACGCAGATTCACAACATCGAGCTGCGCCCCGGCAAGGGCGGTCAGCTCGCGCGCTCGGCCGGAAGTTTCGCGCAGTTGGTCGCCAAGGAAGGCGACTACGCGCAGGTGCGCATGCCTTCGGGCGAAGTTCGGCGCGTGCCCGTGGTCTGTTACGCGACCGTGGGCCAAGTCGGGAACGTCGAGCACGAGAACGTGAGTTTCGGCAAAGCCGGGCGCTCGCGCTGGAAGGGCTTGCGGCCGAAGGTTCGCGGCGTCGCGATGAACCCGGTCGATCACCCGCACGGCGGCGGCGAGGGCAAGACTTCGGGCGGGCGTCACCCCGTCACCCCGTGGGGCCAGCCCACGCGCGGCTACAAGACGCGCAACAACAAGCGCACGCAGAAGATGATCGTGCGCGACCGTAGAGTGAAGTAAGGGTTTCGAGGCGACGAGGATTCTATGTCACGTTCAGTCAAAAAAGGGCCGTTTATCGACGGCCACATCCAGAAGGCGGTTGACCGCATCCGCCAGAGCGGCAACCGGCCGCAGGCGATCAAAACTTGGTCGCGCCGCTCGACAATCGCGCCGGACTTCGTCGGCCTGACCTTCGCCGTCCACAACGGCAAGCGCCACATCCCCGTCTACGTGACGGAGAACATGGTCGGCCACAAGCTCGGCGAGTTCGCGCCGACGCGCACCTTCAAGGGCCACTCCGGCACGAAGGCGGAGAAGGGCGGCAAGGCAAGATAAAGTGATGAGTGATGAGTGATGAGTGGTGGGTTAAAAACCTCTGTCACTCATCACTCATCACTCATCACTCATCACTGAGGTTCGAGATGGAAGCGAGAGCGAGTGCTAAGTTCCTGCGCGGGTCGGCCCAGAAGGCGCGGCTCGTGGTGGACATGATCCGCGGCAAGAACGTCAACGAGGCGCTGGCCGTGTTGACCTACACGAACAAGCGCGCGGCGCAGGGCATCGAGAAGTGCGTGCGCTCGGCGATTGCCAACGCGACCGAGGCCGCGGAGAAGGCGAACGTCGCGGTTGATCCGGACGACCTGTGGATCAAGGCGTGCTTCGTGGACATGGGGCCGACGAAGAACCGCCGCCGCGTGCGCCCCGCCCCGCAGGGCCGCGCCTACCGAGAGCAGCGCCACTTCCACCACGTCACCGTGCTGCTATCGAACGACGAGCGCGAGGACGCGAAGACGAACGCGCGCGGGCGCAAGACCTCGCCGGCCGGCAAGCCGCAGACGGCCGGCAAGCCCGCCAAGGCCGCGAAGTCCACGGCCGCGGGCGAGACCGCGGGCACGAAGCGCGCCGCGTCGAAGAAGGTAGAGCAGCCCGAAGAGACGAAGGCGACGGCGGCGGCGGAAGAGTCGGCCGCGACGGACAACGCCGCTGCGACCGCGCCGGAAGCGACGACGGATCAGTCGGCCGAATAACAGTTGAGTTTGTCATCAGTCGGAACGGAGAAATAGAGTGGGTCAGAAAGTACATCCTTACGGCTTCCGCCTCGGCTACAACAAGGACTGGCACTCGCACTGGTTCACCAAGAAGAACTACGGCGACTTCCTCCACGAAGACCTGCGCCTGAAGAGGGAGATCAAGGGCCGGTTCGCGGGCGCGGGCGTCTCGCACGTGGACGTGGAGCGCGCGGCAAACCGCGTCAAGATCATCATCTACACCTCGCGCCCCGGCATCATCATCGGGCGCAAAGGGTCGGAGATCGACAAGCTCAAGGCCGAGATTCAGTCGCGCACCGGAAGAGAGGTTCTGGTCTCGATTCAGGAGATCACGAAGCCGGAGCTGAACGCGCAGTTGCAGGCTGAGAAGATCGCCGCGCAGCTTGAGAAGCGCATCGCCTTCCGCCGCGCCATGCGCAAGACCGTCGAGGAGACGCTGCGCTTCGGGGGGCAGGGCATCAAGGTTCGCGTTTCGGGCCGTTTGAACGGCGCGGAGATCGCGCGCTCCGAGTGGTACTTGCAGGGGCGTCTCCCGCTCCACACCCTGCGCGCCGACATCGACTACGGCTTCGCCGAGGCGAACACGACCTTCGGCGTCATCGGCGTCAAGTGCTGGATTTACCGGGGCGAAATCCTCGACCCGAACGCGGCGATTGCGCGCGGCACGACGACCGACCCGATGCAGGACGTGCGCGGCGACGGCCGCGAGCGCCGCGCACGCACGCGCCGCGAGCGCGAGGGCCGCGACGACCGCGGCGACCGCGGCAGGCCGCGCGGCGACAGAGGATAAGGCTGTCCGTTGTCAGTGGTCAGTTGCCCGTTGTTTGTGACTGGCAAAAAGTGGCTGCTGAGAAGTTGTCTCAAACAACTGACGACGGACGAAGGACAACGGACAAGCGGTTGAGCGGAGCGAAACGCTATGTTGATGCCGAAGAAGGTCAAGCACCGGAAGCAGATGAAGGGGCGGATGACGGGCCAGGCGACCCGTGGCGCCGAGATCAGCTTCGGTGAGTACGGCCTGAAAGCGTTGGAGCCGGCTTGGATCACCGACCGGCAGATCGAGGCCGCGCGTATCGCGATGACGCGCCACGTCAAGCGCGGCGGCAAAATCTGGATCAGGATGTTCCCGGACAAGCCGATCACGAAGAAGCCGGCCGAGACCCGCATGGGCAAGGGCAAGGGCGCGCCCGAATATTGGGTCGCCGTCGTCAAGCCGGGCCGCATCCTCTACGAGATCGAGGGCGTGCCCGAGGACATCGCGCGCGAGGCGATGCGGCTGGCGGCGCAGAAGCTCCCGATCAAGGTCAAGTTCGTCACGCGCGCCGAGCAGGAGGGGGGCGCAGTCTAATGGCAAAGAGGCGAGAAGAGTTGGAGCGTTTGCAGAATCTGTCGGACGACGATCTGCGCGAGGAGGCGGCGCGCATCAAAGAGGCGCTGTTCCGCCTGAACTTCAAGCTCGCGCTCGGCGAGATGGACGCCATCAACGCCGCCCGCCGCGAGAAGAAGACGCTGGCCCGCGTCCAGACCCTCATGCGCGAGCGCCAGATCGAGGCAGGAAAGTAAATCGTCAGTTGTAAGTCAACAGATTCAGACCACGATTGACGATTCACGAGGATTGAGATGTCGAAAGAGAATTTAGAGCAGGGCGGGACGGAGCAGGAGGCGAAGGCCGGCAGCGCCGCCGCGACGGACGAGACGCGCGTCGAGGCGACGACCGAGTCGGGACAGACGCTCGCGCAGGAGTTGTCCACGGGCGTTGACGCGCAGGCGGGCGACGCGACGGGCAGCGAGGCGAAGCGGCGCGGCCGTCGGGCCGAGAAGGTCGGCGTCGTCGCGTCGGACAAGATGCAGAAGACGGTGGTGGTCAGGGTTGACCGCCTCGTCAAGCACCCGAAGTACCGCCGCTACGTGCGCCGAACCTCCAAGTTCATGGCGCACAACGACCTCGAAGCCACGACCGGCGACAAGGTGCGCATCGTCGAGACGCGCCCCCTGTCGGCCCGCAAGCGCTGGCGCGTCATCGAGATCGTGCAGAAGGCAGCGAAATAGCTATTAGCTGTTAGCTGTTAGCTGTTAGCCAAACAGAAGACCTTGTCTTTATTCTTTCTGGCTAACAGCTAACAGCTAACAGCTAATAGCCGCGAACGGAGTGAGCGATGGCGATTCAGATGCAGACATCCTTGGATGTCGCTGACAACTCGGGCGCGCGGCGCGTCGAAATGATCATGGGCATCGGCGGCTCGACGGGCCGCAAGGCGGGCCTCGGCGACCGCATCAAGGTGACGGTCAAGGAGGCCACGCCGGACGGGGCGGTCAAGAAGGGGACGGTGCAGAACGCCGTCATCGTCCGCACGCGCAAGGAAGTACGACGCAAGGACGGCACCTACATCCGCTTCGACCAGAACGCGGTGGTCCTGATCAAGCCGGACGACACGCCCATCGGCACGCGCGTCTTCGGCCCCGTCGCGCGCGAGCTGCGCGATAGGAACTTCATGAAGATCGTTTCGCTCGCGCCGGAGGTGATTTGAAGATGGCTAACACGGGTGTTAAGCGCGCGAAGATCAGGAAGGGCGATCAGGTGGTCGTCATCGCGGGGCGCGACAACGGCAAGCGCGGGCGCGTGCTGGAAGTGAAGCCGGGCGAGGGCAAGGTTAAGGTCGAGGGCATCGCGGTGGTGAAGAAGCACCAGAAGGCGAACCCCGGCAACAACCGCGGCGGCGGCATCATCGACCGCGAGGCGTTCATCAACATCTCGAACGTTCAACTGGTCGATCCCGACACGGGCAAGCCGACGCGCGTGCGCTACGACGTGGGCAACGACGGCTCGAAGAACCGCATCGCGGCGCGCAGCGGCCAGGTGATCGAGAGCAAGAAGTAAGAGCTGTGAGGTTTTGAGAACGTGAGCCTGGAAACGTCGCGCGCCGCGGCGCGTGGGCGAGACCCAGGCGAGAAGGTGGGGAAGAGATGGCAGCGAGACTGAGAGAGCGTTACACGAAAGAGATCGCGCCGGCGCTCGCCAAAGAGTTCGAGATCACGAACGCGATGGCCGTGCCGCGCCTCGAAAAGATCGTCATCAACATGGGCATGGGCGAGGCCGTGGCGAACGCCAAGGTGATCGACACGGCGGCCGACGAGCTGCGCGCCATAGCCGGCCAGAAGCCGGTCGTGACGAAGGCGAAGAAGTCCATCGCGCAGTTCAAGCTCCGGCAGGGGATGCCCATCGGCACGATGGTCACGCTGCGCGGCGACCGGATGTACGAGTTCCTCGACCGCCTGGTGTCGGTCGCCCTGCCGCGTGTGCGCGACTTCCGCGGCGTCAGCCCGAAGGCGTTCGACGGGCGCGGCAACTACACGCTCGGCATCCGCGACCAGCTCATCTTCCCCGAAATCGACTTCAACAAGGTGGACAAGACGCGCGGCATGAACATCTCTATCGTGACGACCGCGCGCAACGACGAGCACGCCCGCGCGCTGCTGAAGGCGCTGGGGATGCCGTTCAGGCAACAGTAGAGGAATCATGGCTAAGAAATCCCTGATCGCTAAATCGAAACGGCACCAGAAGTTCTCGTCGCGGGCCTACACGCGCTGCAACCGCTGCGGCCGGCCGCGCGGCTACCTGCGCAAGTTCAAGCTGTGCCGCATCTGCTTCCGCGAGCTGGCCTTGCAGGGGCAGATTCCGGGCGTCATCAAGTCGAGTTGGTGAAGAATAGCTATTAGCTGTTAGCTTTTAGCTGTGCGTGAAGCTGGGGCTGAAAGTTTCAAGTCGCGTCGAGCGGTTTTGCTAACAGCTAACGGCTAAAAGCTAATAGCTTCCTTTGGAGTTGAAGTAATGACTGATCCTATTGCCGACATGCTGACGCGGATGCGCAACGCCATCGCGGCGAAGCACTCGCGGGTGGACATCCCGGCGTCGAAGCTGAAACTGGAGATCGCCCGCATCCTCAAGGAAGAGGGCTACATCAACAACTTCGTCGTCAAGGGCGAGGGGCCGAAGCGCACGCTCCGCATCTTCCTGCGCTACGACACGCGCGGCACGTCGTCCATCTCGCACCTGGAGCGCGTCTCCAAGCCCGGCCGGCGCGTGTACATGGGCGCGACCGACATCCCGAAGGTCCTGGGCGGCTACGGCGTCAACATCGTCTCCACCTCGCGCGGCCTGATGTCGGGCAAGCGCGCCCGCCGCGAGAACGTCGGCGGCGAGGTGCTGGCAGCAATTTACTAGTGATGAGTGATGAGTGATGAGTCAAAAGCCTTTCACTCATCACTCATCACTCATCACTGAGGTTGTTATGTCTCGCATCGGAAAGAAAGTCATCGCGGTGCCGAAGGGCGTGACGGTCACGGTCGGCGAGCGTGAGCTTGAGGTCAAGGGGCCGAAGGGCACGCTCAGGACGCCCGTCCCCGAAGGCATCAAGTTCCGCCTGGAAGACGGGCAGTTGCAGGCCGAGCGCGCCTCGGACGACCTGGCCGCGCAGCACGGGCTGGCGCGCGCGCTGGCGAACAACGCCATCGTCGGCGTGACGGAAGGGTTTTCGCGCCAGATGGACGTGGTCGGCGTAGGCTACAAGGCCGACGTGCAGGGCAAGAAGATCGTCTTCTCGCTCGGCTACTCGCACCCCATCGAGTTCCCGCTGCCCGAGGGCATCGACGTGCGCTCGGAGCGCGTCCCGACCAAGTCGTCCATCCCGCAGTACCAGTTGACGCTGACTCTGTCGGGGATCGACAAGCAGAAGCTCGGGCAGGTGGCGGCCGAGATGCACAACCTGCGCAAGCCCGACCCCTACAAGGGCAAGGGCGTCCGCTACGCCGACGTGCAGCTCAAGCTGCGACCCGGCAAGACGGGCAAATAGCTGTTAGCTGTTAGCTATTAGCTGTTAGCTTTGAGTGAGGCCTAAGCTGAACGGTTCAAGTTCCGCTGAGCATGGTTTTGCTAAAAGCCAAGAGCTAATAGCTAATAGCTGCGAACGGAGTGAGCAATGGCACAGAAGGACAGGGCAGAGGTTCGCCGGGCCGTCCACCGGCGCATCCGCAAGAAGGTGGCGGGGACGGCCGAGCGGCCGAGGCTGGCGATCTACCGCAGCCTGAACCACATCTACGCGCAGGTCATCGACGACGAGCGCGGGCGCACGATTGCCTCCGCTTCGACGACCGAGAAGGACCTGCGCGGCGCGACCGGCGGCAACATCGAGGCCGCGCAGCGCGTGGGCCGCGCCATCGCCGAGCGCGCGCTGAACGCGGGCGTCAGCAGCGTCGTCTTCGACCGCGGCGGCTACGTCTACCACGGGCGCGTGAAGGCCCTGACGGACGCGGCGCGCGAGGCCGGGCTGAACAGGGAAGAGGCCGCGGCGACGCAGGAGGCCAGCGCCGGAAGCGACGGCGGGCAGGCGGCGGCGGGCGGGGCCGAGTAGGAATTTTAAAGAGCTATGAGACAACCAAGACAGAGGATTCCGGCGGGCGGGCTTGATCTCAAAGATCAGGTCATCTCGATCAACCGCGTGACGAAGGTCGTCAAGGGCGGCAAGAACCTGTCGTTCGCGGCGCTGGTGGTCGTGGGCGACGAGTCGGGCCACGTCGGCTTCGGCACGGGCAAGGCGCGCGAAGTGCCGCTCGCGATCAAGAAGGGCATCGAGGCGGCCAAGAAGAATCTGATCCGCGTGCCGCTCATCGAGAACACGCTGCCGCACCCGTTCGTCGGGGAGTACGGTGCGGGCCGCGTGCTGATGAAGCCGGCGTCGCCGGGCACGGGCGTCATCGCGGGCGGAGCCGTTCGCGCCGTGATGCAGGCGGCGGGCGTCCACGACGTGCGCACGAAGGTGCTCGGCTCGACCAACCCGCACAACGTCGTGCGCGCCACCTTCAACGGCCTGCTCAACATGAAAGACCCGATGGAGGTCGCGCGCCTGCGCGGCAAGCAGGTCGAAGAACTCTAGGTTGAAGGTCTCAGGTTTGAGGTCTAAGGTTTGCGTCTTTGAACCTCAAACCTCAAACCTGAAACCAAGTAAGAGGTTTTATGGCGGAACAGAGCAACACGACGGAGAGCGGCGGCGGCACGATCCGCATCCAGTATTACCGCAGCGTCATCGCGGCGACGAAGGCGCACAAGCAGATCGTCCGCAGCCTCGGCCTGCGGAAGCTCAACCAGATCGTCGAGCGGCCCGACACGCCTTCGATGCGCGGGTTCGTCAAGAAGGTTCCGCACCTGCTGCGGATAGTGGATTAGTCAGTTGTCCGTCGTCCGTTGTCAGTTGTTTCGCGCCGACGAGGCTGCCGCTCAAGACTAGAGTTGAGCAACTGACAACGGACAACTGACCACGGACAACTGCGAACGGAGTGAGCAATGGCAATCGGTCTGAACAACCTGCGGAAGCCGGAAGGCTCGACGCACAAGAAGAAGCGGGTGGGGCGCGGCCCCGGATCGGGCCTGGGCAAGACGGCCGGGCGCGGCAACAAGGGCCAGAAGTCCCGCTCCGGCTACTCGGGCAAGACCGGCTTCGAGGGCGGCCAGATGCCCTTGCAGCGGCGGCTCCCGAAGCGCGGCTTCACGAACATCTTCAAGAAGCAGTGGACTGAGATCACGCTCGACACCCTGGAGCGCAGCTTCGAGGCCGACGAGTCGGTGACGCCGGAACTGATGCGCGAGCGCCACGTCGTCGCCAAGGGCAAGCGCGACATCGTCGTGCTCGGCACGGGCGAGGTGACGAAGGCCCTGACCGTCTCGGCGCACCGCTTCACGAAGAGCGCGCGCGAGAAGATCGAGGCGGCGGGCGGCACGGTCAACGTCGTCTCCTCGTTCCACAAGGCCGACGCGCTCGTGCCCGTCGAGCCGCGGCAGTAGTCACCGGAGTTTGAAAACTCACACGCGAGGCACGCGCTGAGGACGCTTGCGGACGGGCGACAAACCCGCCAGGCGTCTTCAGTGCTTTAAAGCTGTTAGCTTTTAGCCATTAGCTTTTAGCTTCTCCGGGCCGTTCCGACGCGCAAGCCGAAGCAGAACCCTATGGCTGATTAGACGTTCAAAGAGCTGACAGCTAATAGCTAACAGCTAAAGGCCAGGTCATGGAAAAGTTTTTCGCCGCCGTCCGCAACATGTTCCAGGTGCCCGACCTGCGGAAGCGCATCTTCTTCACGCTCGGGCTGCTGGCGATCTACCGCTTCGGCGCGCACATCACCGCGCCCGGCATCAACAAGGATCAGCTCGCGCGCGTCTGGCAGGACGTGGGCAGCACGCTGCTCGGCGTGCTCGACCTCTTCTCCGGCGGGAACTTCCAGACCATCTCGGTCTTCGCGCTCGGCGTCACGCCATACATCACCGCCTCGATCATCCTGCAACTGATGACGACCGTGTTCACGTCCCTGAAGAAGTTGCAGGAGGAGGGCGAGGCCGGCCGCCAGAAGCTCAACCAGTGGACGCGGTATCTCACGGTCGTTCTGGCCGTCTTCCAGACGACCATCGTCGCGCGCTGGCTGGCCGCCAACGGCGTCGGCGAGGACACGTGGAGCTTCCTGATCACGACCGTCATCACGCTGACGACCGGAACGGTCTTCGTGATGTGGCTCGGCGAGCAGATCACGGAGCGCGGCGTCGGCAACGGCATCTCGCTGCTCATCTTCGCCGGCATCATCATCGGTCTGCCGAGCGGCGTCCGGCAGGTCTTCCTGAAGCTCCGCAGCGGCGACGCGATGGAGGTTCTGGGCGTCGTCGCGCTCGTCGCGGCGCTCGTCGGCCTGATCGCCTTCATCGTCTTCGTCGAGCAGGGCCGGCGCAAGGTTCCGATCAGCTACGCCAAGCGGCACGTCGGCCGGCAGCTCGTCGGCGGCCAGCAGACGGCGATGCCCCTGAAGATCAACATGGCGGGCGTCATCCCGGTCATCTTCGCCTCGTCGATGCTGGCGTTCCCGCAGACGATCCTGCAGTTCATCCAGCCCGACCCGAACAACCCCGGGAGCTGGAAGAACTCGGTTCACACCTTCTTCCAGCAGTTCCACGGCGGCGATCCCTATTACGAGCTGATCTTCCTCTCGCTGATCGTCATCTTCACGTTCTTCTACATCACCATCATCTTCAACGTCGAGGAGGTGGCCGACAACCTGCGCAAGCACGGCGGCTTCGTCCCCGGCATCCGGCCCGGCCGCAACACGGCCGAGCACCTGAACGTGATCCTGACGCGCCTGACGACGGTCGGCGCCGTTTACCTCGCTTTCGTCGCGCTGGCGCCGCAGATCATGCTGAGCGGCTTCAACGTCGGCCGCCTGCCCTTCTTCGGCGCGCGCCTCGAAGACTTCTTCAGCACGACGCCGGGCCTGGGGTGGATCCCGCGCGGCATGGGCTACCAGTTCTACTTCGGCGGCACGTCGCTACTGATTCTCGTCGGCGTCGCGATGGACACGGTCGCGCAGATCGAGGCGCAGCTCGTCATGCGCAACTACGAGGGCTTCCTCGGCGGCGGCGGGCGACTGCGCGGCCGGAGGGGCTGAGAAGAAATGACGAATGCGGAATGATGAATGATGAACTGAAAACAGTTTCTTCTATTCATCGCTCCGCATTCATCACTCGTCATTTGCTTTATGTCTAAGATCGTCGTGCTGATGGGGGCGCCGGGCGCGGGCAAGGGGACGCAGGCGCGTCTCCTGCAGGAGCGCACGGGACTGCCGCAGATTTCGACGGGCGACATCTTCCGCGAGCTGGCGAAGGCCGATACGCCGCTCGCGCGCGAAGTCCGCGAGGTGCAGGCGGCGGGCAAGTTAGTCTCCGACGATCTCGTCATCCGCGTGGTGCAGGAGCGCACGAACCGCGAGGACTGCCGGCGCGGCTACGTCCTCGACGGCTTCCCGCGCACCACGGCGCAGGCCGCGATGCTCGAAAAGCTCGCGGTCGAGCAGGGCAACAAGATTCAGGCCGTGCTCGTTGACACGCCGGCCGACTTTCTGGAGAAGCGCATCACGGGCCGGTTCAGTTGTCCCGTCTGCGGCGAAATTTACAACGTCTATTTCAAGCCGCCGAAGCGCGAGGGCTACTGCGACCTGCACCCCGACACGCAGCTCGCCCACCGCTCCGACGACACGGCCGGGAAGATCAGGGTCAGGCTCGAAACCTACGAGGAGCAGACGCGCCCGCTCCTCGACTACTACGAGCGCTCGCGCCGCCTCCACCGCGTTGACGGCACTCGCGAGGTCGAAGAGATCTACGCGGACATCGGGAAAATAGTGACGGGTGACGAGTGACGAGTTAAAAGCATACTGCTTTTGGCTCGCCACTCGTCACACGTCACTCGTCACTCGTCACTAAAGTGATTATCGGGAAGTCGAAGAAGGATTTGGAGAAGATGCGGGCGGCCGGGCGTCTGGCGGCGCAGGTGCGCGAGGCGCTGCGCGGGATGGCGCGGCCCGGCGTCACCACGCTCGAACTCGACGCCGCGGCCGAGCGGATGATACGCGACGGGGGCGCGCTCCCGACCTTCAAGGGCTACCACAAGTACCCGTACTCGATCTGCGCGTCGGTCAACGAGCAGGTCGTCCACGGCTTCCCGTCGAACTACGCGCTGCGCGACGGCGACATCCTCTCGGTTGACGTGGGCGCGACATTGAACGGCTGGGTCGGCGACACCGCGACCACCATCCCCGTCGGCGACGTGGCGGAGTCGTGGCTGACTCTGATCCGCGTTACCGAGGAGTGCCTGGAGCGCGCCATCCGGCAGTGCTGGCCGGGCAAGCACCTCGGCGACATCGGCTGGGCCGTGCAGGAACACGCCGAGCGCCACGGCTACACGGTGGTGCGCGAGTACGTCGGCCACGGCATCGGCCGCAAGATGCACGAAGACCCGCAGGTGCCGAACTATGGGAAGCCCGGCACGGGCGCGAAGCTGCGCGCTGGCTACGTCTTCGCCATCGAGCCGATGGTCAACATGGGGACGGAGAAGACCAAGACGCTCAAGGACGGCTGGACGGTCGTGACATTGGACGGGCGGCCGTCGGCCCACGTCGAGCACACGGTCGCCATCACGGAGGACGGCCCCGAAGTGCTGACCCGCGTCGGCGAGGCCGGTGCCGGCTCGGTAGAATCGGGCGCGGGGGCGGAAGCGGCAGCAGTTTCTAAGGTTTAGCCGGCGCGCGCGGCTTGGCGGATGGCCCGCCCGTGTGGTAGCATTCATGGTTTGCCGGCGCGGGTATTTTCTAATCTGTACAGGTTAGGAGATGGCGAAAGAAGAGGCAATCGAGGTGATGGCGAAGGTCGTCGAGACCCTGCCTAACGCGATGTTCAGGGTCGAGCTGGAAGACACGCAGCACCACGTCCTGGCCCATGTCTCGGGGAAGATGAGGAAACATTTCATTCGCATCCTCCCCGGCGACCGCGTCCTCGTCGAGCTTTCGCCTTACGATCTCAACCGCGGGCGGATCACTTACCGCTATAAGTAAAACCGAGTCCGGCGACGGTTTCGGAAGGCAGGTGTGAAATGAAGGTCAGGGCCTCAGTCAAGAAGATGTGCGACAACTGCAAGATCATCCACCGCAAGGGCGTGGTGCGCGTGATCTGCACGAACCCGAAGCACAAGCAGCGGCAAGGGTAATCATCAGGTAGTCTCGGAGAAATAAGATGGCTCGTATAGTCGGCGTCGATCTTCCGGTCAACAAGCGCGTCCAGATCGGACTGACGTACATTTTCGGCATCGGTCGCTCGCGCGCCACGTCGATCCTGCGAGAGGCGGACATCCAGCCCGACACGCGCGTGCGCGATCTCAACGAGGATCAGTTGGGGCGCATCCGCTCGATCATCGAGGGGCAGGGCGAGGTCGAGGGCGACCTCCGGAAGCGCGTCCAGATGGACATCAAACGGCTGATGGACATCGGCAGCTACCGCGGCCTGCGCCACCGCCGGGGACTCCCCGTCCGGGGCCAGCGCACGCACACCAACGCGCGCACCCGAAAGGGGCCGCGCCGCGCCACGGTCGCCAAGAAGAAGGCCCCGGGCAAGAAGTAGGGAAGCTGTTAGCCGTTAGCTATTAGCTGTTAGCTTTAGCGTCGCGGCGGGCGGCCCAAGTTTAATGTATCGGTATTCGGTGCTGTTGGCCCGGCTAACAGCTAACCGCTAAGAGCTAATAGCTAGATCATGGCAAAAGCAACCGCGGGCGGGAAGAAGAAGGTTTTCCGCAAAAAAGAGAAGAAGAACATCCCCGTCGGGATCGTGTTCATCCAGGCGACGTTCAACAACACGCTGATCACGATCACCGATCTCGAGGGCAACCTCGTCGCGCAATCTTCGTCGGGCGCGCGCGGCTTCCGCGGCTCGCGCAAGGGCACGCCCTTCGCCGCGCAGCAGGCGGCCTTCGAGGCGGCGAAGAAGGCGCAGGACGCCGGGATGCACCAGTGCGAGGTGCGGGTTAAGGGGCCGGGCGGCGGGCGCGAGTCGGCCATCCGCGCCATCAACAACGCCGGCATCCGCGTCGTCGCGATCCGCGACCGCACGCCGATCCCGCACAACGGCTGCCGCCCGCCGAAGCGCAGGAGAGTTTAAGAAGCGGTTAGCTCTTAGCCGTTAGCTGTGAGCCGGGAAGAGAAGTCTTCCGGTTTTGCTAATCGCTAATCGCTAACAGCTAACGGCTAATCAACCTAAAGGATGAAGGGCTGCGCGAGCGGCCTGTAAACTTTTCCGTCTTAAAGAGACTGGAGGCAAAAAGTAAGTGGCTAGGTATAGAGCTGCGGTGTGCCGTCTGTGCCGCCGCGAAGGCGCGAAACTATTCTTGAAGGGCGACCGCTGCTACAAGCCGTCGTGCCCGATTGAGAAGCGCGGCACGCAGCCGCCCGGTCAGCATGGCAACTCGATGCGCCGCGGCAAGGCGCTCCAGGGCTACGGCCAGCAGTTGCGCGAGAAGCAGAAGGTCAAACGCATCTACTTCGTACTCGAGGGCCAGTTCCGCAACTACTTCGAGCGCGCCGCCCGCATGAAGGGCATCACGGGCGAGAACCTGCTCAGCCTGCTCGAACGCCGGCTCGACAACTCGGTTTACCGCGCGGGCTTCGCCACGTCGCGGCGTCAGGCCCGGCAGCTCGTCAACCACGGGCACATCGAGGTCAACGGCCGCAAGGTGGATATCCCTTCGTTCGCGGTCAAGGCGGGCGACGTGATCGCCGTGCGCGAGACGAGCCGCAAGAACCCGCACGTCGAGGGCGCGTGGCAGACGGCCGCGGGGCGCGGGCGGCCTTCGTGGATCGCCCCGGCCGACGGCGCGGACATGGCGGCGCGCGTCGCGTCGCTGCCGACGCGCGAAGACATCGACCGCTCGATCAACGAGCAGCTCATCGTCGAACTCTACAGCAAGTAACCACTCAGCGTCCGGGGCAGCGGCCGGCGTGCGTCTCTTCAGCGAGGCGCGACGCGCCGCCGCCCGGGCGCATGCGTCTTTTCCTTCGGAGGCGGGTGCGAGAATAATTATGGCAATGGATCAAAACAACCTCTGGACGGGCTTTCAGATGCCGCGCCGCCTGGCGGTGGACAACGAGACGCTGACGCCGCGCTACGGCCGCTTCTCGGCCCAGCCGTTCGAGCGCGGCTTCGGCACGACCATTGGCAACTCTTTGCGCCGCGCGCTGCTCTCCTCGATCGAGGGCGCGGCGATCACGGCCGTCAAGATTGAGGGCGTCGAGCACGAGTTCTCCTCGATCCGCGGCGTCGTCGAGGACGCGACCGACGTGATCCTCAACCTTAAGCAGGTCCCGATCAAGCTGCACGGCGGCCAGCCCAAGACGCTGACCATCACGAAGGCCGGCGCGGGCGAAGTCACCTCCGGCGACATCGAGGCCGACGCCGATGTGGAAATCCTCGACCCGAACGTCTACATCGCCACGGTCAGCGAGGGCGGCTCGCTCAACATCGAGATGCGCCTCAAGCGCGGGCGCGGCTACGTGCCCGCCGACCGCAACTTCGACGAAGACCTGAGCTTGGGCTACATCCCGATCGACTCCGTCCACACGCCGGTCAAGAAGGTCAACTACACGGTTGACGCCGCGCGCCTCGGGCAGAACACGGAGTTCGACAAGCTCTCCATCGAGGTCTGGACGGACGGCTCGGTCAAGCCGGACGACGCCATCGGCCTCGCCGCCAAGCTCATCAAGGATCACATGTCCATCTTCATCAACTTCGAGGAGGACGTGGACGAGCTGGCCTTCCCGTCGATGGAGCGCCCGCCGCTGCCGCGCAACGACGTGCTTGACCGCTCGGTGGACGAGCTTGAGTTGTCCGTTCGTTCCTACAACTGCCTGAAGAACGCCAACATCCGCACCATCCGCGATCTCGTCCAGCGCAGCGAGCGCGAGATGCTCGCGACGAAGAACTTCGGCAAGAAGTCTTTGAACGAGATCAAGGACATCCTGCACGGCATGGGGCTGGACTTCGGCATGGCCTTCGACGAGCAGGGCAACCCGATCCCCGGCTCCGGGGGCGGCGACTCGGCCGACCTCGACTACGTCGGCGACGACGGGGACGAGGGCGACGAAGAGTAACCGGAAGTGACGAATGCGGAATGATGAATGGTGAATTAAAAACCGTCTTCCATTCCGCATTCATCACTCATCATTCATCATTTCTTTATAGAATGTCATGCGACACCTGAACGCACACCGTAAACTGGGGCGCACGAGCGAGCACCGGATGTCGATGCTCCGCAATCTCGCCACCTCGCTCATCAACGCGCGCGACGAGCGCATCATCACGACGCTCCCCAAAGCGAAGGAGCTGCGGTCGTTCGTCGAGCGCGTCATCACGCTCTCGCGGCGCGCGCAGAACCCGGAGGACGGGGCGGACGCGGCGGCGCAGACGGCGCGCGCCGTCCACCTGCGCCGCCAGGCGTCGGCCTTCTTCCACGCCGGCAACCGCCAGCAGGCCGCCTCCACGGGGAAGCGCGGCGGCGAGCGCGCCGAGCGCACGGCGGGCGTCGCGGCCGTCAAGCGTCTGTTCGACGAGCTGGGCGAGCGTTACAAGGATCGGCCGGGCGGCTACACGCGCATCATCAAGCTCGGACGCCGCGCGGGCGACAACGCCGAGCTTGCGATCATCGAGCTGGTCGATAACCCGCGCGAGCGCGAGGCCGTCGAGTCGCAGTCGAAGCGCAAGGCGCAGACCGCGGGCAAGAAGTCGGCGCGCGCGTCGAAGTCGGGCGAGGCCGACGGGGGTCGCCGCGGCGGGCGCAAGGCCGACAAGACGTTCGAGAAGGAAGAGACGACCCGCGCGCGCGGGCGCGGCAAAGCGGAAGAGCCGAAGGACGCCGACAAGGCGGGCTCCGGCGGGCGTCGCTCAAAGAAGACCGAGTCCACCGCGGCCGAGAAGGAAACGGACTAGCAGTACACGGGCGCAACGGTCGCGCGCTGACCTCGCGAGCGAACGCGCCCCCGGAAGCGAAAGCCCCAATCCCCCGCTTCGAGCGGCAGAGGCCGCGCGGGTTGGGGCTTTGGCTTTGCGCCGCGCTGAAAGTCGGCGCGCGGCGGTTTGAGCAGTCTCGCACCACTCTTTCCAGCGCGGAGGCCAGAGCAGATGGACGAGAGACCCGGAGAGTTGGGAGGCGTCGAGCGGCGTGAGCAGCAGCCGCGCGAGGGGGCGCCGGCGCAGCAGCACGAGTCTGAGACGCG
>DATHBT010000256.1:0-10243 GCA_035295985.1 Pyrinomonadaceae bacterium | reverse complement strand
GAAAAGGACACTTCCGGGCTACAATATCTCGTACTTTCCGACCGCGCTGTCCGGCCTCGGGCGAGTACCTTTTTACAACCTGAACAGTCCGTTGATCCCTTTCGTTCGGACGCCGTTTTTCGTCCGCGCGGGGCGCGCCTGGTGAGTTCGCGCCGCGCTCGCGAGATTGTACCGGAAAGGTAATTTGATGGAAACAGCAGAGCACACTTACGTCAACATCGAAGAGGAGATGCGGCGTAGCTATCTCGACTACGCCATGTCGGTCATCATCGGCCGCGCCCTGCCCGACGTGCGCGACGGCTTCAAGCCCGTCCACCGCCGCGTGCTGTGGGCGATGCACGAGCTGGGCAACCAGCACAACAAGCCCTACAAGAAGTCGGCGCGCATCGTCGGCGACGTGATCGGCAAGTACCACCCGCACGGCGACTCGGCCGTCTATGACACCATCGTCCGCATGGCGCAGGAGTTCTCCATGCGCTACCCGCTCGTGGACGGTCAGGGTAACTTCGGCTCCATCGACGGCGACGCCGCGGCCGCGATGCGCTACACCGAGGCCCGCATGTCGCGACTCGCGGGCCAAATCCTCTCCGACATTGAGAAGGAGACCGTCGATTTCAACCCGAACTACGACGAGTCCCTGAGCGAGCCGTCGGTGATGCCGACGCGCGTGCCGACGCTGCTCCTCAACGGGTCGGGCGGCATCGCCGTCGGCATGGCGACCAACATCCCGCCGCACAACCTGTCGGAGGTCGTGGACGCCACCATCGCCCTGGTGCGCAAGCCGCAGATCAAGCTCGAAGAGCTGACGAAGATCGTGCCCGGCCCCGACTTCCCGACCGGCGGCTTCATCTACGGCCGCGAGGGGATCAGGCAGGCCTACACGACCGGCCGCGGCGTCATCCAGATGCGCGCCAAGGCGGGCATCGACCGCATCGGGCGCGGGACGACCGAGCGCGACGCGATCATCATCTCCGAAATCCCCTACCAGGTTAACAAGGCCCGCTTGATCGAGCGCATCGCCGAGCTGGTCAACGAGAAGAAGGTCGAGGGCATCGCCGACCTGCGCGACGAGTCGGATCGCAACGGGATGCGCGTCGTCGTCGAACTCAAGCGCGACGCCGTGCCGCAGGTCGTCCTCAACAAGCTCTACAAGCTGACGCCGATGCAGTCCTCCTTCGGCGTCATCAACTTGGCAATCGTCAACGGCCAGCCGCGCGTCCTGAACCTCAAGGAGATGCTGGAAGCCTTCGTGGACTTCCGGCGCGAGGTGGTGCGCCGCCGCACCGAGTACGAGCTGCGCAAGGCGCGCGCCCGCGCCCACATCCTCGAAGGTCTGAGCAAGGCCATCGACGCGCTCGACTACATCATCCCGCTCATCCGCAACGCCTCGTCGGTTGACGAGGCGCGCGCGTGGATGACGGGTAACTTCGAGAACATCTCGCTGGCGAAGTCGTGGAAGGGCATCCCCGCCGACCTGACCGTCGCCGGCTTCGTCTCGAAGCTGCAAAAGGTGATCCGCCGTCTCGAATTCTCCGAGGCGCAGGCGCAGGCCATCCTCGATCTGCAACTGCGGCGGCTCTCGGCGCTCGAGCGGCAGAAGATTCTCGACGAGTACGAGCAGATCATCAAACTGATCGCCGAGCTGGAAGAGATTCTCGCCAACGAGCAATCTTTGCGCCGCGTCATAGTTAAGGAGCTTGAGGAAGTCCGCCGCGATTTCGGCGACGAGCGGCGCACGCAGATCATAGACGAGGGCGTGGAGCTGACCATCGAGGACTTGATCGCCGACGAGGACGTGGCGATCACGGTGACGAAGGCCGGCTACGTCAAGCGCACGCCGATCACGATCTACCAGCGGCAGGGCCGCGGCGGCAAGGGCCGCTCCGGCGCGTCCACCGGCAAGAACGAGGACTACGTCGAGCACCTGTTCATCGCCTCGACCCACTCGTACCTGATGATCTTCACCGACGACGGTCAGGTTTACAAGCTGAAGGTTCACGAGATACCCGACGCGATGCCCTCGGCGCGCGGCAAGGCCATCGTGAACCTGATCAACATCCCGTCGTCGCGCAAGCTCGCCGGCGTCGTGCCCGTGAAGGAGTTCTCCGAGGGGCGCTACGTCGTCCTCGTCACGCGCAAGGGGACGATCAAGAAGACGGCCCTTTCGGAGTTCCAGAACATACGCACGAACGGCATCAACGCCATCAACATCGACGACGGCGACGAGCTGCTCGACGTGGTGCTGACCGACGGCAAGAAGCGCATCTTCATCGCCACGCACAACGGCCTCGCCATCCGCTTCGACGAGGACGACGTGCGCCCGATGGGCCGCGCCACGCGCGGTGTGCGCGGGATCGATCTGCGGAAGGACGACTTCGTCGTGAGCCTCTGCGCCGTCTCGCCGGACGACTCGGAGCGGATGCTCTCGGTCTCGGAGTGCGGCTTCGGCAAGCAGACGAAGATCAGCGACTACCGCTTGCAGTCGCGCGGCGGCAAGGGCGTCATCAACATGAAGACGACGGAGAAGACCGGCCGCGTGGTCTCCGTCTTCCCCGTGGACGACGACTCCGAGATGATGATCATCACCAAGCAGGGCAAGCTGATCCGCATCGAGGCCGCCGACATCCGCAAGACCGGCCGCGGCGCGCAGGGCGTCCGCCTCATCAAGACCGACGGCGGCGACAAGGTCACTTCCGCCTCCCTCGTCGATCCGCAGGGGGACGCGGAGACTGCCGAGGTCGTGGCTTAGCAGACTAAGCGACTAAGCGTCACTCGAACTGTGAAGCCAGCGCGATCATAAATGATCGCGCTGGCTTCACTCATAGGACTTTCGCAATGTTTGTAGGGGCGGGGCTTGTCCCTTGCCCGCTCGGTAACGGCGGCGTGCGGGCAAGGGATAAGCCCCGCCCCTACGAATCCGGCCGCCGCACACGGCGCACTCAGGCGGTCTTGAGCATTTCGCGTGCGTGGCGGCGGGCCGTCTCGGTGATCTGCGCGCCGGTGAGCATGCGCGCGATCTCTTCGACGCGGGCCGCGCGCTCAAGGCGGCGGACGTTGACTTCTGTCGCGCCGCCGGCCGCGCGTTTGCTCACCAGGAGGTGCGAGTCGGCGAAGCGCGCGATCTGCGCCTGGTGCGTGACGCACAAGACCTGGTTCGACGCGGCGAGGCGCTTGAGCTTAAGGCCGACGGCCTCGGAGACTCGGCCGCCGATGCCGGTGTCGATCTCGTCGAAGACTATTGTTCGGGGGAACTGCGCCGGGTCGATGATGGTTTTCAAGACGAGCATCAGGCGCGACGCCTCGCCGCCCGAGGCGACCCGCGCCAGCGGCCGCGGCGGCTCGCCCACGTTAGCCGAGAACTGAAACTCGACACGATCCGTCCCCGTCGCGCCTGAAGCGCGCGCGACCGCGTCGTCGTCCGCGTCGTCGGGCAGGCCCCCGACTTCGACGACGAACTTCGCGCTCTCCATCGCCACTTCGGTGAGCGCGCGCTCGACCGAGCGGCCGAACTCGCGCGCCGCCTTCGCCCGCGCCGCGTGCAGCTTGCGCGCGGCGGCCAGGTAGCCTGTGCGAGCCGCGCTCAGCTCGCGCGTGATTTCGGCGGCGCGCTCGTCGGCGCGCTCCAGCCGTTCGAGCCGTTCGCGCGAGCGAGCGAGGTGTTCGAGCGCGCTCTCGACCGTGCCGCCGTACTTACGCTTGAGGCGCGCGACCTCGGCGAGGCGCGCTTCGATCTCGGCGAGCCGTTCGGGCGAGAACTTCAGCCCCGAAGCGAACGAGCGCAGCGACACGCCTAAGTCTTCGACGAGAGCGCGCGCGGAGTTGACGCCTTCGAGGTAATCGGCGTAAGACGCCTCGTACTGCGACAGCTCTCCGATCTGCTGCGCGAGGAGGCTCAGGCGCGCGACCGTCGAGTCGTCTCGCTCGTAGGTCTTATCGTAGGCGTCGGCCGAAAGCTCCGCGACACGCTCGAGGTTGACGAGCAGGCGGCGCTCGGCGGTCAAACTTTCCTCCTCGCCGGCCGACAGTCGCGCGGCCTCCAGCTCTTCGGTCTGGAAGCGAAGTGCGTCGATCAGTTGCAGCTTCTCGGCCTCGTCCCGGCGCAACTCCGCGAGTTCGCGGCGGAGCGTGGCGAAGCTGGCGTAGAGTGCGGCGACCTCGCGGCGCGCGCCATCGTGACGGCCGAAGGCGTCGAGGAGTTCGAGGTGCGTGTCGGGGTTAAAGAGCGTCTGCTGATCGCCCTGCCCGTGGATGTCCACGAGGAAGGGGCGCAGGTCGCGCAAGAGTGCGAGCGTTGCCAGCCGGTTGTTGACGTAGATGCGGCCCCGGCCCGCAGCGGCCAGCTCGCGCCGGATGACGAGTTCCGATGAAGCGCCGCCGCCGTCCAGCCCCGCGCCCGCGAGCAATTCGGCGACGCGCGGGTTCCCGCCCACGGCGAACAGTCCCTCGACCGCCGCGTGCTGCGCGCCCGACTTGACGTGGTCGGCCGCGAAGCGCCCGCCGATGAGGACGCCGAGCGCGTCCACGATGATCGACTTCCCCGACCCGGTCTCGCCCGTCAGCAGGTTCAGGCCGCGCTCGAACTCGACCGTCAGCTCGTCGATGAGCGCGAAGTTCGTGATGTTAAGAACCGAGAGCATCGGAGCCGCCGTCCCGTCAAAAAGTCTCGCGCGTCAACTCTAGAACAGAGCCGCGCGTCGAGCAAAGTTTAGCCCGCGCGCCGCGCGCCCGCTCAGCGGCGCGACCGGCTGCGCGGGTAAAAAGGAGGCCGGGCGACGTGCCTGTCGCCCGGCCTTGATTTGTTACGTTCTCCTCCGCACGTTAGTCGAGCGACGTAACGGGGGCGCGGCCTCGCGCGAAATTCGCGCCGGCTTCAGCCCTTCGCGTCGCGCTTCGCAGGCGAAGGGCTGGCGCTCGGACTCGCCGCTGGGCTGGCCGCTGGGCTGGCCGCCGGACTCTCGCCTTCCGCCGGACTCTCGCCGGGCAAGGGCGGCAGCGGTTGGAGCATCGTGTACTTGAAGGAGATGTTCTCCACGTCCTCCACGTCCCACTCGCGGAAGAACAGCTCGGTTTCGAGCCTCATGTGCAGGCGCAGTTGGCCTTCGAGGCTCATCTGCCGCCGGTCGCGCGGGTGCGAGCGCGTCTTCATGTTGACGACGAGGGTCGCCGTGTCGCCCTCCACCTTCTGCTCGACGATCTCGATCTCCTTCGGCTCGTTATAAGCGAAGCCCCAGTTCTGCGGCCTGCCCTTGCCGTCGGCGGCCGGCACGTCCTCGATCCACGCGCCGTTGATGGCCTTGCGGACGGTTTCGAGGTCGAGTTCCGGCCGCTGCTCGGGCGTGGCCGAGAGTTTGGGGCCGCCCGCGGAGTTCCCGCCGCCGCAGCCCGCCCACGCCGCGAGCGCGGACAAAAGGAGCGCGATTGTCAGCCGTCTTCCGATCAACTTGAACACCCCTCTAGAGTTTTCTTCAAAAGTTTAACGACCGGCGCGGCGGCCCGATTAACGTCGGCACGGAAAATTTCCGGCGCGGAAACAGGGGCGGGGTTTAAGGTTTGAGGTTCAAGGCGCGCGGCGCGACAGAAGAGGCTTCAATCCCACAACCTCAAACCTTAAACCGCAAGCCTCCAACTTCTAGCCCGCCCGGCCGCCGTCGTCCTGCCGGAACTCTTCTGGCGCGCCCTCGCCCTCGACCCACACCTCGCCGCCCTCGTAAAACTCCTTCTTCCAGACGGGGACGGTGCGCTTCAACTCTTTGATCGCCCACTCGCACGCCTCGAAGGCCGCGCGGCGGTGCGGCGCGGCGACGGAGATGACGACCGAGGTCTCGCCGATCTCAAGCCGCCCCGTGCGGTGGACGATGCCGACGTGCCTGATGTCGGGGAACCGCTCGCGCAGGCGCGCGCCCAGCCTCCGCATCTCCGCGACGGCCATCGGCGCGTAAGCCTCGTAAACGAGGTAGAGGGTGCGGCGGCCTTTCGTCCACTCGCGCACGTAGCCGTCGAGCGACACGGTCGCGCCGCACTCCGGCGGCACGACGCGGCGGGCCGCCGCGCCCACGTCGATCTGCTCGGTCGTCAGCTCGAAGAAATCTCGATCAGCGACACCCTCATTCGCATCGTGCGCGCCGCCGCTCACCGGCGGGAAGACCGCGACCTCGTCACCCGCGCGCACCTCACGCTGCGGCGGCGCGTACTCCTCGTTGACGGCGACGAGCAGCGAGCGGCCGAAGCGGCGCAGTTCGGGCCGCGCCGCGAGCAGCTCTTCGAGGACGCTCGCGGCCGTCGCGGGCGCACCGGCTTCGAGCCGCAGCTCGGCCTCGCCCGCCGCCTCGCGCGCCGCGCCGAAGAGCAGGACGCGCACGGCGACGCGCCCCGTCAGCCCTTCGTCGTTTTCGGTGGCGCGGTCGTGAGTCATCAGCCGAGGTCGATCTTGCGCCCGCCGTGGCCGTTGCCCTTGGCGAGCGTGTGGGCGCGGGCGCGCGCCTCGTAGTTGTCCACGACGCGCGCGAGCAGCCGCGCGAGGCGTGCGAGGCGCGCGGCGGACGAGCGCATCTCAAGAAGCTCCTGCTTGTCGTCGTTCTCCATCTCCATCGCGGCGGCGACGAGGAAGGAGAGCCGTTCCGCGTCGTCGGCGGGCAGATCGGGGACGGGCGTGCGGTCGTCGTTGAGCGCGCGCACGGATCGCGCGATGCGGCCGAAGAGTTCGGAGACGCGCGCGGCGCGGCGCGCGAGCAGTTCCCCCTCCTCGTCTTCGTCCTCGAAGAACTCGACGCGCCCGACGAGGTACGGCTCACCCGCGTCAACGTACCCGGTCAGGCGGTAGCGCACGACGCCGACCGTCAGGATGTTCGAGCGCCCGTCTTCGAGCGGCTGCACCTCGACGACCTCTGCCACGCAGCCGACGTGGCCCACGTTCGGGCGCGACCCTTCCGCGACCGGGTTCTCGAAGCGGGGGAGGCCGAACAGGTTGTTCGAGACGCGAATGTCGGCGAGCAGACGGCGGTAGCGATCCTCGAAGATGTGCAGCGGGAGCGGTACGCCGGGGAAGAGCACCAGCGGCAGCGGGAATAGCGGCAGCTCGCGCACGCCGCGCACACGTTCGAGGGCGTCAGACATGGAAGGCAGTGGTCAGTGGCCGGTGATCAGTGATCAGTGCCAGAAAATTTTTACTGATCACCGGCCACTGACCACCGGCCACTAGCTTACCGCGTTTCGTTCGAGCGCGGAGAGGGCCGCGGCCGAGGCGACGAGTTCGGGGTCTGTCGCGGGCGCGGGCGAGTCAACGGGCACGTCGAGCTGTTCGACCAGTTCGAGGATGCGCTCGGGCGACTCGTCCGCCAGCGCGAGGCGCTTGGCTTCGAGGACGAGGCCGGCCAGCTTGTGCGCGCGGTCGCGGTAGCGGGCGTCGCGCGCGATCAGGTCTTCGACGATGCGCCGCTCGCGCACCTGCCGCGACGCTTCGGTGTCGAGGTCGGCGGCGACGGCGTACTCGACTGGCACGCTGCGGTTCGTCACCATCACGTGCAGCGCGCCCGTCAGCTCTCTGGCCTCCGCGCGCATCCGCGGGATGTCGAGCAGCGAGTTCTTAAAACCCAGGTGGCCGCGCAGGTTGATCTCGATGATCGGCGCGGGCCTGTCGTCGGCCTCGGCGTCGTGTGCGCGCGCCTCTCGCCGGACGACTTCGAGGACGCCCCCGTGGACGGCCTCGGCCGTTTCGACGCCCGACACGTCGTAGTTCAGGCGCTGGAAGGGGCGCTGCGTGTAGTCGCGCAGGTGCGTCGCGTTAATCTTGTGGTCGTCCGCGACTTCAATCAAGTACGCGCCGCGCTCCTCGCGGTACTCGTCGATGGAGACGGCTTCGAGCGAGCCGGGGTTGAAGGCCCAGCCGTCGATCTCGAAACGCTTGTGCGTGTGGCCGAGCGCGACATACTCGACCAGCCCCTGCAGCTCCTTCATCCGCGCCAGCGAGAGCGCCGGGATGTTCGGCCGATTCAGTTGCCCCTCCACGTCCGTGTGCAGCATCAGGATGTTGAAGAGTCCTTCGCCGCGGCTTTTCCGCAGGGCGTCCGTGAGCAGCGGGATCGCGGCGTTCGTCGAGGTGCCGAACCAGTGCGTGCCGAAAATGCGCGCGCCCTTGATGTCGATGTAAGAGCCGCGCTTCTCTTCCTCGTCCCACGGGGCGAGCCGGAAGCCGTCGGAGTTGTCGGGTTCGAGGAGCTTGAGGTAGCCCCACTGCGAGAGCGAGCGCATCCAGCTAAAGCGGCTGACCGAGTCGGCCTCGTGCTGGTCGTGGTTGCCCTCGATGGCGACGACGGGGATGCCGGCGGAGCGCAGGATTTCCAGCCCCGCGACGGCGTGATTCATCGCCTCCGGGTCGACGCGGCGCGCGTTGAAGAAGTCGCCGCAGATGAGCACGAAATCGACGCTGTTCGGCAGCGCGTGCGTGTGGATCACGTCGATCCAGGCGCGCGCGAAATCCTTCGTGCGCTCTTCGAGGTTGTAGCGGCGACAGCCCAGGTGGATGTCTGCGACGTGGAGAAACTTCATAACTTTCGGGGCCGGAAAAGGTCACGTCGCGCGCCGCCGAGACGCGCCGGGGGCGTGTTTCTTCCGTGAAACTATTATACGTGATGCGGGCGGGGAGCGACAGCCGGAAGCCGGCCGGTTGGCGGGTGTTTTGTGTGAAGGGTGACTGCGCAGAGCGGCGGGCGACGGGTGACGTGTGAAGCGACCGGCGGCGGCTCGTCCCGCGCGCCGCGCGCCGGTTGACCGCGTTAATCGCGCGCGCCGCGCGGGGGCGCAGCCCCGCAGGGCATCACACGTCGCCTGTCACCGCCGCAAAAAAAAAGAAGCCCCCGTGACCCTGGGTCGGATCAGAAGAAGGAAGCGGGGGCTTCGTGCCCCGCGCGCGGCGAAGGGAACCGCTCGCGGGACTTCGGCGGCCTCTCGTTAAAGGAGGGGAACGAGAGGAACCTGTGAGAGCTGTCAAAGAGCGCATCGGGTGCGCGGCCCACCGGGGCGTGCCGGGGTGAGAAATCGTTGTCAGAGCGAGGGCACGGCCTCGCTCGCGGCGGCGCGGCGCACGGCCGCGAGCAGGCGCTCGATGTCGAGCGGCTTGCCGATGAAGACGTCCGCCCCGTGCTGGTAGCAGGCCTTCTCCACGCCGATGCCCCCGGCGGCACTCACGACGAAGATCTTCGGGGCGGGCCGGCGCACCTTGACGAAGTCGAGGATGCGCAGGCCCGTGTCGGGCACGTCGGGCGTCGGCGGCAGGTGCAGGTCAAGGATCAGTATGTTCGGCTCGTAGATCGTCGCGCGTCGCAGGGCGGTGGGGAGGTCGTTGGCGGTCAGCACCTCGAACTCGTCGCACAGCGTCCAGTAGAGCTGCTGCGTGATGGACGCGTCGTCGTCAACGATTAGAACTTTCGGCCTCACGCCCGTCCTCAGCGGTGGCAGCGTCGCCAGCGAACCCGCCCCGCTCTCGAAAACTTCGACCAACTCAACCTCTTCCTTCACGCCTAATTTCGTTTTTCTTCACGGCAATGTTCGTGCCAACGCCCGCACGCACGCCTGCCCGCGCGATCCGCCCGGAAAATTGCGAAGGCGGAACGACTCGGCGCGAGTGGTGTGAACAGGAGTGGACAGAGACCCGGAGACAGGTGTCAACAAAAGTGGACAGGGGAAAGGAAGCTGTTAGCAATTAGCTGTTAGCTAAGACTAAAAAGCAGGGGGCAGTGACGCTCACCTTCCCCCGCTATCTTCTTTTTCTGAAAGCTAACAGCTAATTGCTAACAGCTAACAGCTTCATTCATTGATGCCGAGTTCCGAGATGAGTCGGTGCAGGTAGGAGCGGCTGATGCCGAGGCGGCGGGCGGCGGCGACGCGGTTGCCGCCCTCGGCGCGCAGGGCTTCCGCGAGCATGCGGCGGCGAAGCTGAACGACCGCGCCGTCGAGCGTGGTGTCGCCGTTTGAGCCGTTGCCGGCGGCGGAGGGGCCGCGTTCGGGGACGACGTGCAGCATCTTTTCGGGCAGGTGTTCGGCGGTGAGGCGCGCGCCGGCGGTGAGCACGACGAGCCGTTCGATCAGGTTTTCGAGTTCGCGGACGTTGCCGGGCCAGTCGTACTCGGCGAGCGCGGCGAGCAGTGCGGGGTCGAGGGCGGGCACGGCGCGGTTGTGCTTCTCTGCGGCCTTGGCGGCGAAGTGCGCGGCGAGGACGGGGATGTCCTCGCGCCGCTCGCGGAGCGGC
>DATHBT010000255.1:0-11833 GCA_035295985.1 Pyrinomonadaceae bacterium | reverse complement strand
TGAGCTTCCTGTCCGGGCCGGGCAAACGCAGCGTGTAGTTGGTGAAGGCCAGCCCCTGGCCGCGCACGTCGTCGAGGCCGGGCCGCAGCGAGACCTGACGCACCCCGACGCGCGCCGGGCCGCGCGCGCCCGTCGTCGCGGGCGGCAGCGAAGCGATGGTCGCGTCCGGGTCGTATGCGCCGGCCCTGATCATCTCGGCCGCGCGCGCCACCGAGCCGTCCGGGTCGGGCAGCTTGCGCAGGTCGTCCGCGCTGGCCGGGAGCGAGCCGTACTGCTGCTGGTATTCGAGCAGGACTTTGATCGGCTCGTAGGCCTCCGCGTTTCGCGCCGACTCGGCCGCGACGCGCCGCTGGTGCAGGCGCTCCGGCACGGTCACGCCGACGAGCGCGTAGGCCGCGAAGGCGACGAGCGCGGAGAGCGAGAAGCCCGCGTGCGCGAGCCGGGGCGCGGCGTAGCGCGTGCGGTTGAGGCGTATGTGCGCGAGCGCGCGGCGGCCCGCGTAGGCCGCGCCGACCGAGAGCGGGAGCAGCAGCCACTTCAGACGCCACGCCGCGGTCTCGGCCGCCGCCAACACGCTCCCGAAACTTAGCGAGAAGGTCTTCTGGGCGAGCAGCGCGAAGAGGGTCGAGACGACGAAGACGAGTGCGAGCAGAGCGCCCGAGGCGGCGACCGCGAGCGGCAGCCCCAGCGCGGGCAACTCGTGTTCGGGTCGCGCGAGCGGCGGGCCGACGGCAAGCGCGCCGCACGCGCGGCAGCCGTCCACCTGCAGGTCGCCGTCGATCTGCGCTCCGCAGCAGGGGCAGATGTTCAAACGGGGAGATTTCATTTCGGGAAACTTCAAACGGGGGATTCGCATTCGCTTCTGACTGTCAGATCGCGCCTTAACGGCCGCCCTTCGTGCCTCTCGACTCTATCGCACCGCCCGCCGGCCGGAATGTCCGCCAACGGACACTTTCAAACGCCTGTCATCGCGACGCCTGCGGCTCGCCGACCACCTTTGGCCCGTCCGAGGCCGGAGTGTTAGATGCCTGAACCTGCCCGCCGGTAGCCGCCTCCGCGGAGTTCTTCTGCGCCGCGGTCTCACTCTTCAACACCTCGCGCCACGTGTGGTACATGCGGTGCGCGAAAGTCCAGTAGGAGCCGACGGCCAGAATCCAGAGCACCGCGGGCATCCGGTTGGCGAAGTAGTTGGTCGAGCCGGGGTGCGTCGAGAGCGCGCCGATGATCAGGAGCACGACGCGCTCGGGCCGGCGCAGGAAGCCCACGTCGCACTTCGGGATCAGGCTCTCGGCCCGCGCGCTCGTGTAGCTCACCAGCACCGACCCCATCATCGCCGCGCCGGCGAGGAAGACGTTCAAGGTCGAATGAAACTCGGTGTCGCGCGCGTAGAAGACCATCAGCCCGACGAAGATGACCATGTCGGAGAGGCGGTCGAGCGACGAGTCGAGGAAGCCGCCGAAGCTCGTGACGCGGCCCGAGAGTCGCGCCACCTGCCCGTCGAGCATGTCAAAGACGTTGGCGACGAGGAGGACTAAGCCGGCCCAGAAGAAGTAGCCGAGGCCGAAGAGGAGGCCGGAGCAGACGTTGATCGAGACGCCGATCACCGTCAGCACGTTCGGGCTGATGCGCCCCTGGGCCAGCCCGCGCACCATCGCGCCGATAATCCGCTGCGCGCCGCGCCCGATGCTCGCGCCAAACAATTTCCCGGAAACCTTTCCCGCTCGGTTGAACGCCGCGGCGGGCCGAAACCTGAAGCCCGCCAAAACAAGCTACGAATGATAGGGACGCGCCCCGCGATCTGTCAAGAAAATCAACGTACACCGACAGTTAAGTGCCCCCCGACGCGCCGCCGCCGGCCGCCCGGACGCGCGCGAGCAGCGCGGCCGAGAGCAGGCCGAGGATGAGCGCGCCCGCCCAGACGACGCGCGACCCGTGCCGCTCATAGACGCTCGTGCCGAGCCACGGGCCGACGGCGAAGGCGAGGCTGAAGCTCATCGTGTAGAGGCCCATGTACTCGCCGCGCTTGTGAGGCGGCGCGATGTCGGCCACGTAGGCCGAGCTGGCCGGGAACATGATCATCTCGCCGAACGTCCAGACGACCACGCAGGCGGCCACGCCCCAGGCGTTCGTCGCCAGCCCGTAAGAGCCGAAGCCGACGGCGAAGAGCAGCGAGCCGAGCGAGAGCGCGCGCCGGTGCGACCAGTGGGCCGTGGCGGAGTTCAAAGGGACTTCGAGCAGGATGATGAGGGCGGTGTTGATGGTGAACATCGCCCCGTAGCCCGCCTCGCTCATGCCGAGGTCGCGCACGAGGAAGAGCGCCATGACCGACTCGTTCTGGAAGAGGATCAGTAGCAGCGGCATCGACGAGAGCAGGAAGTAGGCGAGCCGCGGGTCGGCGAACGCGCCGAACTGGCGGCGCAGGAATGACCCGCCCGCGTGAGTCGTCGCGCCCTCATTCTGCGTCGCCGATGCGGTTTCGGCCGCGGTCGCGCCGGCTTGCTTGTTCTTCCGGCGGAAGAAGAGTGTGAGCAGCGCGGCGGCGAGCACGGAGGTCGCGCCGTCAACGCGGAAGAGGGCGGGGAAGGAGACGGTCGCGAGCAGCCCGCCCAAGGCCGGCCCGATGCTCATGCCGACGTTGACCGCGAGCCGGTGCAGCGCGAAAGCGGCCTTGCGTCTTTCGGGCGCGACCAGCTCGGAGATCGAAGAGAGGTTGGCGGGACGGAACGACTCGGTGGTGACGGCCAGCAGCGCAACCATCACCGGAATCCACGCGCCGCCCGCGGCGGGGAACGCGAAGAGGACTACGCCTGACGAGACGAGCGACGCCTCCATCACGACGAGCGACCCGAATCGATCCGCGAGCCGCCCGGCCAGCGGCGCCGTCAGGAGCGCGCTCACGCCGTAAACGGTCAGCATCAGCCCGGCGCGGCTCGCCGGGTAGCCGAGCCTCGTCAGGTAGAGGACGAGGAATGGCAGCGCCATCGTCCCGGCGCGGTTGACGAGCGTGGCGAAGAACAATACCCACACGCCCCTCGGCAGGCCCTTCAGATCGCGCCACGGATTCACGCCGCCCTACGGCTCCTCGACTCGTCGGATACGGAAAACAGATACCCCGGCTCAGCGGTCTGCGTCACACGCCGCGCGGGGGCGTTAATGAACTGCCAACCCATCTCCCGCGGCCGGGCCTGCGTCATCAAGCGCGGCCCGGAGAACCCGTTTGCGCCGGCAGTGTCCACACACGCTCAAGGCTGTACTTCGCCAGCTCTAGCGGCCCGGCGGCGTCTGTGGATTGCAGGTGGTGCAGGAGCCTTTCTCGGCGCGCCCGCTCCGCCGCGTCGTCGCCGGCCGCTTTGATCAGCTCGCGCAAGTCGCTCTCGGCTTCGGCCTTCGTCTCGTTCTTCAGGCGGAGGAGGGCGAGGCCGGCGAGCTGGAAGCGGTCGAAGGCTTCGAGCAGGAACTCGCGCAGGGCGGGGCTGTTGCGCAGGTGGAAACGGATCGACTGCTCGACGCCCCGCACGGGGTACTGCGGGAAGGCCGCCGAGTGGATGATCGCGGAAGCGAAGCTGCTCAGCAGCAGCTCGGCCATGGCCTTCACCTCATCTGCGCTCGCCGCGTCGCCCTCGGCCCAGGGCTTGTTGTCGTAAAAGTAGGGGCGCAGGTACGGCCGCTCGACGAGGATTTTGAGGTGGTCGGACGTTTCCGACATCGCCCGCTGCACCAGTTGAATCTCCGGCTGCTGTCGCGCGCTTTCGAGCTGCCGCCTGGCGGTTTCCAATTGCTCCCGCGCGGCGCGTAGCTGGCGGACGAAGACGGAGAAGTTGAGCAGGCCCGTCACCACCAGCAGGAGCGTCCCGCCGACGGTGAGCAGGGGGATTAACAGATCAGTGTTCACCAGGCTACCCCCGCCGGAATGTTAAAACGGCCGTCGCGGCGCGTCTAACGCGCCCGGCCGCGTTCGGGCGCGTGCCGGCGTCAGAACTCCACCCTGCCGTCCCGGATCATCTTCGGCAGGTCGAACTCGAAGCGCGTGGTCGTCGCGTCGAGGCCGAGGACGTTGGTGTCTATCGTGAAGATGAGCTTTTTACTCGCGGGCGTCACGAGCGGCTCGCCCCGCTCGTCGAGGCGGGGGAAGAAGAAGATGATCTCCTGCCCCGGCCCCTTCGCGGGCGTGAAGTGGACGAGTTCGCGCTTCCGGCCGCGCTCGTCCAGCAGGCGCACGTGGGGCTTCATGGCCGGCAACGTCACCGTGCGCGTGTTGACGGCGCTCGTCGGCGGGATGAGCGAGACCACGTAGTTCTCCGCGCAGGCCGGGCACTCGACGAGCGGGCGGTTGCGCTCGTCGAACTCGGCCTTCTTCTTGTCGCTCATCGAATCGTACTTCTCGTTGAGCTGGCGCAGGCGCAGGAGCGCGTGCCTGACGGGCATGGCCGAGCGCAACTGCGCCACGTAAACCTTGTCGGAAGTCCCCGCGGCGTTGCCGCCGACGCTGACCACCGGGCCGGACTGCATGACGGTGCGCGCCCAGGGCGAGTCGCTGAGCACTTTCTGAACCTCGCCCTTCGTCCACTGCTGGTACGGCTTGCCCAGCCAGCCGTCGCCCTGCGCGGCCACGGTCGCGGCGACCGCCGAGGCGGCTGCCGCCGCAAGCAAGAACCTCCGGCCTGTCTTCATTGGGATGACCTCCCTGTGGTGTCGGCGGGATGCGCCGCGCGCCCGGCACGGCCCACGACCCGCGAGCTTAACGGCGCGACGCCGACGCGAGTTTGCACCGGCGCGGGCCGAGATTTCAAGACTGCCTCTAACGCCGGGGCCGGCGGCGCGCGGGACGTGAAGGGCGGGCGACGGGCCGGACGCGCGTCCGCGCACGCCTGCGCGCCGGGTTCACGGCCTCGTCGGCTTGCGGCCTCGCACGCCGGTGCCTTTCTTACCTTCCAACACCGGCCGCAACTCCCAGCCGGCGTCGGCGAACTCGTCGCCGCCTTTGATCAGCAGCCACTGCCGCTCGCGCTTCGCCATCCTGATCAGCTTAAACCTGCCGCGTAGCTTCCGCCCGTGCATGGTGAAGCTAAGAGTCCCGCCGCGCAGTTGGGCCAGCGGGTCGCCCTCCGGCTCGTACTCGCCCCCGTCCCAGATGACGACCTCTCCCGCCCCGTACCTCCCCTCCGCGATCCGGCCCTCGAACCCGATGTATGAAAGGGCGTGATCCTCGACCGCCACGGCCAGGCGCTTCCGCCGCGGGTCGAGCGACGGCCCCTTCGGGACGGCCCACGACTTGAGCACGCCGCCCATTTCGAGCCGCAGATCGAAATGCAGGTGCGACGCGTGGTGCTCGTGGACTACGAAGCGGGGCCGCTTCATCCTCTCAGACTCCCCTTCGTTTCAGATTTAAAGTTCAGTTATGCCCCACTCAGACCGCCCAGATTTGTTTCAGCACCCGCGCGAAGTTCCCGCCGAGGATTCCCCGCACCTCTTCGTCGCTGTACTTCCGGCGGATCAGCCCTTCGGTCAGGTCGTACATGCGCTTCGGGTGGTTGAGGCCCTCGACATCGATCTTTTCGCGGAAGCCGTAGCTGCCCTTGTAGCCGGCGCGGAGCTGCTTGTTCTGCTCCGGCGGCATGGCGTCGTAGCCGTAAAGGTCAACGTCGCTGCCGACGCCGAGGTGCTCGGGGCCGATCAGCTTTCTGACGTGATCGAAGTGGTCGAGGACGTGCTCGACGGTCGTCGGCTCGTCGGCCTTGACGAACATACGCACGCCCGTGATTCCCATCACGCTGCCCGCCGCGCCGACACGCTTGATCGCCTCGTCGGTCTTCAGGCGCGGGTGGCCGGGGACGAGGGCGCGGCAGTTCGAGTGCGTGATCAGCACGGGTTTTTTGGAAATCTCGAAGGCGTCGAGCGTGGTGCGGTCGCCGCAGTGCGAGACGTCAATCGCCATCCCGGCCCGGTTCATCCGCTCGATGACGGAGACGCCGAAGTCGGAGATGCCGTCGTCGCGCCGCTCGGTCGCGCCGTTGCCGATGAGGTTGCGCGAGTTGTAGGTGAGCTGCGAGACGCGCTGCCCGAGCGCGCGGAAGAAATCCACGTCCTCGGGCCGGCGGAAGTGCGCCGAGTTTTGCAGGCCGAGTACGACGCCCAGCTTGCCCGACTTGTTCACGCGGTCGAGGTCTGCGGCGCTGTCGATCCGCATGAAGTGCTCGTCGTGGTTGGCGAGAAATCCGTTCCAGGAGGCGAAGAATTCCACGGCCCGCTCGTAGGCGTTCGTCGTCCCCATTCCGGGCGCGGGGTGGAAGACGTTGATGCCGGAGTCTTTGAAGGGCTGTAGGTCGGCGGCCGTGAAGCTTTCGGGGTCTGCCATCCACCTGGCCTGTTTGACGGAGTCGAGCGTCATGGGGCTGAGCATGTCCATGACGGTGGACTGTTTGACCAGATCGACCGCCCGCGCCGAATACTCTTTCTGCGAGCCGGCGAAAACCCGGCAGCGGCCGAGGTTGAGCATCGGCGCGGCGACCAACACCGCGCCCGCGCCCGCGGCCCGGCGGAGCATCTCGCGGCGTGACAAAACTTTTTCCCGTTTCTTCATAATGCCGTCTCCAGGAAGAGGGAAGGAACGCCCCGGCACACGGCATCACCGGCCGTGAGCACAACGCATCGAGCTTTCAAGCCGAAGGGCGGAAGGCTGCGCCATCCGCGGCCGGGTGCATGCCGTTGTCAGGCGCGGCAGCCTTTGATACTCGCCATTAAACGGGAGCATGGAACAGGAAACAAAGCGCAGGAACCATAACAGTTCTTCCTAAGGTTTGATACTTATGATTTTTCATCACTATCACTCCTCTTAGCAGCCGAACGCCCACGCTGACCGGGCGGCGCGATTACGAAAACCTTGGCCGGACAACGCAACTTGAGAAACACGCCACCTCCGCCCCGGTCGAACGTGCTGTTAGGCCTTCCTCCGCTACCGGATGGAAGACACATAGCTCGGAGGTAAGCCGATTCGGGCAGTGAGTTCTCTTAGTTCTGATACGTACTGAGGATTTCGCTCGTCCGCCGAAGGCGGCACTGGAAGATTGAAACACAGGGCTGGAGTAATGCCCCCGTCAGCTAGTTGTGCGAGCACGGCTTCCGGGCGGTAAACACTAACCGAAGCTTCTGAATATAGAGCATCGACTTCCGAATGAGTCAACGAAAAGAGCACGCCATGGACTGTTCGCCCGTCAGATGGGACTAGCGTTGCGCGCGCCCCGATGACTAGAGAGAAGTTCTCAACAGATGCCATCCGGCGATTCACAGGATTCATGCCTTTTTCTCGCAAGAGGGCGTCGTCCATGAACAGCCCGTAGAAAAAAACGTCGATTCTTCTGACATTCTCTTCTGTCATAGCAATAATCTCAGTGGAAGGCCTAGCGCCAGGCATCACCCGCCGCGATGAACCGCAGAATTAAAGCAAGCCTCGCGCATGAAAGCTAGACTGTTCGCGGTGGGGTGCATGCCATTGTTAGACCCGTCTTAGCCTACCGTATTTGCTCGTAAGGGTAGCCCGCCTTCTTGATGTACCTATCCAAATATTTCCCATGAGAAGAGGCATTAAGCAGACCTTGAAATAGATACTCTGGAATGCCGAAGTACCTATAAACTGAACCTGAGTGAAATGCTACTTCAAGAATTTCAGATTGAGCATCGTATCCAATCGAAGATAAATTTGAAGAGCGTACTGGGATTCGCTCCATTACAGAAGCAGCCTTAGTAGCTTCTGGTTCGTTACGGAAACAATGATTTTTTGTAGTGGCTTCCTGCCATTCTCGATAAGGCGAATGAATTCCCATCAAAGCAAGTAATTTGTCTTTTTCCTCAGCTCTACGCTTATCGCTTTCATAGCGATTTAGCAGGTCGCTAAGCGCCTCATCGGTAACAGCAACTACTTGGTCAGAAGGAAGTGGCGGAACGTCGCTAAGTATGAGTTCGCCACTATGGGCTTTCTGAATCAAATTTCTCACATCTGTTGTCTTATAAAGTGTGCGTCCAGACGCATCTTCAATCGGCCTAGAGACACGCGCGATTGATCCTTCTCCGGGAAGATGTTCTATCCCACACTCATCTGCACGCGCTCGCAAGGAACGGAGGATGCGGTCGTAGCCATCATTATTCCGCAAGTCAACCCACTGCCAGTTACGTAAACGCTCTGGCAACTCACACTCATCTAGCTTTACCGGAATAATGAAAATCGTACCTTCGGGTTTCTCCTCAGCAACATCAAGAGCAAATTTTATCTCCTTTTGGATAAAGCCCTCTTTGCGAACCGACTTGGACGATAAGCAGACTAGGATGGCATGACTCTGCCGGACTGCTCGCCTAATTTCAGCATTCCAATCTTGACCTGGTAATAACTCTACCTCATCAAGCCACGGCCTGACTCCATCCTCACGCAGCATCCTATATATTTCACGGACAATGGGCTTATCCTCTGAACCATGACAAAGGAAGACTTGCAGATACTGATTGGTCAGATTACCTTCCATCATAATCTATACCTAAAACGTTGCCTTTATTATGTTCAAGGGTATTCTCTAACATGGAAGGGTCTAACGCCCGAATTAACCGGCGCGCACAGGTCGCTGAAATCACCCAAGTTCTCGATGAGAGGCAGCCTAATCGCGCGTCCGGTTGAATGAGTTGTTAGACAGATGGGTTTACGTCGTAATCGCCACATATAGTTGCCGCGCAACTTCTTCACGGCCTAAAGACCAGCGGACTCCTTTTGTATCAATTAAGATAGGAGAGTAGTCATACACCTGTTGTTTTGTGACACGATGCCAAACGGGAAGAACCACATTATTCTGCTCAATAATCTGCTTAGAAAAACTGAGTTAAATTCAACTTTCGTCCATCCTTTATTCGACAAAAAGCGAGGAGTTAATATAACAATACACTTCCGGCAGACTTTAATACCTCTCTCAATACTTTCTCTAAGGCTATCCCCAACTTTAAGAGAAAATTCATCATACCAAACTGGACAGCCTCTTTTACGTAACTCTAAAGCTAATGGGCCTGCGATAGTCTTTTTATCTCGTGAATCATGCGATATGAATGCAAGTGGAACTTCATTTGCAGTTCTTTCCTTAGCATAACTAGGACCACGAAATTGGACAAATAAATTTCTTTGAGCGGCCTCTCCCTTCAAAACAGCAAGCTCATCAGAAGAGAGTTCATTTTCCGAATAAATATAGATTCTCCCAGAGAATCTAAGATCTTTAGAATGTCGTGCTTCTTCTCCCGGAAATCCTATTTGGGCAACAGGGATGAGGCCTCCAAAGTCCTCTGCGCTTAGGCGGAACCTGTCTTGTAGGAGAACTCGCATAAGGCCAAGAGGATCATAGCAAGTAGGCACGTAGAAGGAATTGAATTTGGTTCCTGAATCAAACTCAAAATGCGCGCGCACACTAACTTTAGCTTCAATGGGTTTACCTTCGCGATCAACGCCAGGTATAACTAGCTCTCGGCCTGCTGTCGGATATTGCTTGAAATCTGTTTCAAAGTAATCTTTGAGTGTTGGCATGGCATGTATTATCTAATTTCAAGACCAATCTGTCTAACGCCCGGCACCACCCGCGCCCCTATTCAACGTGCATGAAAGACTCCGTGGATGGGCGTCGGGTGCATGCCGTTGTTAGGCTCGGCATCCGTCTTTAAGCAATATCGCTTCCCTCTGCATACCGTTTGATGAACTCGACTCCAGCATCCGTGACCCAGAAGGTAAATGTCATAGGGAAGTTCTTGCGATACCCGTCACTCCCGCGTATCTCAAAATCCATCCCCTCGACATGCTTGTCCTCGAAGAAGCCATCCTTAACCGCGTTGGCAACAAGTATGTCACCCGCCGCTCCCAAGACAAAGACCCGTTCACCTGTCCTAGCAAGAATCTCGAAGAGCCTTCGCTCAAACTCACCATAGCGGTTATTCAAAATGCCAAGATTGTGCTTGTACATTTTGATCGCCAAGCGATCAATCTCCTTCTTCTGATCAAAACGTGTGTGGCAATTAGGACAGAGAGCAATCAAATTCTCAAAAGAGTTGTCGCGTGATTCTGCCCAAGGAACAATGTGTGCGATTTCCGTAGTAGTTGCTCGACACGTTGGAATAGCGCAACGGTGTCCGGCCTCAACGAGGACAGCGCGTTTAATTTCTGCAGGAACAGAATCTCGCTGCATTTGAATATTCAGCTCCCTCACGCAACTAGGAAGAGCCTAACTTAAATTAGACCGCAGCGGCGTTTTCTAACAAATGCCGCGCCGTGTGGTCTAACACCCTTACAGCCGAATATTACCGTGCTTGCGCGGCCTGACTCCATAGTAGGGCGTGAAAAGCCGCGGCCTTCGGTACGACTCCGTAATGGGGCGTGAAAGGCCGCCTCCGTGGGCCGGGATGGCACAGCGCGGAAGCAGATGGGTGTGTCCGTTAGGCGCGGCCATCGCGCCGGGCCGGCCGGGCGGTTTAGCGTGTCGGTGGCGTCAGTCGTCGCTCTCAGCTTCGAGTTCGTCGTGGAGGGTGGTGAGCCGTTTGATCTCGAACTGGCGCGAGCCGCCGGGGGTGGTGACTTTAACCTCGTCGCCCTCCTCCTTGCCCATCAGGCTGCGGCCGATGGGCGAGGTGGTGGAGATGAGTCCCTTGGGCGGGTCGGACTCTTCGGGCGTGACCAGTCGGTAGGTCACTTCCTCGTCGCGTTCGGGGTCGTAAAGGTGGAGGGTCGAGCCGTAGGCGGCGCGGTCGCGGGGCACTTTCGTCACGTCTATCGAGGCGATCTCGCTGATGCGCTGGCGCAGGTCGCGTATGCGCGCCTGCACGAACTGCTGGCGCGAGAGCGCGGCGTGGTACTCGGCGTTTTCGCGCAGGTCGCCCCACTCCTTCGCAGTCTTGATCTGCTGCGGCAGGTGGACGCGCAGCTCCGTCTCCAACTCCTCAAGCTCCGCCTGCAAACGCTCTTTGACGACCTGTGTCACGGCCCCTCAACGCCCCCTTCAATGCTGCTCCGGCCCCGCCGGAAGATTCCAACCCGCGCCGGACGCGGACGATTATAACGCTCCCGCCGCGCTTCAACACTCCTGCTGGGTGTGGTACTTCGCCTCGTCTGCCGCGCCGAAGGAGACGCCGAGGTCGCGCGCCGTGCGGACGAGCGAGCTGTCGGGCGGGACGGTCTTCAGTGCGGCGATGGCGTCCTCGATGGGCACGGTGACGATGTCGGCCGAACGCAGGGCGACCATCTTGCCGAAGTGACCGCCGACCGCCGCGTGGACGGCCGCCGCGCCGAAGGAGGTCGCGAGCATCCGGTCGAAGGCGTTGGGGCTTCCGCCCCTTTGCAGGTGGCCGAGCACCACGCAGCGCGACTCCTTGCCCGTCCGCTCCATCACCTCCGCCGCCACGCGGTGGCCGATGCCGCCGAGCCGCGGCGCGCTCTGGCGGTCGCCCTGCGAGAGGTAAACCTCCCGCCCCTCGATCTCGCGCGCGCCCTCGGCCGTGACGATGATGCTGAACTTCGCCCCGCACCGCTCGCGCTCCAGCACGCGCTCGGCCACCTCTTCCATCGAGAAGGGAATCTCCGGGATCAGTATCACGTCCGCGCCGCCCGACACCCCGCAGTGGAGCGCGATCCAGCCGGCGTGCCGCCCCATCACTTCCAGCACCATCACGCGGTCGTGCGACTCGGCCGTCGTGTGCAGGCGGTCTAACGCCTCGGTCGCGATGTCGAGCGCGGTCATGAACCCGAAGGTCAGCTCGGTGGCGGCCAGATCGTTGTCAATCGTCTTCGGCACGCCGACGACCGAGAAGCCGAGGCGGACGAACT
>DATHBT010000254.1:0-10856 GCA_035295985.1 Pyrinomonadaceae bacterium | reverse complement strand
GTCGGGGCAGTTGGAAGAACTCGCGGCCGTCTCGAACGCGGCGCGCGGCGGCGCGAAGGCCGCGCAGGAGACCGCCGACATGGCCGTCTCCGGCGTCAACATGACGAACGAGCGCATCTCGGCCCTGGACGATTACACCGTGCAGCAGAGCGTGAACGTCAACTTCCGCGTCGGGAGCGCCGTGCTCTCGCCTGAAGCCAAGCGGACGCTCGACGACATCGCGCAGCAGGCGCTTCGCGCGCGCGGTTACGTCGTCGAGGTGCGCGGCTTCGCCTCGGCCGACGGCAGCGAGAACGCCAACCGCCGGCTCAGCCAGCAGCGCGCCGACGCCGTTGTGCGCTACCTCGCCGAGAACCACAACATCCCGCTCAGGCGCATCATCACGCCCTTCGGCTACGGAGAGAAGCAGGCGATTGCCGACAACGCGACGCGCACGGGCCGCGAGCAGAACCGCCGCGTCGAGGTGGCCGTGCTCGTCAACCGCGGGCTGATCCAGCAGGGGCCGAACATGAGCCCGACCAAGCAGGAGGCCGCCTCCCCGCCCGAAGGGCAGCAGCCGGTCGAGCCGCAGCGCTAAGCCGCGCGCGCCGCATACGAAAGCCGGGCCGCGAACAACCTCGCGCCGCGCGGGCTCGACTGTCGAGCCCGCGCGGCGAGGCCCGCCGTTAAAAGGTTTCGGGTTCAAGGTTTGAGGTTTAAGGTTCGGAAGAAGTTGAGCCTTAAACCTCAAACCTTGAACCCGGGTATGATCAGGGGGTCATTTTGATGAGGCTGGTGGGTAGGGGTAAGTGGGGCGCGTGCGCCGCCGTGTTTTCGTTCGTGCTGGCCGCCGCGCCGGCACTTTTCGTCTCCGACTCCGCGGCGCAGGCGAACGCGGCGCGGCGCGGCGCGGCGACCCGAAGCGGCAACAGGACGACGCGGCGCACCCGGGCGACGACTCCGGCGCGCGCGCTGCAAGCCACGCCGTCGCCCACGCCCGCCCGCGTCCCGCAACTTGACCCGTCCCAACCGCCTCCGAAGCAGCCGACACCTCTGCCGCAGCCCACGCAGCAGCCGCCGGCCGACAGGCCGCCCGCCGACGCTATCGACGACGACGAGGTCATCACCGTCACGTCGAACCTGGTGGTCGTGCCCGTCTCCGTCACCGACGCGGCGGGCCAGCCGGTTCAGGGCCTCAAGGCGGTCGACTTCCGTCTCGAAGAGGAGGGGCGCGCGCAGGAGATCGCCGACGTGGGCGCGGCCGAGCAGGTGCCGCTCGACATCGCGATCCTCTTCGACCTGTCGAGCAGCGTGAGCAACCGCTTCGAGTTCCAGAAGCAGACGGTCGCCGGCTTCCTCAAGCAGGTGATGAAGCCGGGCGACCGCGCCGCCGTCTTCGCCATCCGCAGCGAGCCGGAACTAATCCAGGCGCTCGCGCCCGCCGAGTCGGCCGCGCGCCAGGTGCTCGCGCTGCCGCAGCCGCCGCGCTACGTCCCCACCGCCTTCTACGACGCCGTCAACGCCGCCTCGAAATACCTGGCCCAGCACGCGCCGGGCCGGCACCGCCGCGTCGTCCTCGTCATCTCCGACGGCGACGACAATTTTTCACTGCCCGTGCGCGAAGGCGAAGCCGAGATGGCGCGCGCCGATCTGCGCGGCGAGGAGGTGAAGGACTCGCAGCGGCAGCGGCAGGAGAAGCTACACCTTCGGGTCCTGGGCGGGGTGCAGCGCGAGGTGCAGCGCGCCGACGTTGTTTTCTACGCGATCAACCCGAGCGGCGGCGGTCTGTCCCTGAACCAGCGCGGCACGCGCGCGCAGACCGGCATGCAGCAGCTCGCCGACGCGACCGGCGGCGCGGCCTTCAACCCGCGCAAGATCGAAGAGCTGGGGCCAATCTTCGACCGCATCGCCGCCGAGCTTCGCGCCCAGTACCTCATCCAGTACTACTCGAACTCCGACGCCCCGGCGGGCAAGTTCCTACGCATTAAAGTCGCCACGCCCACACGCCCCGAGGCGCGCGTCCGCGCCCGCCAGGGGTACTACTCGAAGAAGGGGTGAGAGACGTGAATCGTTAATCGTGAATAACTCAAGTTGATGGTTAGGGGCCTAACTGCTCATAAACTCTTTAAAGTGCCCCTGGCTCATACCTACCCATACCTGAAACCTACACTACTACGAAACATGTTTGCGGCGCAGGTGCGTTTTCTTTTTTGTTACTCATAGTATCTAACCCTCCTCATGACTTTTAACAACTGAGCTAATCATTGGGCCAACAGTCGTCGCAACTGGGCGAGGCGCGCTTCGGGCGGGGCGAATTTTGTGCGGTAGTCGGCGAGGCTGCGGCGGATAACTTCGTGCGCCTCCGCGCGGTCGTAAACGTCGGTGATCTCGACGCGGCGCGGGGCGTCTCCGGGCAGCTGCTTGTAGCTGAGGAAGTAGTGGCGCAGGCGGTCGATTAACCCCTGCGGGGCTTCCGCGATGTCGCGGAGGTGGCCGAAGGTCACGTCGTCAACGAGGACGGCGATGATCTTGTCGTCGGCCTCGTCGCCGTCGATCATGCGCAGGCCCCCGATGGGCAGGGCGCGGAGGAAGAAGTCGCCGTGCGAGGCGGGGCGCTCGGTGAGGACGCAGATGTCCATCGGGTCGCCGTCGCCGCGGATGCCCGCGCGGCCGGTTCTCATCTCGCACAACTCGCCCACGCTTTCGCCGCAGTAGGTCTGCGGGATGAAGCCGTAGGGCGTCGGACAAAGCGAGGAGAAACGCTGCGGGCGGTCAACGCGCAGGTGGCCCGAAGGCTTGTCCAGCTCGTACTTGACGCCGTCGGTCGGGACGATCTCGACGTAGGCCCTGACCTCTTCGGGCGCGCCCTCGCCCGCCGTGACGCCGTGCCACGGGTGGGCCTGGAAGAGCAGTGAAAGCAGTCGGCTGAGCGCCTGATCGTCGTTCGGCATCCTGGTCGTCCTCGCCCCCGTCGTAAAATCGTTGTGCTAAAATCCGGGACTCCCGGCGGATTATACGGGACTGACCGGGTAGGGCCTATGGCAACGCCGACCGTCCAGACCACGCCGCTAGTCGCCGAAGGCGCGCAAGCGCGCGCGATCAGTTTGCGCTGGATCATCGGCGCAAAGGACGACCTCGTCTGGTTCGTCGGCTCGGTCGCGTCGAGCTACCTGCTCTTCGGGCTGTACGTCTCCGGAATCCTGCCGCTCTTCCCGATGCTCCTCGGCTGGGCCGTGCTCATCGACGCGCCGCACGTCTTCGGCACCTTCTCGCGCACCTACTTCGACCGCGAGGAGCGGCGCGCGCGCAGGCGACTGCTCTGGGGATCGCTCGCCTTCTTCGCCGCCGGCCCCGCGATGGTGCTCGCCGGACTCGGCACCGTCTTCTTCTTCCTCGCCGCACTCTGGGCCTACTACCACTTGGTGAAGCAGCACTACGGCTTCATGGTGCTCTACAAGAAGAAGAACGCAGACCTCGACAATACCGACAACGCCCTCGACCGCGCCTTCATCCTCGCGGCGATGGCCTACCCCTTCGTCGCCTTCGTCGCGCGCGACCCGGAAGCCTTGCGGCGCGTGCCCGCGCAACTCACCGGCGCGCTCGGCATTTTGGAGAGGGCGCTGCTCGCGTTGACGGTCGCGATCACGATCCTGTGGGTCGGCCGCCAGGTTCAGCGCGCCTTTAAGGGCCGGCCGCTGAACGTCCCTAAGTACCTGCTGCTCGCCGCGGCCGTGCCGATGCACTGGGTCGTGCTGATGACGCCGATGCCGCAGCAGACCATCGCGGTCGTCGCAATACTTACCATCTACCACAACCTGCAATACCACCGGCTCATCTGGTTCCACAACAAAAAGTACGCCGGCCGCCGCGAGCGGCACGGCGCGGCCGAGCTGATCAGCCGCCGCGTCCTCTACTACCTCGCCTTCGGGGTGCTCTTCGGCCTCTGGTATCAACTGCCCCGCAGGCTCGTCGGCGAGTCGTTTGGCCCCGAGGCGCTGTGGACGCAACTGGCCGCCGCCTTCTTCTGGGGCTACGCCTTCGTCCACTACCACCTCGACGCGCACATCTGGCGCGTCCGCCGCGACCCCTCGGTCGGCGCGGCCCTGAGAATGGAGTGATGAGTAATGAGTGCTGAGTAGAAGAAACCGCATTTTACCCAGCACTCACTACTCATCACTCATCACTTTTTGCGGGAGGCCACGATGCTGTTCATGGTCATCGAACGGTTCAAAGACGGCGACGCCGCGCCCGTCTATCGGCGCTTCCGCGAACAGGGTCGGATGCTCCCCGAAGGCCTGCGCTACGTTGACAGTTGGGTGGCGGCCGAGCGCGACCGCTGCTTCCAACTGATGGAGTGCGACGACGCGGCCCTGCTCGAGCAGTGGATGAGTCGGTGGCAAGACCTGGTCGAGTTCGAGGTCGTCCCCGTCGTCACGTCGGCGGAGGCCGCCGCTTCGGTCAAGCCCGCGGGCTGACAATCACCCTTACAAGTCGAACGGAAAGTTTTCCCGGCCGGAGTCAGGCGGCGGCAGCGCCGTCCCCCTCGCACCACGCGCGTGTTACTTCGTGACGGTAGGCGAAGAGTTTTTCGAGCCGCGGTTTAATGAGGAAGGGTTCGGCGAGACGACCAAGCGGGCCGAGCGGCGGCTCGTACTCGATCTCGTCGCGGAGAATCGCGCCTTCCGGGTGCGGCAGAATTGTGTGTCGGTGTCGCCAGCGGCGGAACGGGCCTGACTCCTGCACGTCCTCGAAGGCGCGCGGCGGATCGTAGAGCGTGTGGCGCGCGACCCAGCGCACGGGCACGACGCCGAACAGGCGCGTCTCGATAATCGCCTTCGCCCCGACCTCGTCGATACGCGCCGCCCGCAACACGCGCGAACGCTCCCACGGCGGCGTCAGACGCGCCAGCGCGTCCGTTAGCTCGTGGAACGCGAAGACCCTCTCGGGCGCGGCGCGGATGACGCTCTCCTTGACGAATGTTCTGCGGCTCATCTCGTCCGGCAGGCTAACACCGAGACGGAGCGCGCCGCCACATAAAATCCAGAAGCCGGGGAAGAGCGCGCGACACGCCTCGGCTCTCATCCGCGGCATGAAGACTGAGGCAGTCGAAGGCGTGAAAGGCTCCGCGGGGGCGGGGCAGTGGCTCGGCCTGGCCCTCTTCCTCGCGGCCAGCTTCGCCGCGGCCGGCGTCGGCTCGCTCTTCACGACGCCGGCCGTCCCCGGCTGGTACGAGTCGCTCAGAAAGCCCGCGTGGACGCCGCCCAACTGGGTCTTCGGCCCCGTCTGGACTCTGCTTTACATCGCGATGGGCACGGCCGCGTGGCTCGTCTGGCGCGAGCGCGGCTTCGCGGGCGCGCGCCTCGCACTCTTACTCTTCTTCGCGCAGCTAGTCTTAAACGCCCTCTGGTCGATCCTCTTCTTCGGTAGAAAATCACCCGGCGCGGCGCTCGTCGAGATCTCTTTCCTCTGGACGACAATCTTCGCCACGATGGCGGCCTTCTGGCAGGTGAGCCGCCCGGCCGGCTGGCTCTTCGTGCCCTACCTCTGGTGGGTCACCTTCGCGATGTTTTTGAACTACGCGATCTGGCAGGCGAACTGATGCGGCGGCGAGAGGGAGGCTCTCTTGTGCTCTTGTGAATCGCTGCGATAGACTTAAATGTGTTCGAGACAGGCGGCATTTTTAACTAGTCGCCCCGCCGAGGTTTTTTACCCGACTACCCTAGGGCTGCGCGTGATCCGCATCATCTCACAGCCAGACGGCGCCCTCCGTTTGGGAGACTACCTGAACTCTCATCTCAGGCAACCGGAGTGGACTGAGTTCCGCGCCGCCGTGGCTTTCGTAAAGCTGTCGGGCGTCCGCCACATTAGCGACGCGCTGGCAGAATTTTCGCGCCGCGCGACGGTCAGGGTGTCGGTCGGCATAGACCTCGCCAGCACGTCGAAAGAGGGGCTGAGCGGGCTACTGGAGTGTGTGGGCGAGCGTGGCGAGGTTTGGGCATTTCACAACGAAAACACTTCTACCTTCCACCCCAAAGTTTATCTTTTCAAAGGCGAAGGCCGGGCGGATTTGATCGTGGGTTCGGGGAATCTGACCGAAGGGGGGCTGTTCACAAATTATGAAGCGTCCCTCTCGGTCTCGTTAGACCTCAGCATTGAAGACGACCGTGCGTTGCTGGCGCAGGTCGAGGCGGCGCTGAACAACTGGTCTGATCCATCGCGGGGAATCGCCTTGCGTCTAACCGGCGAGTTGATAGAACGACTTGCAGAGAACGGCGATGTTCCGACCGAGGCAGAGGCCAGAGAGATTCAAGACAAGTTAGCGCAGGCCAGAAGGCGACAAGATGGGGAGGCGCGTGAGCCCTTATTCGGAAGAGTGCCCGTGCGGAAAGCACCGCCGGCCCCGAAACGTTCGGAAGGCGCTGTTGCTGCCGGAGGAGGGCAGGCGGCAGCGCGACCCGAAGGTGATGTTCAGTTGCCGCTTCCGGCCCTCGGAGCCGACGCGACCTCGGAGCGTACACACAGAGGATTCCTCATGGTACTCCGAAACACAGATGTTGGCGTCGGGCAGACCACGGCGGGAACGTCAAGGAGGTCTCCCGAAATCTTCATCCCTGTCGAAGCGGTGCGCCCCGTTAAGGCGAGAAGGGTGCAGGTGTGCGACCCGGAGTTTTGGGGGTGGGAGAGCCTTTTCGCGGACGATCCCTCATGGCCGGGGAAAAAAGATCGACACCTCCGCCTTCTCTACGGGGGCCGCACGCTGGAAGCGACCCTGTGGTACAACCCCGACAAAAAGGACTATCGCCTGCGCAACGGCGACCTGCGCAACGCCGGCCGCGTCGGGGACATCATTCAGATCGAGATGGGTGAGCCGGCCGCTGGCAATGACTACTCCGTGATGGTGCTCGCGCAGGGCACGCCGGAGCACGCTGACGCGCTCAGGCTCTGTGTGAACCGACCGCCGAACTCGGAGAAGAGGTGGGGCTACTACTGAGGCGGGCGGCGGAAGGCTAAGATCACCTCGGAGGCCACGGCGTTCTTCTTGAAGATGTCTCTCGAAACGAGCATTTCCATGGGGATGTGATCCTCCGCGCACAGCCCGGCGGCCTGAGCCACATCTATTAAAAGGTTTGCGGTCTCAATCTCCACCCGCTCCCCGCCAGCGACGGTGTGATTATTGCCCACCACCACGTACGCGGGCGCGCCGGGTTTGAGGATGTAGGCCACCCCGCTGAACACGTCCCGCATGTCGAAAAAGTATTTGGCTAACAGCGTCGGCAGGTTCTTTCTGCGGAAACCCACATCGGCCGCTGAGTTCAAGCGGTGAACCTTCTCGATTAGCCCGACCACCGCCGCCGGGAGAAGTTCTTTCCGACTTTGAAAGTGCTCCCACTGAAGCCTGCGCTGCTTCTCCGTGACCTCCCTGTTCCCGATCATCTGTAAATCACGTTTACGGTGATCGGGCCGGGTCAGCAGGCCGAGGTAGCAGAGACTCAACCGATCCGTGTCGAGATAGGGGAGCGCCGTGGCGTAAGGCGGCGAGGTGATGACGGCATCAACCCGCCCGCGCCAGTCGCTCCAGAGCACGTCGAGCAGGCAGGCGTTCCCTTCTTCTATCGCGAAGGGGCCGAGGCCGGATGCCCCATTCTGGTAGAGGAAGGCCAGAACAGTCCTGACCGAACTCCCCAGCTCGTCTAAAAACTCCTTGACCGGATCGACATCGTCATCCGCCCGGATCTCCTTCCTGACCCGCAGATCGTCGTCCTTCTGCCACGAGACCCTTCTAATAATGTTGCTCAGGGAGACGCGCATCAGATCGCGCACGGGGCCGTCCTCGATTTCGCCGATCACCCGCGCTATCTGATCGAGATCGGCCAAGACGTGTTCGGAAAACCACCCCCCGAGGTACTCCTGATCCCTGTCAGGCAGCGAGGCGAAGTAGGGGAGGCGCGAGGCAACACGCGCGGGCGTGGCAGCAAGCAGACGCTCGCGCGTCTGCCGGTACGCGGCCTCTAGACGTTTCGGCGGGACGGCGAGCAGCGCGCATTTCGTGCGCCCGATCAAGACCGAGAGGGGGTTCATGTCCAGACCTATTCCCCGCCCCCCGGCCAGAACCGTCTCGACGACCGTTGTCCCGCTCCCGGCGAGCGGATCGGCCACGACCCCGCCGGCCGGAACCCCTGCGATGTTAATGAGCGACCTGACAAGTTGGGGGAAAAACTTTCCGCGGTATTCGTGAATGCCGTGCGCCCCGTAGCGCAGGCAGCGCCTGTTGGGCAAAGGAACCTCGCCCCCGGCGAAGGGGAGGAGTTCGGCGATCTTCTCTAGGGGAACGCCGTTGCGGACGACGTTGACCGTGGCCTCGCGCAGCGCCTGAACCGTCACCCGCGGGTGTGAGTCGGAGACGTACTCCCAGTAGGCCAACTTCTCCGCGAGCGCGTCAGCGGGCGCGTCGCACTGCACCTCGAATTCGATGGCTTCGGCGGCCGGGCCTGCCGCACGCGGGGCCGAGCGAGCGAGCGAGGACAGTTCGGCGAGGGCCAACTTCCGCTCGAAGGGCTGGATGTAGGGCTTGATTCGACACTTCAGGACGGCTGTCACGCGGGCGTCCCCCCTGTGTTACGCATCACCACGATCTGCTCGCGCTTGATCTTCCCGATGGCCGGGTTAAAAGCCTTCTTCGTATCCTGCATTCGCCTCTCCAAGCGGCCCGCCTCGCTGAAGCCGTTCTCCGCCGATACTTCGGCAATCAGATCGGCGTTGCTGATGACCCGCCCTTTCAACGTCGAGTCGCCGACCACGAAGCAGGCGTACCCGTCGGGCCGGAGGTGTCGGCGGAGCCAAGTGAAGATGGTCGACATCTCGCCGCGAAAGGTCTCGACGGTCGCGCCGTTAGGGCCTCTGCTGCTGTATTTCCTGTGGCTCCCTATCTCCTCCCGCTTAAACTTCGGCTGATCCATTCCGAGCCAGAGCATCCGCGTCCGGTGGTAGAGGTGGTAGCTATATGCGTTGGGGTAGGGGGGCGAGCAGACTACCAGATCGACTTGGCCGATGTCCGGGCCGGTAAGAACGTCGGCGTTGTGGACTTCGCAGCCGAGGCCCGAATCGACCAGCCCGGTCAACTCGGCGCTGTTGCGCGCGGCCTCGGACACGGAACGCGCGAACCGCCGCATTGCGTCGCCCGGCCGTATCTTCTTTTCGCGGCGGACGTAGCGCGTGTCCGAATCCTGTCTCGACACCACGACGATAATTGAAGAGAACGCCGCGAGGGCTACCGTCCGGCTCGATTCGGTGGGCATCCCGTGGCACCATGACAGCGCCTCGGCCAGTTCCTCGACCACGAATGGGGCGAACCAGAAAGAGATGGTCTCGTCGCTGGGGCGTGGCGCGCCGGAGGCATAGGGGAGGGGTTGGAACAGAGGGAAATTGCTCTGGGCCGATATCTGATCGGCGAGCAGGTGCGCGCTCTCGGCGAGCGAGAGCAGCGAATCCAGATCGCCTTCGGCGAGCCGCGCCGTCTTGGCCCGGCTGATGAGACACGCGAGCGGGCTAGCGTCCACGCCCACAGCGTTGCGGCCGAGGAGCAGCGCCTCGACCAGCGCCGTCCCGCTTCCGCAGAATATGTCCGCCACCGTCTCCCCCGGCGACGAGAGTTCCCGAATGAGTGTGTGCGGTATCTGGGGGATGTATTTGGCGGGGTAAGGGTGCAGCCCGTGAGTCAGGTGAGACGTTTTCTCCGAGGCGAAACTCCAATCCACCGCCAGAAGATTAAGTAGTTCGGATTCTCTGTTGTTAACTACGGCCTGCGCGGAACGCTGATCTTCGAGCATGTCACTTTCGATTCTCGCCCCTCGTGAGAGCTTCACGGCGGCCTACTCTAGCCATGATGCTACGGGAAGTCCAGCGGAAAAACTGGCGGCCACGGCTACCGCATGCCAACGGCCGAGGGGGGCAGGGCGCGCGAACTACCGGCGCGGCCCGGCGGTCGGTCAGTCCTCGTCCGTGTGCTCCTCGCCGTCGTAGCGCATCGTGACCGGGTCGCCGTCAACGACCGTTTCGAGGTGGACCGGCCGGCCCCAGAGCGCGTGGACGTGTTCGAGCACTTTGCGCGCGTAAGACCCGTCCAGCTCCGCGCCCTCGTACTGGTGCCTGAGGTACAGCTCGCGGTTGCCGTTGTAGTCGCCGTCGGCGACGACGATGTAGGGGAAGCCGAAGTTGGTCATGTTCGAGACGAGCTGATCGCGCACGCGCTCCCACGACTTCTCCGTCACCGTCCACTCCTCGTCCTCGACCAGCTCATAGACGAACAGATCGAGTTCCTCGCACAGCTCCTCGGTCAGGTAGTTGCGCAGGAACGACACGTCGTTGTCCAGCTCCCGCACCTCGAAGATCTTCTCGCGCCCGCCGCCGGGTTTGCGGCCCAACTCCTCGCGCTCGCGGGCCGACGGGTTGTCCCAGCGCCGCTCGATGTCTTCGAGAATCTTGTAGCCCAGGTAGTACGGGTTAAGTTGCCCCTTGTGCGGCGAGACGACTCCCGAATGCAGCTCGGCGAACTCAAGCATCTCCACGTCGGGCAGGTCGAGTTCGCGCATGATGCGCGCGTGCCAGAACGACGCCCAACCTTCGTTCATGACCTTCGTCTGCATCTGCGGGACGAAGTACTCCATCTCCTCGTGGATCATCGCCATGGCGTCGCGCTGCCAGTCGGCGAGGGCGGGCGAGTTCCTGAGGATGAAGTAGATGAGGTCTTTCTCGGGCAGGGGGAGCTGGCGCTGCCCGGCGGCGTCGTCCGCGGCGGACGCTTCGGGTTCGGGCGGCGGCTCGCCGAGCTTCCAGAGGTCGTCGTAGGGGCCTTCCGGCGCAGGCTGCTGCGGTTCGCG
>DATHBT010000253.1:0-22943 GCA_035295985.1 Pyrinomonadaceae bacterium | reverse complement strand
AGGCGCAGCAAGTCGCGCCCGCTGGTCAGGTAGGTTATCGAGTATGTCTCGACGAGGTAGCGATCCTGCTCGTCGGCGAGCGCGCCGAATGGGATGAGGTTGAGCGCGCCGTCGGGCGAGAGGAAGAGCTGCCGCGCTTCGGGGCCGAGCAGCTTGCGCACGGGGCGCATGACGCGCTCGTCCAGATTGCGCGCGAGCGCGCGCACGTCCGCGCGGCGCGGGTTGGCGAGCGCCGTGCGCCAGGCCGCGACCGCCCCGTCGATTGCCGCCGTCTCGCCCAGCTCGACCCACCTCGCGGGGCCGGCGTGCGGCAGCACGTAGGCCGCGTAGCGCGGCGCGCCGAAGTTCTCCGCGCTGCTCCGGCTCTTCAGATTGTACGGCCGATAGATCGCGAACTCGACGAGCGTCGCGCCCTGCGGGATCGCGCGCTGCACGGCCTCCGACGTGACGGGCTGCGCCTGCGCGCGGTACTCGGTGCTCCGCGCGCTCACCTCGCCTTCGAGCCGTTCGACCTCGCCGCCGAGCCGCGCGAGCCGTGCCTGAAACTCTTCCGGAGAAGACTTGCCCGGCCCCTTGAGCACGAGCACCGCAAGCTCCGCACGTTTGGCCGAGAGCTTTTCGAGCAGCGCGCGATCTTCGGGGCGGAGGCGTCGGCGCAGCGCCCCGATCTGATCGCTCATGGCGTCGAGCACGCGGCCCTTGCGCCTGAGCAGCGTGGTGAGCGCGAGCCGCAATGCGTTCCCGTCTGAAGGCGCGGCCGAGGCGTGCAGCCAGAGCGTGTAGTCGAGCTGCTCGCGCAGCCGCGCCGTGTAGAGTCGCTTCTGCTCCTCCGACCCGGTGGCGAGGACGTGCGCCAACTGCCGCTCGCTCACGTCCAGTGCGCGCGCGTGCGCGGAGACGGCGCGCGCGAAGTCCCCGCCGCCGAGGTGGGTGACCGAGAGGTTGGTGAGCAGGAGCGCGAGCGTCGGGTGCTCGGTGCCGTAGATGCGCTCGTAGATGCCGAGGGCACGCTGGTAGAGCGCCTCGGCGCGGGCCGCGTCGCCGCGCCGCTGCGCGAGGCCGCCGAGGTTGTTGTAGGAGACGGCCGCCTCCGTGCTCTCCGCGCCGTAGAGCCTCTCGCGGATCGCGAGGGCGCGCGCCATCAGCGGCTCGGCGAGATCGGGCCGCCCCAGCAGGTGGTGGTTGGTTCCCAGGTTGTCGAGCGCGGTCGCGACCTGCCCGTGCCCCGCGCCGAGCCTCTTCTCCAGGATCGCGCGCGAGCGCACGAGCAGAGGCTCGGCCCGCGCGAAATCGTCCTGCTCCTGGTAGAGCAGCGCGAGGTTGCTGAGCGATTCGGCGACCTCCGTGTTCTCGGCCCCGAAGGCGCGCTCGCGGATCGAGATGGCGCGCTTGAAGAGCGACTCGGCGCGCGCGTACTCGCCCCGCGCGGCGAAGAGCTGCGCGAGGTTGTCTATTGTCGAGGCGAGCGTCGGGTGATCGGGGCCGAGCGCGCGCTCGTTGACGGCGAGGGCGCGCGCGTAGTGCTGCTCGGATCGCTGAAAGTCGCCCGCGTTGCGGAGGATGAAGCCGAGGTTGTTAAGGACGGTGGCCGTCTCCGGGTGATCGGGGCCGCGTCCCTTCTCGATGATCCTGAGCGCGCGTCGCATCAACTCCTCGGCGCGCGCCGGATCGCCCAGCTCGTCGTAGAGCGTGCCGAGGTTGCTCAGCGCGACGGCCACGCTCGGGTCATCCGGGCCGAGCGCCTTCTCGCGGACGGCGAGCACACGCAGCATCAGCTCTTTGGCGCGCGCGAAGTCGTTCGTCGCGTGGTAGAACTGCGCGAGGTTGTTGAGCGCGGTGGCGGTGAGCGGGTGTTCGGGGCCTCTCGACTTCTCCGTGATGCGGACGGCGCGCGCGAAGAGCGGTTCGGCGCGGGCATAGTCGCCGGTGTCGAGGTAGAGCGTGGCGAGGTTGTTGAGCGGCGCGCCGAGCGAAGGGTCTTCCGCGCCCTTCGCCTTCTCGGTCAGTTCGAGCGAGCGGCGCAGGAACTGTTCGGCGCGGTCGTAGCGGCCGGCGGCGTAGTGCAGCTCGCCGAGCACGTTGAGCGCGCCGGGCGTCGCCGCGCCCCCGAAGTCGGGCGGCAGCGGGAGCGCGTCGAGCTTCTCGGCCAGCGCGAGGTACCGCTCGGCGAGCGGCAAAGCCTCCGCGTACCTGCCCTCGGCGCGCAGCTTCACGACGCGCCCCACCAACTCGTGCATCTCTTTGAGCAGCGCATCTGCCGCCGCCTCCGGGTCGGGCGGCGGGGTCGCCTTCGCGACGGGGACGCCGCCGACGGCGAACGTGCGGCGCAGCATGTCCCACGCCGGGGCCGACTGCTGCTGCGCGCCCTCGCCCGCCGTGATGAGACTGACGACGGCCAGCCGGCCGCCGACGAGCAGCGCGTAGAACTCGGCCGTCCACGGCACGTTGCCGAGGCTGAAGATCAGTCGCTCGCCGTCCGCGGGCGCGCCCCCGAAGTCCGTGCGCGCGGGCGCGCGGGCGGCCTTCTGTCCCTGTGCCGCCGCCGTCGCGGCCATCTTATCCGCGCGCGGGGCGATGATGCCGTTGCGGGCCGCGTTGAGGATCACTTCGGGCGTCACGCCGGGGCCTAAGAAGGAGCTGCGCGAGACGAGCAGCCTGATCTCCGCGTCGAGGCCGGCGCGTCTGACGACGAAGGTCTGCGTGTCCGGGTCGCTCTCCTCCTCGCTCACGGCCCAACCCGGCGGGACCGAGAACGAGAGATCGCCGGAGGTGAAACTCTGCCCCGCGCCGCCCTGAGCGTTCGCGGCGGGGGCCGGGGCCGTCAGCAGCAGGAGTGCGAGTGCCAGTGCAGGGTAAGGCGTGCGTGCGTTGTTGCGTCTCTGCATGAGGCTTCGGCCCTCCTCGGGCGGTCGGGGGCGCGCGTCGCGCGTGCGGAGCGTGTGGGCGCGCGCGACCGATCTCGCTGACGCGCGCGGTGGCTGGTTCGCGCGCCATTGTAACACCGAGTCGCGCGCGTCGCGTCGCGACGCGCGCGCCCACACGCGATCACGGCTCATAGTGATCCACGACACGCGCGGGCCTGCCGGCTTGAGGGCGCGAAGTCCGTCTGTGTACAATGGCCTGTGAACACACGAGCAGGTCTTCTCGCCGGAGACGATCCCCACTTTGGAATGAGGCCCGGACAGCAGCCGACGCGCAGCCGCCGGCCGCACTTTTACCGCACAGAGGAATCTTTACAGCCATGAGCGCCATCATCGACACGCCACCAGCAGAACAGGCGGAGAAGCATTTCGAGGAGGTCGAGACCGTCACCATACGCTTCGCCGGCGACTCCGGCGACGGCATGCAGTTGACGGGCACGCAGTTCACGAACACCTCCGCCGTCGTCGGCAACGACATCTCGACGCTGCCCGACTTCCCCGCCGAAATCCGCGCTCCCGCCGGGAGCCTGCCCGGCGTCTCCGGCTTCCAGCTCAACTTCTCGTCGCAGGACATACGCACGCCCGGCGATCAGCCGAACGTGCTCGTCGCGATGAACCCGGCCGCCTTGAAAGTGAACCTGCCCGATCTGGAAGAGGGCGGAACCGTCATCATCAACACGGACGAGTTCAACAAGGAGAACCTGAAGAAGGCGGCCTACGAGTCGAACCCGCTCGAAGACGGCACGCTCAAGGGCTACCGCGTCCACCGCCTGCCGATCACGACGCTGAATTTGCGCGCGCTGCAAGAGGCCGGCGTCAAGCTCTCGCGCAAGGAGATGGATCGCTCCAAGAACTTCTTCGCGCTCGGCGTGCTCTACTGGCTCTACGACCGGCCGATGCAGCAGACGCTCGACTGGATCGACGCGAAGTTCAAGAAGAACCCCGAGGTGCAGCGAGCCAACGAGATCGCGCTCCGCACCGGCTACAACTTCGCCGACACGACCGAAGTCTTCACCACGCACTACACGGTCAAGAAGGCGCAGATCGCGCCCGGCAAGTACCGCAAGATCACGGGGAACGAGGCCACGGCCATCGGCTTCGTCGCCGCCTCGCAGCTCGCCGGCCGGCCGCTGTTCTACGGCTCGTACCCGATCACGCCGGCCTCCGACATCCTGCACGAGCTGGCGCGCCACAAGAATTTCGGCGTCAAAACCTTCCAGGCCGAGGACGAGATCGCCGCGGTCTGCGCCGCCATCGGCGCGGCCTTCGCCGGCAACATCGGCCTGACCGGGACGAGCGGCCCCGGCGTCGCACTCAAACAGGAGGCCATCGGCCTCGCGGTGATGACGGAGCTTCCGCTCGTCATCGTCAACGTGCAGCGCGGCGGCCCCTCGACGGGGTTGCCGACGAAGACCGAGCAGGCCGATCTCTTCCAGGCCGTCTGGGGGCGCAACGGCGAGTGTCCCGCGATAGTCGTCGCGCCGGCCACGCCGGCCGACTGCTTCCACATGGCTATCGAGTCCGTGCGCCTCGCCCTCAAGTACATGTCGCCTGTCTTCTACCTCTCGGACGGCTACCTCGCCAACGGCGCGGAGCCTTGGGCCGTGCCCGCGTTGGAAGACCTGCCGAAGATCGAGCTGAAGTTCGCGGCCGACCCCGAAGGCTTCCTGCCCTACGCGCGCGACGAGCGGACGCTCGCCCGCCCCTACGCCCTGCCCGGCACGCCCGGCCTCGAACACCGCATCGGCGGCATCGAGAAGCAGCACCTTACGGGCAACGTCAACTACGAGCCGGAGAACCACGAGTTCATGGTGCGCCTGCGCCAGGAGAAGGTTGACCGCGCCGTGCAGGACGTGCCCGACGTGGAAGTGTTCGGCGACCCGACGGGCAAGGTGTTAGTCCTCGGCTGGGGTTCGACCTACGGCTCGATCACCTCGGCCGTCGAACAGTTGCGGCGCGCGGGCCACTCGGTTTCGAGCGCGCACCTGCGCCACCTGAACCCGTTCCCCGCGAACCTGGGCGACGTGCTCCGCAGCTTCGAGCGCGTCATCATCCCGGAGATGAACCTCGGCCAGCTCTGCACGATGATCCGCGCCAGGTATCTGGTTGATGCGGTCTCCTTCTCGAAGGTCAAGGGCCGCCCCTTCCAGATTCGCGAGATCATCCGCAAGGTAGAGGAATACCTGTAAGGATTTATCGGTGGTCTGAAATCATAGGAGTCAGTGAGATGGGCACAGAAGGAAACGGTAACGGCAACAGGACTGCGGACGTGCTGAACCCGCCGAAGGCGAACGAGCAAGAGGCGCAGGGGATCGGCGGCAACGTGTCGGGCGGCGGCCCGTCGCCCGAGAGCGAGCCGGGATCGGTCGTCGCGGGCGCGGTCGCGCCTCCTCCGGCGAAGCTCGCGAAGGCCGACTTCGTCTCGGGCCAGGAGGTGCGCTGGTGCCCGGGCTGCGGCGACTACGCGATCCTCAACAACGTACAGAAGGTGATGCCCGAACTCGGCATCCCGCGCGAGAAGATCGTCTTCGTCAGCGGGATCGGCTGCTCGTCGCGCTTCCCCTACTACATGAACACCTACGGCTTCCACTCGATCCACGGCCGCGCGCCCGCCGTGGCGACCGGGATCAAGGCGGCGAACCCGGAGCTGTCCGTGTGGGTCATCACGGGCGACGGCGACGCCCTCTCCATCGGCGGCAACCACTTCATCCACGCCATCCGCCGCAACATAGACCTCAACTACATCCTCTTCAACAACCGCATCTACGGGCTGACGAAGGGGCAGTATTCGCCGACCTCGGAGTTCGGCAAGAAGACGAAGTCCACCCCGATGGGCGTCATTGACTACCCCATCAACCCCCTTTCGCTCGCCATCGCCTCGGAGGCGACCTTCGTCGCGCGCTCGATAGACATAGACATCAAGCACCTCGGCGCGATGGTCGAATCGGCCGCGCGCCACAAGGGCGTCTCCTTCGTCGAGGTCTATCAGAACTGCAACATCTTCAACGACCACGCGTTCGACTCGTTCGCCGAGCGCGGCGTGCGTCAGGAGCGCGTGCTGTATCTGGAGCACGGCAAGCCGATGGTCTTCGGCGCGAAGCGCGACCGCGGCATACGCATGTCGGGGACGCGCCCCGAAGTCATCGAGCTGAACGCGGAGACGGGGCTGACCGAGGACGACTGCCTCGTCCACGACGTACACGAAAAAGACCCCTCGGTCGCCTTCATGCTCGCGCGCATGGAGCACCCCGAATTCCCGCAGCCCGTCGGCATCTTCCGCGACGTGCGCCGCGAGACCTACGAAGACCTCCTCGTCGCCCAGATCGACGAGGCCATCGCCCAGAAGGGCGCGGGCAGCCTCGAAAAACTGATCAACAGCGGCGACACTTGGGTCGTCGAGTAAGACGGAAAAGCCGTCAATCGTAAATAGTGAATCGTGAATCGTGAATAGAAGAAGGCAACTTCTATTCACGATTCACGCTTTACGGGCTTTAAGCAGCCGCCTGACCGCGTCGGCGAGCGTCAAGAGGTTGTGCGGCTTGCGCAGGAACTCGCTCGCGCCCACCCGCCGCGCCTCGTCGGTGCAGTCTTCGAGGGCGACGAGGATGATCGGCGTGCGCCGGCACTCCTTGATCGCGCGCGCCGCCCGCGCCACTTCCAGCCCCGCAAGCTCCGGCAACTCGTTATCGAGCACGATGAGGTCGTAGCGCACGCCCCGCGCTCCCGCGCTCCGCAGCAGCGCCAGCGCCGTCACCCCGTTCGCGCAGTGCTCGACGCGGCAGCCCGCCAGTTCCAGCACGTCTCTCACGGGCGCGGCCACCAGCCGGTTGTCCTCCGCGTAGAGCACGAGCGGCGGCTGCTTCTTCGGCGACTCCTTCACACTCACGGCGCAACCTTCTCGGACGGGGCCGCAAAAGGGCGTATCACGGGCGCGCGCTCTCTGCTATGATGCGGCGCGCTCTAAGTCTTTGAAAGCCAGGCGACGGCACATGCGTAGCTCAATTCTCACCTTCACGGACGAGTGATGAGCATCGCCGTTGAGCACACGAGGAAGCTCCCGGCGATCCAGCTACGCAGCCAGATTCTACGTATAGTTATACGTAAAGGCAAGGCGTCCCTGCGCCCTGCCGCCCCGTCGGGAGGAAACTCCTGATGGGCTACACGCGCCCGAAGCCGAAGCGGCTGGCCGAAAAGCTTCTGCACATCCGCACCGCCCTCGAACTTTCTCAGACTGATATGTGGAGACGCTTGGGTCTGGACGACTCAGTCACCTACGACCGAATCTCCAAGTACGAAACTGGAAGGAACGAACCCCCGCTGGAAACCCTGCTGCAATACGCCCGCGTCGCCGGCATCAACACCGAAGCCCTCATCGACGACTCGCTCGACCTGCCCGACAAACTCCCCGGCTCGGTCAACCACGAACAACTCAAACGCGCCTACACGTCCCGCCGCAAAAGCCGCTAGCCCCGCCCCTCATCCCGCCTCCCCACGCCACTCCTCCAACTGCTCGCGCACCTTGCCTGCCCTTGGGTCTTCAATCTCCTCATAAATCTTGAGCGCCGCCTCTGCACAAGCAACAGTCTGCTCCCGGTTATCAAGCTTGTTGAGCGTCAAGCTCATATTCCACAGATCATTAGCTTCACCGCGTCGGTCTCCGATCTCTCGACGAATGGTTAATGCCTGTTCGTAGAGTTCGACGGCGTGGTGTAGCTCATCCAAGTCCTTGTAGGCGTTGCCGAGGTTGCCAAGCGAATTACTCTCGCCGCGGCGGTCATTGATCTCGCGTGCAATTTCAAGTTGTTGCTCGTAGAACCCAATGGCGCGGCGCGTCTCACCCAAATGCCGATATGAAACGCCAAGATTACCTAGAGCGTTGCCCTCGGTGCGGCGGTCGCCGACCTCACGGTTAATCTCCAACGCCCGTTCATAGAATTCGATAGCGCGTCGCGTCTCGCCCAAGTCTTTATAAGCAACACCGAGATTGACGAGTAAACTACCTTCGTTGCGGCGGTCACCAATCTCGCGGTTTACCTCTAGTCCCTGCTCATAGAATCCTATGGCACGCCTGGTTTCGCCCAAGTTGGTATAAGCGTTGCCGAGGCTGTTAAGCGCCCTAAGCTCACTTTGCCGGTCGCCATCCTCGCGCGCGATAGCCAAGACTGACTCGTAACATTCGATGGCACGCCGCGATTCCCCTAGATCAGCGTATGCGATGCCAAGGTTGCCTAAATTATATGCTTCTGAGGTTCTGTCCTTCGATTCCCGTGCGGCAGATAAAGCTTGCTCTAACCACTTAACACGTTCGCGGGGATGCAAGCGTAATTGAAGCACATACGATCCAACATTATAGTAGGAAGAGCACAATCGAGCTGAAATGCCTCCGCCTTCAAGATGGTGGGCAACCCATGACTGTCCGGCTTGTATGTTTGTCCATTCCGTATTGAATAAGGCCAACCCACGCATGAATGCCTCGCCGCCCTGCTTATAAAGGTTCTGCGTTATGCCCAGTACTAGGATGTAATACTGGGCATGACGCACTTGAGCATCATATCTCTCTTCGTTGCTCAGGCGGCTGTCAGCGAACAGGCGCGCGAGGTCGTGCAGGCCGTAGCGGGCGGTCGCGTCGTCCCAATCAAGCAGGCTGTACTTGATCAACTCGCCGAGCGCGTCCTGCGCGGCGTCCGCGTCCGTCCCCCACACGAAGGCCGCGGCTGCGGCGTCGAACGTCACGGGGAAGACGGCGAGCGCGCGCCAACGTTGTTGCAGTTCCGCGCTCAGCAGGTCGTAGCTCAGTTTGAGTGAGGCTTCGATAAGTTTGAGCCGTTGCCGGGAGTCGGTCAGGCGGCGCGCGTAGTCGGCCGCGCTGAGGTCTTTGCGTTCGGCGAGGGCGCTGGCGGCGAGGCGCAGCGCGAGCGGCAGACGGCCACAGAGCCGCGCGATCTCATCTGCATGTTCGCCGATGCGCGGCGCGATGTTGAGCAGGAGCGTGCGGGCGTCTTCGGGCGGAAGCGCGTTAAGGTCTTTAGCGTAAAGGCCGGGCAGTGTGAAATGTTGGCGCGAGGTGACGACGAGGACGCAGCCGGCTGGCGGGATGAGCGGTAAGACCTGCGCGGCGTCGCGCGCGTTGTCCATCAGCAGCAGGGCGCGCTTGCCGTCGAGCACCGATTGGTAGAGCGCGCCGAGTTGCGCCTCGTCGTCGGGCAGCTTGGCGGTCGGGTGGTAGGCGCGGATGACGTGCGCCATCGCCTCGGCCGTGGAGAGCGGATGCTGTTGGCTCGCGCCCCTAAGGTCGAGGTAGAACTGCGCATCCGGGTAGCGCGGCTTCAGTCGTTCGGCGAGCTTGAGTGCGAGGGCGGTCTTGCCGATGCCGCCCTGGCCTTGGAGGCCAGAGATTTGGACGCCGCGCTCAAAATTGGTTGAGAGGTCAGCCAATTCCTCGACGCGGCCGGTGAAGTCGCCGGGCGGCGGCGGGAGTTGGTGGAGCGCGCGGAGGGCGGGATCGTCTCCGGCCGTGTCGCTCGGCCGCTTCCGGTATTCGTCAAAAATCCAGCGGCTCAGATCGGCGGTGACTTTGGCCGCGAGTTCGTCGGGGTTGTTGAACTCGCTGACCGTGTGCGACTGGCGCAGTTCGGCTTTGAGTTTTTCGAGACGCGCCTGCTGCGCCGCATCTTCCTCATACTTGTCGAGCGTGATCGCGGACTTGGCCTTGAAGTAGATGAAACACTCAAGGCCGCGCTCACGTGCGCGGCGGTACTCGGCTTCGGTGATGCCGGAGCCGTAGCGGGCGGCGAAGATGCCGACGTAGACGTGGCCGCGATCAACTTCTTCGAGTGAGGCGCGGCGCGTGTCCTCGTGGCGGCTGCCGAAGTGTTCCATGCCGACGAAGCTGGAAGCGCGCAGGCGTTGCAGCGCCTCCTCGACCGCCTTGCGTTCGGGCTGCAAGTCGAGCCAGGTCGAGCTAACGAAGACTCCGAGGCGGGTCGGTGTTTGCACGTCGTTTCGATCTCCGTGGGCGTTCTCTAGACGCGCCGTGAGGCAAGATCGTTTTATAGCACCGCGGCCGGCGCGGGCGGAAGGAGTTTCGCGCCGGCCGCGGTAGCGCCTGTCCTGTCGCCGAACTCGTCGCCGCGCGTCGCGCTCAGCCCTTCTTCTTGGAGGCTGCGCGCGCTTTGGGTTGGCGTTGTTTGAAGGCGCGCTCGCCGCCGGACTCGCCGAGCTTCGTGCCGGTGGGGAGGGCGGCCGGGATGGAGGGGGAGTTTGAGCGCGGGCGTGCGTCGTTCGAGCCGGCCTGCTGGGCGGAGTCGTCAGCGAAGAACTGGTTCTCGGTCTTGCGCCGGCCGCGCAGGGCGGGCGTGTCGGCCTCGGCCTCCCGCTGCTTGTTGGGGTTGTTGGTCTTCGCGGCGTCGCCCATCTGCTGGCCGCGCCTCACTGCGGGGATGCCCGCCTTCGCCTGCGTCTTCCTGCTCGCCATTCTGTCGCCGTCCCCCTTTCGTTTCCGCCGCGCGTGCGGGCGCGCGCCGTGGTCGCGCCGCGCCCGCCGCCCCGAATCATAACTCAAAAGGCGCGCGACGGCCCGGTCGCCGCGCGAGACGGCGCGCCCGCCGCAACGCGCCGCGGCGTTCACACCCGTGCCCGTTCTGTGTTAGTCTGCGCCGCAGATTCCCCACCAGTGCGCTAACGCCTCTTCAGCCCCGCCTCACTGACGCGCAGGCTGTAACGTGCTTGCGTGTCTGACACGAATACTTGTATCCCGCGGAGGAGGAGCTTTGATGAATAGCATTTCTCGCCCGCGCGGCTTCGTCGTGGCCGCGCTGCTGTGCCTGTCCGTAACTGCCCCCGACGCCTCGGCGCAGGAGGGTCTGCCGGGCGGCAAGAGGGGGAAGTCGGCCGCGACCGCGCACGCCGGCCGTGGGGTCGAGCCTGCGGTCGTCGCAGCGCGCCCGCTCATCATCTCCGAGTTCCGCCTGAACGGGACGGGCGGCGCGCTCGACGAGTTCATCGAAATCTATAACGCCAGCAACGCGCCGCACACGGTCAACTCCTCGGACGGATCGAATACGGGCTACGCCGTCGCCGCCTCGGACGGCGACCTGCGCTTCACGATCCCGCAGAACACCGTCATTCCCGCGCGCGGCCACTACCTCGGCTGCAACTCTCTCGGCTACTCGCTGTCCTCGCTCCCGTCCGGCAACGACGGGCAGTTCGCCACAACCGCCAACTGCGACGCCACCTACACGCAGAACATCGAGAACGGCGAAGACCCGGACGGCGCGGGCGGCAACCCGCCGCTCCCGCGCCGCGGCATCGCGCTCTTCTCGACCGCCAACAGCGCGAACTTCAACACGGGCACGCGGCTCGACGCCGTCGGCCCGACGGCAGAGGCCAACACGCTCTACAAGGAGGGCGCGGGCGTGCGCAACCTCTCGCACTTCTCCACCGCCCACAGCTACGTGCGCCGCCTGCCCGGCGGCTGCATCGGCACCGACCCGGACACGGTGGACGCCAACTGCACTAACCCGACGGCCGTCATCAACACGCCGGCGGCTTCGAGCGGCCACCCGCGGGACACCGACAACAACCGCGACGACTTCATCTTCGTGGATACGAACGGCACGCCGCAGTCGCCCGAGGGCACACAGCAGCGGCTCGGAGCGCCGGGGCCGGAGAACTCGACCAGCCCCATCAACCGCTCGGCAAACTTCCCGTCCTCGCTCGTCTTCCCGTGCGTGAACTCGCACACCGAGCCGAACACTAAGCGAGAGCCGCCCTCCAACCCGTCGGGGGATCCCTCGCCCCGGTCTCGTGGCACGTTCGAGATCCGCCGCAAGTTCACCAACAAGACGGGCGGTAACGTCTCGCGGCTCCGGTTCCGCGTCGTGGACATCAGCACCTTCCCGGCTCCCAGCGGGGTCGCCGACCTGCGCGTGATCTCTTCCGAGAACTCTCTGGAAGCGAACCCCTGCGCCGGCGGTACCATCACCGTCCGCGGCACGACGCTCGAACAGGCCGCAGCCGCCGAGGCGCAGCCGAGCGGCGGCGGCTTCAACTCGACGCTCTCGGCCGGCACCGTCACCATCGGTACGCAACTCGCCAACGGCGCTTCGATAGACCTGCGCTTCCTCTTCGGAGTCGAACAGGCCGGGGCCTTCCGCTTCTTCATCGTCGTCGAGGCGCTGCCCTGAGCGGCGCGCCGGCAGACGAACTCAAACACGATCAGACGACGACAGGCGGCTGCGACGTGAAAAAGTCCCGCCGGCCTTTAGAGCCGTCGGGACTTTCCCTTTGAAGTCCTGCGGAAGACTCGCGCCGCGCTCAGCGACCGCGGACGCGCACCGTCTCCGGCTCGCGCGCGGGCTGGCCGTCCGCCTGCTGTTGCTGCTGCGCGCCGTCGCTGGCGTTGGCCGGCGGCGGCGGGTTGGCGACCACGCGGTCGAGCGCCGCCTCGACCGCCTCCGAGATGCGCGCGACGAGCACGATTTCCAGCTCGTCTCGCACCTCCGCGGGTAGGTCTTCGAGGTCGGCCTCGTTGCGCGCCGGGATGACGACGCGCCTGACGCCCGCGCGGTGCGCCGCCAAAACCTTCTCCTTGATCCCGCCGACGGGGAAGACCTGCCCCGACAGGGTGATCTCGCCCGTCATCGCCGTGTTGTAGTTGACCCTCCGGCCCGTGAACAGCGAAGCGAGCGCGGCAGTCATCGCCACACCCGCCGACGGGCCGTCCTTCGGGATCGCCCCGGCGGGCACGTGCAGGTGTACGCCGTAGGACTTGAACATGTCCGGGTCGATGCCGAACTCCGCGGCGTGCGACCACAGGTACGAGCGCGCGGCGCGCGCAGACTCCTGCATCACGTCGCCGAGCTGGCCCGTCAAGGTCAGCCCCGACCCGCCGGGCAGCAGCGTCGCCTCGATGAAGAGGATCTGCCCGCCCATCTCCGTCCACGCCATCCCCGTGGCGACGCCCGCCGGCAAATCCTTGCGCGCCTGTTCGGGGTAAAAACGCGGCGGCCCCAGCATCTCGCGCACGTCAGCTTCGTCGATGTTCACGTCGGGCACTTCGCCCTTCGCGATCTTCAGGGCGGCCTTGCGCGCGACCGAGCCGATGGCGCGTTCGAGCTGGCGCACGCCCGCCTCGCGCGTGTAGCGCTCGGCGATGAGCATGACGGCCTCGTCCGTGACCGTGAGCTGACCTGGCGTGAGTCCGTTCTCGACGGTCTGTCGCGGGATGAGGTACTGGCGCGCGATGTGCAGCTTCTCCTGGTAGCTGTAGCCGGAGAGCCCGATGATCTCCATGCGGTCGCGCAAGGGCGCGGGGATCGGCCCCAACTGGTTCGCCGTCGCGATGAAGAAGACCTTCGAGAGATCGAAGGGCAGATCGAGGTAGTGATCCCGGAAGCTGTGGTTCTGCTGCGGGTCGAGGACTTCCAGGAGGGCCGATGCCGGGTCGCCCCGGTAGTCGTTGCCCAGCTTGTCGATCTCGTCGAGCATCATCACGGGGTTGTTCACGCCCGCTCGCCGCAAGCTTTGGATGATGCGGCCCGGCATCGCGCCGATGTAGGTGCGCCGGTGGCCGCGCAGTTCCGCCTCGTCGCGCATGCCGCCCAAACTGAATCGCTCGAACTGCCGTCCCATCGCGCGCGCAATCGAGCGGCCCAAGCTGGTCTTGCCGACGCCGGGCGGGCCGACGAAGAGCAGGATCGGGCTTTTCGAGTCGGGGCGGAGCTTGACGACGGCGAGGAATTCGAGGATGCGCTCCTTGATGTCTTCCAGCCCGTAGTGATCCTCGTCGAGTATGCGCCGCGCCTCTTCCAGGTCGAGCTTATCTTCGGAAGACTTGCGCCACGGGAGTTCCAGTATGAATTCCAGGTAGGTGCGGATGACGTGGTAGTCGGGCGCGGCGGCGGGCAGCCGCTCCATCCGGCGCAACTCGCGGTCGGCCTCCTTACGCACGTCGTCCGGCAAATCCGCTTCGGCCAGGCGCTCGCGCATCGCCGCCGCGTCGGCCGCCTCGCCGCCCTCGTCCTCGCCGAGTTCCTTCTGGATGGCCTTCAACTGCTGGCGCAGGATGTAGTCGCGCTGCGCCTTGTCCATCTCGGACTGCGCCTCCGTCGCGATGCGCGAACGGATTTGGAGTATCTCGACCTCGCGGGCGAGGCGCGCGTGCGCGAGCCGGAGCAGCTCGTCGGCCGTGTCGGCTTCGAGCATCCGCTGCTCCTGCTCCGCGCCGAGGTTGAGGACGGAGGCGAGGAAGTATGCGACCTGCACGGGGTCGTTCGCGCCCAAGACCGCCGCGCGGATTTCGGGCGGCACCTGCGGCATCATCGCCAGCGCGCGCTCGACGAGCGTGCGGACGTTGCGCTGTAGCGCCTCGACCTCCTCCTGATCCTTCGTCACGAGCGGGGGCAGAATCTGCACACGCGCCCGCAGGTGCGGCGTGCTCTGCACCCAGTCGATGACGCGCACGCGCTCCGTGCCCTGCACGATGATCTGTAGCGCGTCGTCGCCGCGGAACATCCGCTTGACCATCACCAGCGTGCCGACGCCGTAGAGGTCGTCGGGTTCGGCCTCCTGCTCCGTGCCGCGGTCGGGTTTGACCGTTATGCACGCCAGGAGCTTTTCGGGATGCGCGAGCGCAGCCTCGACCGCGGCGATTGAGCGCGGACGCCCCGCCGCGAGCGGGATGACCGTCCCCGGAAAGAGCGTCGTGTTGATGAGCGGCAGCACGTCGATCTCGAAATGCTGCGCCGCCGTCTCTTGCGGGACTTGCCCCGCGCCCTGTTCGTTGGTCGGGTTCTGAGACATGGGATAGCTGTTGGCTGTCGGCTGTTAGCTGTTAGCCGGTCGGCCGGTAGCTGTCAGCTTTCAGCGGGTTTTCCTTCAACCGTTAGTTACTCGTTAACACCCTCGCAAGCCCGCTGTCAGCCCTGGGCTTCGCCGGCCTTCTCGGGCTGGCTGCCGGCTGCCGACTGCTGGCCCCCCTCGTCGCACTCCGCCTCGCCGCGCAGCCGGATGATGAGCAGGCCGTCGCGGTAGGCGCGCTCGACGCGCGCGCCCTCGATCTCGCAGGGGAAGCGCAGCGTCTTCTCGAAGCGGCTGTAGGTGATCTCGATCTGGTGGTACGAGACCGTCTCGCTGCAATTCGCGTCGCGGCGGATGCCTTCGATGACGAGGACGCGCCCCGCCACCGTGATCCCGATCTCGTCGGGGCTGACGCCCGCCAGATCGACCTTGACGAGCCACCCGTCGCGCGTCCGGTAAACGTCGGCCGCCGGAGTCCAGTGGCGCTCCGAGGGGCGCTGCGCGCCGCCCATGGGGAGCTGCCGGAAATACTGTTCGATTGAGCGGGCCATAGAGAAGCTGTTAGCTGTTAGCTATTAGCTGTTAGCAAAACCGAAAGCCGAGGACTGCTGCCGAAGCCGGAAGCTGGAAGCCGTCAGTCGGAGGCAGTCCCTTCCGGCTAACAGCTAACAGCTAATAGCTAACGGCTAATAGCTAACAGCTACCCGAATATCTTGCTCCAGAAAGACGAGCCGCTGGAGATCTCTTCGAGGGCTTCGGCGAGTTCGCGGTCGTCGTCGGTCTCCAGGGCCACGTCGGCCATCGAGATGATGCCGCGCAGCGTGCCCTCGCGGTCAACGATGGGGATGCGGCGCACCTGCTTGTCGCCCATCTTGCGTATGGCGTCGATGACGCGGTCGTTCGGCTGCGCGGTGTGAACGTCCGCGGTCATGATCTCTTCGGCGCGGACGGTGCGCGTGTCGCGCCCCTCGGCGACGGCGCGCACCACGATGTCGCGGTCGGTGATCAGGCCCGCGAGGCGGCCATTGCCGTGGATGTCGGCGTTGATGCGGCGCGCTTCGGGGCTGTGGCCGACGGGCGCGTCGGGCAGGGGCGAGGGGAGCGGCGGCACGGCCGCCGCGGGCGGCGGCGCGTCGGTCGCCGCGGCCGGCGGGGCGGCGGTATGGGCGGGCGCGCCCGCGCGGTCGACGACGGGGATGACGCCCGTGTCCTCGTCGCGCATCATGCGCGCCACCTCTTCGAGCGTGGTTTCGCGCGTGGCGACCGTCACGTCGCGCGTCATGATGTCGCGGCAGCGCAGGTGCGAGCGCGAGGCGCGGCCCCGGCCGGGCGCGCGGCCCTCGCCGCGCCCGCGGCGGCGCAGGTACTCGCGCCCCTCCTCCCAGAGCGAGCGGCCCTCGCGGTCGTCTTCGGCGCGCGGGCGGCGGTCGTCGTCGCGGAAGCCTTCCCTGAAATCTTCGCGGCGGCGGTCGTCGTCGATGCCGCGCCCCTGCTCGTAGTAGCCGCGGCGCTCGTAGTCGGCGCGCTCGCCGTAGCGGCCGACCGCGCCCGTGCCGTAGTCGGGGCCGCGGAAGTAGTCGCGGTCGCGGTACTGTTCGGGGCGGCGCTCCTCGTAGTCGCGCCCCTCGCGCGCGGGGCCGCCGCGCTCGCCGTAGCGCCCGCGCTCGTAGCGCTCCTCGAAGTCGCGGTCGCGCATGCGCCCGCCGTAATAATCGTCCTCAGGCTCGTCGCGGTATCTGGACATTACGGACTCCCTCCCGAAAACCCCGGCAGACGGGGACGCGTCACTGCGCGCACGAGACGCGCGCGACGCCAGAACCCGCCTCAAATTTTTCGCGCAAGGGGAACGTCAAGATTATAAGGCCAGAAAGCCGTAAACAGTAAGCCGTGACAGTTGACGAGCAAGAAGGCTCGGTTTCTTGCTCGTCAACTGTCACGGCTTACCTGTCGCGGCTCTTCACTGTCCCGTCGCGACTTCGGCGATGAGTGTGACCTGCGAGCGGATGTCGAGGGAGCCGATCTCGACGGGCGTCGGGGCCTGCTGGGCCACGCGCCCCTTGGCGGCGTAGGTTTCGATCTGGTCGTAAACCTGGACGGGGCGGACGAAGGCCGTCGCCTCCTGCACTTCGACGATGCGGACGACGCGCCCGCCGAGCGCAGAGGCGAGCGTCTGCGCCTTGCTGACAGCCGCGCGCGTCGCCTCCGTGAGCGCGCGCTGGCGCGCCAGCTGGTCGCGCCGGAGGATGAAGGAGAGTCCGCTGACGTTGTTCGCGCCCGCGGCCGTCGCGGCGTCGATGACCGGGCCGACGCGCGTCAGATCGCCGGTCGTCACCGTCACGCTGTTCTGCGCCTGGAAGCTCTGGATGAGCGGTGGCTGCCCCTCGCGGTAGGTGTACTGCGGCTGCAAGCTGTAGCCGGAGGTCTCGACCTCTGCGCCCGCGCCCGCCGCAGCTTTGACGGCGCGCACGACCGCGTCCGTGCGCGTCGCGTTCTCCTGCTGTGCGGCGAGCGCGGTGCGCCCCTGCGTGATGACGGCCACGCTCACGACCGCCGTGTCCGGCCGCTCCTGCACGAGCGCGTCGCCGGAGACGACTACGCGCGTCGTGCCGACGGACGCGGGCGGCCGCGTCGCCTCGTTGCCCTGCTGCGCGGCGACGCGGAGCGTGCGCGCCTCGAACGGCGTGCCCTCCATGTAAACGCTCACCACGTCCGATTTCGTCTCGCCCACGCCCTCGACCTCCGCGCCCTCGCGGAACCATGACTCGTCCGCCCACCTGCCGGCGTTCAGGAGCAGGTACTTCTGCTGCGCCACGATCAGCCAGCCGCCTGCCTCGACCGTGCGGCCCAGCCGCCCGCGCACCGTCACCTCCGCGGCGCTCGCCTGCTGCGCTGCGAGCGTTAAAACGAGCACGGCCGCGAATGTGGCGGCCGTCAGAAACTTCCTCGTGATTCTCATCTCTCTTCCTCCGTTTGTTCGCTGCGGCGCGACCGACCCCGCGCGTGCGTGAGAGAGTGCCGCGCCGCGCGGGGCGCGCTTGCCGCGCCGTACTCTTGAACGCGCGTGCGCCCGCTCGCTTGCGCCGCCCCGATCCCGTCCCTTCGCACTTTGGATTAGTCGCCGCCATTTTGTTACGCTTCAACCCGCGATGCAATCCTTCGAGCCGAAGCACACGAACGCGCGCCGCCCCGCGCGCACGGGCAAACTCGTCACGGTCGGGCGCGCCGAAGACCTCCCAGTTGGGCGCGGCGCGACCGTCGAACTCGAAGGCGGCAAGGAGCTGGCGCTCTACAACGTCAACGGCCGCCTCCACGCCATCGAGAACTTCTGCCCCCACCGCGGCGCGCCCCTCGCCGACGGCCAACTCACCGCCCACACCGTCGAGTGCGACTGGCACGGCTGGCGCTTTGACGTTCGCACCGGCGCGTGCCTCAACCGCCCCGACTCGCCCGTCGAATCCTACGAGGTCGTCATCGAAGACGGCTGGATTAAGATCAGAGTCTGAAAAAAGAATCCAGGAGTCGGAATACAGAAGCCAGAATGATAAGCGGGTTGCCGCCGATCATTCTGGCTTCTGTATTCCGACTCCTGGATTCTGCTTTCGGCTATTCGCCGTCGTTGCCGATGGCTTCGACGGGGCAGGAGGTGAGGGCCTCTTCGCAGAGCTGGCGCTCCTCTTCCGAGTCGGGCTGCTTGAAGACGTAGGAGTACTGGCCGTCGTCGTTGCGGGTGAAGTTGGCGGGGGCGGTGTCGCGGCACACGTCGCAGTCGATGCAGGTCGTGTCCACGTAGTACGGCCCCGGCGCGTTGTCGCCGAACTTGTCTTTCGGATCAGCCATAAGAGGATGACAGGTAAACCGTGACAGGTGACAAGCAAGAAGGGTGTTGCTTGTCACCTGTCACGGTTTACCTGTCACGGGTTTACTGAATTGCCAGCATCCGGTCGAGGGCGACGCGGGCAAAGCGGGCGGTCTCTTCGTCCACGGTGATCTGGTTGACGACGCGGCCGGCGAGGAGCGACTCCAAGGCCCACGCGAGGTTCTGCGGGGCGATGCGGTACATCGTCGCGCACATGCACAGGTCGGGCGCGAGCAGGCGGACGTGCTTGTCGGGGAAGCGCTCGGCCAGGCGGTTGACGAGATTGACCTCCGTGCCGACGGCCCAACTAGACCCCGCGGGCGCTTCCTCGATGGCCTTGATGATGAACTCGGTCGAGCCGTTCAAGTCCGACTTCTCGACGACCTCGCGCACGCACTCCGGGTGGACGAGAACCTTGATGCCCGGAACTTCCTTCCGCACCTGATCGACGTGCCACGCACGGAAGCGGCCGTGCACCGAGCAGTGGCCCTTCCACAGAATCAAGCGCGCCTTCTTCAACTCCTCTTCCGTGTTGCCGCCGAGTTCCTTGAACGGGTCCCAGACGACCATCTCGTCGTCGGGGATGCCGAACTTGACGCCGGTGTTGCGCCCCAGGTGCTGGTCGGGGAAGAAGAAGAGCTTGTCGGCCTCCCTGAGCGACTTGTCGAAGAGCGGCACGGCGTTCGACGAGGTGCAGACGATGCCGCCGTGCCTGCCGCAGAACGCCTTGATCGCGGCCGAAGAGTTCATGTACGTGATCGGCATGACGCGGGACGGGCCGACCACTCCGATCTGCGTGAGCTGATCCCACGCGTCTTCGACCTGCTCGGCCGTCGCCATGTCGGCCATCGAGCAGCCGGCGCCGAGGTCGGGCAGAATAACTTTCTGATCGCCGGGCTTCAAAATGTCGGCCGACTCGGCCATGAAGTGGACGCCGCAGAAGACGATATAGTCGGCCTCGGGGCGCGCGGCGGCGAGCTTCGAGAGCTTGAAGGAGTCGCCGGTGTAGTCGGCGTGGCGCACGACATCGTCGCGCTGGTAGTGGTGGCCGAGGATGACCAGGCGCGTGCCCAGCTCGCGCCGCGCGGCCGCGATCCGCTCCGACAGTTCGGCGTCCGACAGCCCGAAGTAGTCTTCGAGCGCGGGAACCTTCTCCAAAGTCGCAACAGTCATCTTCACCTCGTCTCCCCGGCCCGCCGTTACTTCTGCGGGCCACTTGCCGCGCCGGGAGCGTCCCGCGCGAAGCGGCAACTATCTCACTTTGAGAAATCCGGCGCAAGCGCGCCGAAAGCCGGCCGCACGCCGGGACCTCGCGCGCGGGCGTGCGAAAATCCGCGGGCCTCGCGCATGAATTTAGATGCGGCGCGGCCCCTTAAATTTGCCGGAAACTCGGCGCTGAAAGAAGCGGCCGTCGCGTTGACGCTCTCGCCGAAGGTGACGCTGATGTTGGAGCCGGCGGCGACGTTAATCGCGCCTTTGGCCGGGGAGGTGTTGTTGACCGAGGGCGCGGGGTGTCAGAGGAGGACTATCGAGTCGTCGCGCTCGCGGCGCGCGGGGCGCGGGGCGGCTTCGTGTTCGTCGTTGCGCGGGCAGGCTTCGCAGTAGTCGCCGTGGCGGGAGCGCCGGTCGTCGCAGTCGTTGCAGCCGAGCGAGAGGCCGAGTTGGCGGAGCGAGTCGATGACGGGGAGGAGGCGGCGGCCGCGCTCGGTGAGCGAGTACTCGACGTGCGGGTGGCTGCCCGCGAACTCGCGCCGCTCGACGAAGCGGTCGCGCTCCATATCGCGCAGGCGCGCGACGAGCGTGCGGCTGCTGATCGGGTGCAGCGCCTCGATGAGCTGCGTGGTGCGGCGCGGCCCGCGCGCCAGATCGCGCACGACCAGCAGCGTCCACCTGTCGCCGATCAGTTGCAGCGCGCCCGCCACCGGGCAACCGTCGCCTTCGCGTCTTCGCATCTTATGGCAGTCGCCGCGCGCCGACAGGGTGCGCGCGGCAGGGGCAAGTCGTGCGGCGCGCGGCGTTGACAGTTTCGGAAGTCGCCCGCGCCGACCGGGCGAAGAGTAGCACAAAGCGCGCACGTTTAGCGCGCCTTCAGTTGGGATGCCGTCAGGCGGCCACGCTTCGCACGTGACAGGCGGGGTTGGACGAACGGCACGCCGAAGACTGAGGCGGCGCGGGACGGCATCGGGGCGCGGGGGCGGGCGGCACGCGCCCGTGCTATCCTCTGGGGCAAAATCAACTCTCGCGCGGGCAGGTTTGTGTAATCGGGGGGGGCGTTGCGGATGGCGGAGTCTGATCGTGAGGTGAGGATCGCGACGGGGCGGCGCGACGGCGACGGGCAGTTGCGCCTGTCGGTCTTCGCGGGAGACCTGCTGGCCGTCGCGCTCGAAGGGTACGGCGAGCGCGCGCCCGCGCTGCTACTCACGCGGGAGCAGGCCGGGCGGCTGCGAGACGCGCTCACTGAACTGCTCCCGCTGCTCGTCGAGCGCACGGCGAGCGGGGAGAATTGGGAGGGCGCGGAGCGCAGGCGGCTCGCGAGTTGAACGGGTCGGGACGGCAAAAAGGGCGCGCGGCGCGCGGTCGAAAGTTAAACCGCGCGCCGCGCGCCTGATGCAACCGCCGGCCGTAACCCGGCGGACAGTTCTTTCGTAAAAAAACTCCGCGGCCTCCGTCAGTCTTTGACGAGCGTGACGCGGACGGGTTCGCTGAGGTTGGCGGCGCTGATCTCCAGCCTCTGATCCTCGTAGCCCTTGGCCTTGACGATCAGGCGCAGCCGGCCCATGTGGAGCGGCGGCAGCACGGCCACGCCGCGCTCGTCCGTCCAGTTCCACGACTCGCAGTAGAAGCCGTCGGTGCGGCGCGATTCGAGCTTGAGGTGGACGCCGCGGACGGGGTTGCCCGCCTCGTCAACGACGCGCGCGTCCAGCCGGCCGATGCCGTTCGGCTCGCTCGGCGCGCGGCCCATGTTCGGGATGTCCTGACCTTGCGGGGTGTTGTCCTGCGCGGGCGCGACCGAGAAGGCCGCGGCGACGAAGAGTGTGGCGAGCAGTAGTTTACGCATCTCGTTTGAAATCTCCTGAGTGTCCGGCGAAAAGTTCTGGCAGGGCGACTGATTCGACAGGCCCTCGCGGCCGTGCCCGATCCGGCGGGCCGCGAAGGCCAGGGACGATTATAATTTTCCGACGCGCCGGTTGGGAAGCGGAAAATTCCCGGAGGCCACTATGACGTTGATGGAATTGCTCGTGCTGCTCGTCGTCGCAGGCGTCTGCGGCGCGCTGGGGCAGGCGATCAGCGGGTTCTCGCGCGGCGGCTGCCTGGTCTCCATCGCGCTCGGCTTCGTCGGGGCGCTGCTGGGCACGTGGCTCTCGCGCGCGCTGGGGCTGCCGGAACTGCTCGTCGTGCCCATGGGGGACGGGCGCGGCTTCCCGGTCGTCTGGTCGATCATCGGGGCCGCGCTGTTCGTCGCCGTCATCGGGCTGCTGACGCGGCGGACGCGCGCCTGAAGTCCGCTAAAGTCGAAACGCGGAGGCGACTCGGGGGGGTTCGTTCGGCGGCGGGGGCGCGGCGCGGGCCAGTGCCGTCCGGCCCGCCCGCTTTGCCCCCCGCGCTCTCCGGGCCGTCGCCCTTGCCCGCGCGGCCCCGCCTCCGATACACTCGCGAAAAGTTCAACTCAGGGTGAAGGATTTGTGACGCAGCCGCGCTAGGGTTCTCCCTCCCGTCAGCAGCAGTCGTCAGACAGGTATCCCGCTGGAACTCACATGGCTGTCGCCCCGACCAAGTACCGCGACGCGCGAGCGGACGCGCCCGACCTCTCTCACTTCCGCCGCAACTACCCGCTGACGGTGGCGAGCTTCGGCGCGCTGCCCGACCGCGAGGCGTGGCTGCGCCGCGTCTGGCGCGCAGACTCGCGCTGGCGCGCGCTCGCCGAAGGGCAGGCGTTCGAGGCGGTCGTCCGCTCGGCCCCGCCCGCCGGCCTACAGGCCGAGGCAGAGTTCGACGTGATTTACGCGGGCGGCGCGCTCGCCGTCCTGCACGCGGGCCTGTTGAGCTGCCGCCACAACCGGCGCGCGCTCGTCCTATGCGCGCCCGACGACGAGGGGCGCGGGCGCGACCGCAGGGTCGCCGAGGAAGACCTGTGGAAGTTCGAGCGCGCCGGGCTGCTCGCGAAAGAGGAGATCGAGGCGGCGGTCGTCAAACGATACCGCGCGGGCTACGTCAAATTCCACGACGCCGGCTCGCGCGTTAAGACCCCCCCGCTCTGGGTGAGCGGCGTGTCGGACGTTTCGGTTGACGCCTTAAAGCTGGCCGAGACGGCTGCGAAGAAACTCCGCGCGCGCGAGGGATCGGCGATAGTCGAGGGCGCGCGCTTC
>DATHBT010000252.1:0-11844 GCA_035295985.1 Pyrinomonadaceae bacterium | reverse complement strand
CGCCGCGCCGATCGGCAACCTCAGCTCGACGCTGTTCGGCCAACCGCGCTCGATCATCGGCGGCTTCGGCGGCTTCGGCCCCGGCGGGGGCGGCCCGGGCGGCGCATTCGGCGGCGCGGCCGGCAACCGCCGTGTCGAGTTGCAGGTGCGCTTCAACTTCTAGCAACTTTGCCCCACGCGGGGACGTTAAACTGGCAGCGGCCGACCTCCTGCGGCCCTGCCAGTTTTTTTGTCCGCCCCGAGGAGCCACCGAAGATGAAAAACAACGACCAGTCCCCGCGCGCGCACACGTCCGCCGCGCCCCTCCTCTTCTTCTGCTGCGCGCTACTGCTGGCGTGCGCCGCAGTCGCCCCGGCCCGACAGCAGCCGGCCGGACAGACTCCCGATAAACCCGCGCAGCAGACCGCCCCCGCCGCGCCCGCCGGCAAGGCCGCCGCGGCCAGGCCGGCGGCCCTCGCGCCCACGGCCACGGCCGCCGAACTCGCGCGCGCGGCCTACCAGTCGCTCGGCGGCGACCGCTTCCGCGACCTGCGCAACATGGTGCTGACCGGCTCGCTCGAACTCTTCTCGCCCGCCTCGACGCAGTCGATCCCCGGCCGCTTCGGCGTCATCACGGCCGGCGAGAAGATCAGGCAGGAGATGCAGTCGCCCTTCTTCAACGCCTCGATCATCTACGACGGGGTGCAGAGCTACAGCAGCATCCGCGGCTTTGAAATGCCGCCGCCCTCGAAGTACGGCCTGCCCATCCTCTTGAAGCACGCGCAGCCCGGCTTCACCGTCACCGCGCTCTCCGACAAGGACAACAAGAAGACGCGCTCCTTCCGCGTCACGGACCCCGAGGGCAACGCGACCGACTTCCGCGTGGACGCCGCCACGGGCCGGCTCACCGGCTACGAGATACCCTTCGGCGGAGTCACCTTCGTCGTCGAGATCAAGAGCATGAAGGAGATCGAGGGCGTCTCAGTCCCCTTCAACTTCGTGCAGCGGCTCGCCACCCCGCAAGGCTCCTTCATCGCCGAGTTCAAGGTCAAAGAGGCCAAGCTCAACCAGGAACTCCCGGCCGACGTCTTCGCCATACCGGCGAAGTAAGGGAAAAGGAAAAAGGTAAGTAAAAAGGGGGAAGGCAAAAGTGAGAACGGCGAGCGGGCCGTCTTCACTTTTGCCTTCCCCCTTTTTACTTGTGCCCTGAGCTACACGCTCATGATCTCGGACTCCTTGTTCTTCGCCAGCTCGTCGATGCGCGCGATGTAGGTGTTGGTGAGCTTCTGGATTTCGTCGAGGCCGTCGCGCTCGGCGTCCTCCGATATCTGCTTCTCCTTGAGCATCCGCTTGAGGCGGTCGTTGGCGTCGCGGCGGACGTTCCTTACGGCCGTGCGGTGCTCCTCCGCGAACTCGTGCACCTGCTTGGCGAGCTGCCGGCGGCGCTCCTCCGTGAGCGGCGGGATGGGCACGCGCACGAGCTTGCCGTCGTTCGACGGGTTCAGGCCGAGATCGGCCGAGCGGATGGCCGACTCGATCTGCTTGAGCTGCGACATGTCCCACGGCTGGACGGTGATCATCTGCGGCTCCGGCACGTGGACGGAGGCCATCTGGTTGAGCGGCGTCGGCGTGCCGTAGTAGTCAACCATCACGGGATCGAGCAGGCTGACGACCGCCCGGCCCGTCCTCACCGTCGCCAGCTTCTTCCGCAAGTCCTCGACCGCCCCTTCCATCCGCGGCCGCGTCTCCTTGACGACTTCCTTCTCGCTCATGAGACCTCCGTAAACCGTGACAGGTAAACAGTGACAGGTAAAACTGCGAAGCCGCGAAGTGAACCGTAAACTGCGAGGGGAGAGAATCCGGCTTCTTCCCCGTCACGGTTTACGGCTTACCCGTCACGGCTTTTCCATGCAGACGGTCGTGCCGACGCCCGGCTCGCCCGTGACGACGCGCAGGATGTTGCCCGGCTCGCGCATGTTGAAGACGACGATGGGCAGATCGTTGTCCATGCAGGTGGCGATGGCCGCGGCGTCCATCACTTCGAGGCGCTGCTCCAGCACCTCCTGGTACGTGATGCACTCGTAGCGCGTGGCCGTCTTGTCCTTCACAGGGTCGGACGAATAGACGCCGTCCACCTTCGTCGCCTTCAAAATAACCTCGGCCTTGATCTCGGCGGCGCGGAGCGCGGCGGCCGAGTCGGTCGTGAAGAACGGGTTGCCCGTGCCCGCGGCGAAGATGACGACTCGGCCCTTCTCCAGGTGGCGCACGGCGCGGCGGCGGATGAACGGCTCGGCGATCTGCGGCATGTTGATGGCCGAGAGTACGCGCGTGATGACGCCCGTCTTTTCGAGCGCGTCCTGCAGGACGACGGCGTTCATGACGGTGGCGAGCATGCCGATGTAGTCGGCCGCGGCGCGATCCATGTCGCCCGCGCTTTCGGAGACGCCGCGGAAGATGTTGCCGCCGCCGACGACGACCGCCACCTCGACGCCGAGCGCGTGAACCTCTTTCACCTGCTCGGCGACGGAGCGCGCGACTTTTACGTCCACGCCGTAGTTCTGCGCGCCCATCAGCGCCTCCCCCGAAATCTTCAGGAGGATGCGCCGATAGACGGGCGCGCGCGCCGCGGCGGCCGACTGCTGTGCTTCAACACTCATACGATTGCGGATTGCGGATTGCGGATTGGCAGAAATTTAAGACTTCAAACCTCGGCTTCGAGATTCCGAACTCTTAAATCCGCAATCCGCAATCCGCAATTACTGTCCGCCGCCCGCGAGCGCGGCGACCTCGCCGCCGAAGTCGTCGTCGCGCTTGGCGAGGCCCTCGCCCATCTTGTAGCGGGTGAAGCGGCGCACCGTGATCTTCTCGCCCGTCGCGGCGATCTTCTCGGTGAGCAGATCGCCGACGGTTTTGGCCGGGTCTTTGACGAACGGCTGATCGACGAGCACCGCCTCCTCGTAGAACTTGTTCAGCCGGCCCTCGACGATCTTGTCGATCACCTGATCGGGCTTGTTCGCGTTCTTCGGATCGTTTTTGGCCTGGGCGCGCGCGATCTCGCGCTCCTTGTCGAGCACTTCGCCCCCGACCTCCTCGCGCGAGACGAAACGCGGCTCGGCCGCGGCGACGTGCATCGCGATGTCTTTGACGAGCTGCTGGAACTCCTCGGTGCGCGCGACGAAGTCGGTCTCGCAGTTGACCTCGACCAGCACGCCGACCTTGCCGCCCATGTGGATGTAGGAGCCGACGACGCCCTCGGCCGCCACGCGCCCCTCCTTCTTCTTGGCCGACGCCAGCCCCCGCTCGCGCAGGAACTGGATGGCCTTCGCCTCGTCGCCCCCGGTCTCGGTGAGCGCCTTCTTGCACTCCATCATGCCCGCGCCCGTCTTCTCGCGCAGCGCCTTCACGGCCGCCGCAGTGATCTCTGCCATGACAATCTCCTGAAGATAGCTGTTAGCTGTTAGCGATTAGCTGTTAGCCGAACCGCCGGCAGCTTCTTAAACTTCTTGGTTTGGCTGATAGCTAAAAGCTAATAGCTAACGGCTCGCAAAATCAAGCGCAGCCCCGGCGGTTGTCCGCGTCTCGGAGGCTGCGCTCGCCGAAAACTGAAAGTTAACTTTTAGCTGTTAACGATTAAACTGTTAGCTCTTTGTCTTAGCTAAAAGCTAACAGCTAATAGCTAACAGCTTCCTCACTTCGCCGCGCCGACCGACTCCGCGCCCTTCTCCTGCTCGGCGTCGCGCGGGGGACGGGTGTCGGCCTCTTCGCCCGCGCCGAACGCGCCGCGCACTGGGGCGTGCGTGCCGACCTGATCGGCGTCCCCGACGGCGGCGGGCTGCTGGCCCGTCTTGGCGAAGCCCTGGTTGCCGGGGACGGAGACCTGCGTCTCGGCCGAGGGCGCGGCGTTCTGCATGTCTGTGAAGTTCTGCGACTCGCGGCCGGGATCGCGCGCGGGCGTCACGCTCGACGTGCCGTCGCCGCTCGCGCTCAGGGACGGGCGCGTGCCCGTGACTTCAGGCGCGCCCGGTGCGGCCGTCTCCGCGGCGGCAGCGGCGGCCTGCTCGTCGGCCGCGCCCTCGCCGCGCAGTTGCTGGCCCTCGATGACGGCGTCGGCGATGCGCGAGGCGAAGAGGCGCACCGCCCGCAGCGCGTCGTCGTTGCCGGGGATGACGTAGTCGATGCCTTCGGGCGAGCAGTTCGTGTCAACGACGGCGATCACGGGGATACCCAAACGATTCGCCTCGGCGACGGCGATCTCTTCCTTCCTCACGTCGATGATGAAGAGCGCGTCGGGCAGGCGGTTCATGTTCTTGATGCCCGAGAGGTTCTTCTCCAGCACCCCGCGCTCCTTGTCGAGCTTGATGCGCTCCTTCTTGGTCATCATCTCGTAGCGGCCATCGGTGTGCATCGCTTCGAGGTCGCGCAGGCGCTTGATGGATTTCTGGACGGTCTGGAAGTTGGTCAGGAGGCCGCCAAGCCAGCGCGAGTTGATGTAGAACTGGCCGGCGCGCGTGGCCTCCTCGCGGATGGCGTCCTGCGCCTGCCGCTTGGTGCCGACGAAGAGGAAGGTGCGGCCGCGATCCTCGGAGGCCAGACCCGTGACGTAAGAGATGGCCTCGCGGAACAGCTTCTGCGTCTTCTGCAGATCGATGATGTTGATGCCGTTGCGCTCGCCGAAAATGTACTCCTTCATCTTCGGATTCCAGCGCCTGACCTGGTGGCCGAAGTGGACGCCGGCTTCCAGAAGCTCTTTCATCGTGACGGAAACCAAAAGAAAACCTCCTCTGCGGTGATTGGTTTAGTGTACTCGCCGCCGCCGTTGAGTCTCAGTCGAGACAACCAACCCGACAACGACAATGGATTGTGCGAAAACTGGCGACGAAAACGCGGGCGGTGAAGAATGACTCTCCGACCCCACCCGCGCCCGCCGCCGCACCGATTAACGCTTCGAGAACTGGAAGCGCTTGCGCGCGCCCTTCTGGCCGTACTTCTTGCGCTCCTTGATGCGCGGGTCGCGCGTCACGAGGCCCGCCTGCTTCAAGGTCGGCCGCAGGTCGGCGTTGAACTCCATGAGCGCGCGGGTGATGCCGTGGCGGACGGCTCCGGCCTGACCCGCCGGGCCTCCGCCCGCGACGTTGACGAGGATGTCGAACTTGCCGGCCGTCTCGGTCAACTGGAGCGGCTGGCGGATGATCATCCGCAACGTCTCGTTGGGGAAGTAAACGTCGAACGCCTTGCGGTTGACCTTGATCTCGCCCGTGCCGGGGCGCAGATAGACGCGCGCCGTCGAAGTCTTGCGCCGGCCCGTGCCGTAAAACTGATTCTCAGCCACGATCTCTCTTCCTCAATTCTCTCGTTGGAAAAAATTACTTCGCCGCCGCGGCCTTCGCGCGCGGGTCGAGCGCGAGCGGTTCGGGCCGCTGCGCCGCGTGCGGGTGGTCGGCCCCGCCGTAAACTTTGAGTTTCTTGGCCATCGCCTTGCCCAGCTTGTTCTTCGGGAGCATCCCCTTGATGGCGATCTCCAAGACGCGCTCCGGGTGCTTCTCGAACTGCTCCTTGACCGTCACGGCGCGCAATCCGCCGGGGTAGAGCGTGTGCCGGTAGTAGATTTTCTGCTCGGCCTTCGAGCCTTTGAAGACGGCCTGCTTGGCGTTGATGACGATGACGTGATCGCCCGTGTCCATGAAGGGCGTGTACTGAGGCTTGTTCTTGCCGGTCAGGACGCGCGCCACTTCGGTCGCCAGCCGGCCGACCGTCTGGCCCGCCGCGTCCACCACGTACCACTTGCGATTGTCTGACAGGCCCTGGGCGCTCGGAAATGTTGTTGACATAAGGTAGCTCTCGCGGAAAAATGCGTCTAAAACGCGAACGGAAAGAATACCTTCGCGGTCGAAAACTTGTCAAGCCGAACGCAGGGTAAGGCCGCGGCCAAAGTCCGTGACAGCGTTGATGATAGGCGGCCTGTGACGGTTCGACTGCCGCCGGACATCCGGGGCCGTGCGCCGGGCCGTATTTCGGGCCGTTACGCGAGCAGGCGGGCTGGTTTTCAGTTTTCAGACAAGGCGGGCCTCCGGCGCGGAGTGCCGCACCGGACTAATTCCTCGTCGGCTTCAAACCCCACTTCTCGAAGGAGACAAAGAAAATGCGGAGAGTTAAGACCTTCCTGACGGCGGCGTGTCTCGTCGCAAGTTTGGCGACCGCCGCGGCAGCGCAGAACAGCAATTCGAGCACCACGATGGAGGCCGCGCCGCAGAAGTCGCTCTACGACCGGCTCGGCGGCCTTGAGGCCATCACGGCCGTCGTGGACGAGTTCATCAAGAACCTCGCGGCCGACGAGCGCGTGAACAAGAAGCTCGCCAAGAGCGGCATGAACGTGCCGCGCATACGGCTGCACCTGATCGAGCAGGTCTGCGAGGCGACGGGCGGCCCGTGCAAATACACGGGGCTGTCGATGAAGACGACGCACAAGAACATGGGCGTGACGGAGGGCGAGTTCAACGCCGTCGTCGAGGACCTGGTGAAGGCGCTCGACAAGTTCAACGTGCCGGAGACGGAGAAGAACGAGCTGCTCGGCGCGCTCGCCGCGATGAAGGGCGACATCGTCGAGGTGCAAGGCGACGCCACGGGGACGCCGCTGCCGCCCAACTTCAAGCCGGCCAAGCCCGCGAGCGCGGCCGAGATCAAGGCCGGCCCCGTGATGAAGCGGAAGGGCAGGCGCTAAGATTTGGGGCGACTCGCTCTGCCGCGCCGGGAGAGCCGGCCGCGCGGCCGAACCATGACAACGCGCGGCCTCGTCCGCCCCGGCGACCGCTTCCCCCTGAAACTCGAACGCCCCGCGGTCAAGTGAGACCGCGGGGCGTTCGAGTTTCAGAGACTAACGCGCGTGGCGTCGTCGGTCCTCAGTTCTGCTCTTCAGGCTGCTCGGCCGGCGGCTTGTCGCCGGGGTTGCGCTTGAGTGTCGGCCGCTCGTCCTTTGGCTCGGCCGGCTTCTGGCCGTCGGTGGTGGAGTCGTCGGGCGTCGGGGCGCGGCGCTTGAGCGTCGGCCGCCCGCGCTCGCCGCCGTCGCTGTCCGAGCCGGCCAGGTCGCCCGCGGTCGAGGCCTTCGCGTTCGAGAGGCGCAGCAGACGGTTCTTGACGCGCTGGAACTCCGAGGTGTTCAGCACGTACTCCTCGCGCTCGGGGAAGCGCGCAACGAGCGACTTCGACGCTTCGAGCCGGTCAACCGACTGCGGGTGCGTCCCGAAGGTCTTGGAGAAGAAGCCGGGCTTCTTCTTGTTCTGCGACGCCAGCTTCTCGAACATCGTGGACATCGCGCCCGGATCGTAGCCGGCGGCGTAGAGGTACTGCACGCCCAGCTTGTCGGCCTCGCGCTCGGCGTCGCGCGAGAACTTGGCGAAGCCCGCGCCGAGGCCGAGGCCCGCCGTGTTCTGTATGATCGCGCCGGGGATGCCGCCGAGGAAGATGGAGCCGGCGATGAGGCCGATCTGGGCGAGCATGCCCTTGGCCTGCGTCTCCATGGCGTGGCGGGCCGTGACGTGCGCGATCTCGTGGGCCATCACGCCCGCGACCTCGGCCTCGTTGTCGGCGGCGAGGAGCAGCCCCTTGTTGACGTAGAAGAAGCCGCCCGGCAGGGCGAAGGCGTTCACCTCGTCGGCGTCGATCACCTTGATGGTGAAGGGGATCTTCGCGTCCGAGTTGAGCACGATGTTCTGGCCGACGCGGTTGACGTACTCGGTGATTACGGGATCGTCGATGAGCTTGGCCTGGCGGTCGATCTCGGCCGAGAGCTGGCGGCCCAGCGCGATCTCCTTCTCGGTGGACATGCTCATCTTGGCGAAGAGGCCGCCGTTGAGCTTGCGCTTGCCGATCAGGGCCGGGTTCTCGTCGGTCGAGAGGGGTTTGCCGGCGTTCTTGCGCGCGTTCTCCTCGGCCTCGGCCTTGCGCCGCGCCTCCCACTCCTCGAACTCCTTCCTCTCGCGCTCCTCTTTCTCCTTGCGCTCCCGCTCCTTCTTCTCCTCTTTCGTCTCGGCGTTGGCGGGCTGCTGCTGCGGCTGGCTCTGCGCCGCCGCGCCCGCGGCCGAACCGGCCAGGAGGCTGAAGGCGAGCGCGATGGCCGTCAGGTTGCGTGTGAGCTGGCTCGACATGGCTGGTAAGTCTCCGAAGGTTGCTTCTCTGCGAACGTGAAAAACTGTTGCCGGCGCGGGGCGCTCTCCTCAAATCGCTGCCCCGCTTTGGTCGGCCGCCCCCGGCTCCCGCGCCCGGCGCGCCGTTTACTTTGTGACGACGAATCGTCCCGCGGCGGCTGTCCTTGAGAACGAGGTTTGAGACCTGAAAAGGGGTCGGCCGCGAAACGTACACCCTTGGATGCCGTGCCAGGGCGGCGGGTTGCGCCCCGCGCCGCGCCGCGCGCGCCTCCCGCGCGGCCTCGAACGCCCCGCGCCCCGCCCGTCGCCTCGGAAACTCCTTGCCCGCGATTATAGCAGCGCGGCGGGGAAAGTATAGGTTCAGCGTCCGCCCCTTTTCGTCGCCTTTGAGCGGCGGCGGCAGTGCCGCGAGACGGCACGCAACCCGACTGAGGCCGCGTCGGGCCTGAGACTGGCCCGGTGGAGACCGGGCTTTCCGCGTCGCCTCCTGTTAACGCTCGCCCGGTCTAACCCGTCTAGGTAAGCGCTGCGGTTAATAGAAGTCTCACTAGGGTTTTATCCGTGCCCGCGAAAAATCAAATATCTCTTCTGTTTTGCTCATTGGCTCTACTCTGCGCCCCACCGGGCGCGGCGCAGGAGCGCGCGAGAGTCGTCCGGCAGCCGACCGCGACGGCCGCGCCGGAACCGGGCGAAATCGTCGAGCGGGTCAACACGCGCGCCGTCTTCATCGACACGCTCGTCAGGGACAGGAAGACGAACGAGCCGGTCAGAGACCTGCGGCCCGAAGACTTTCAGGTGCTCGACGACGGCCGGCCGCGTAAGCTTTCGTACTTCACGCGCGAGGGCGACTCCCGCCGCCCGCTGGCCCTGTTGCTGTTCATCGACCTGTGGACGCCCTACGGCAGACAGCACCTGAAGAGCGAGGACGCGATGCGGCGGCTGGCCTCCGCGCTGGCGAAACTCGCGCCGGAAGACGAGGTGGCCGTCGCCGCCACATGGATCGAGGAGGGCGACCCGCCGGGCACGCCCGTCCCGACGGTCAGGATGCTCGGCGGCTTCACGCGCGACCGGGCGCGGACGGCGGACGCGCTCGCCGGCATACCCGAACTCGTCATGCGGCAGGAGAAGCTGGTCGAGGAGATCGCAGAGAGGCGCGCGCAGTCCTCCGACGACCTGCTGTTCGACGTGGTCTGGCGGCTGTCGGACGTGGCGGGCCGGGTCGTCCCGCTGGCGGCCCGGTTCACCAACAGTCAGTTCGTCGTGGTGGGGCTGATCGCCGACCTCTTCGACCTGCGGAAGGGCGAGCGTGAAGAGGCGGTGGAGATGGCGCTCCGCGCCGGCATCACCTTCAACGGCCTGGTCTTTAAGAGGAGCTTTGCCAGCAAGGTATTCATCGGGGCGCTGAACAAGGTGTTCATGGGGCCGCGGGGCCTGAGCGTCCACGCCGCCGACTACCTGGCGAAAGAGACGGGCGGGGAGGTGGCGAGCGTCGGCCGCGCGGACGATCTGGCGGCCGGGTTGGAACGCTTCATCAGCAGCCTCATGGCGCGCTACAACCTCGGCTTCAACCTGGAAGAGCACGAGCGTCACGACGGCCGTATGCACAGGCTGGAGGTGAGAATCAACCAGAGCGACCCGCGGCACCGGAAGCGCAAGCTACAGGTGAGGGCGCGGCGCGGCTACTACCTACCCCCGACTTACTGAAGCCGCGGCAGAGCGGAGCAGCGCGGCGGGGCGTCCGCGGCCCGCCGCCGTCAGTTAAACCGTCCTACCGCCCATTCCGACCTTTAACACCGATCCGAGGAAGTGAGAATCATGAGAAACAAGATATCAGCGCTCGTGTGCGCGCTGCTGCTCGCCGCGACCGCGGCCCCCGCGCCCGGCCAGGAGCAGGCGGACGAGGTGCTGCTCGTCAGGACGCGCGCCGTATTCATAGACGTGCTGGTCAGGGACAAGAAGACGGGCGAGGCGGTCACGGGTCTGAAGCCAGAAAACTTCCGCGTGCTCGACGACGGCAAGCCGCGCCCGCTCACCTACTTCAGCGGCGAGGGCGCGGAGCGCAAGCGCCCGCTGGCCCTGATCCTGGTGCTGAACCTGCCCCTGTACGTCGAGAAGCCGGAGGTGATGGAGCAGATCATCTCCGCGCTGGGGACGCTGAGGCCCGACGACGAAGTGGCGGTCATGCAAGTATGGGCCGAGAGGAACGGCCCGCGCCCCCTCTCGTTCATCTACAGATCGAAGCTCGTGCTTGATCTCACGCGCGACCGCGAGAAGACGTACGCCGCGCTGCGGGAGGTGCAAAAATTCGCGCAGCGGAACAGGCCCGAGGTCGAAGAGCTGCTGTCGCTCAAAGCCGCCATGAAGGCCGGCTGGAAAGACGTTCTCAGGAACCCCGACCCGACAATGCAAAACCCGCCGATGGACATCACGGTCGCCCCGGACTTCGAGGCGGCCGTTGACAAGGCCCCCCTTATCGCCGCGAAGGAGCGCCCGAACTCGCAGGTCGTCGTCATCGAGAGCACGGACGACGACACCCTCGCCACCTACGCGCAGAGCAGGGAGGTCACGCGTCGCCTGCTTGCCACCGGGGTGACGTACAACGGCCTGATCCTCAAGCGCGATCTCTTCGGCAAACTGGTGCATTTCACCGGCCGCGTCGTCTCGCCCATGCTGGGGATGCGCTACGAGATGACGAGCCATTACAGCAGGCAGACGGGCGGCGAGGTGGCCCAGGTCGGCAGCCCCGAAAGTTTCGCCGCCGCCGTCAGCCGGATCATCAACGACCTCTCGGCGCGCTACAGCCTCGGCTTCGCCCTCACGGACGCCGACAGGGACGACGGCCGGCTGCACAAACTGGAAGTGAAGGTCAAGGGGCGCGACGCGCGCGGCAGGGAGAGGAAGTTTACCGTCACCGCGCGGAAGGGCTATTACATGTCAACCGACAGTCCGGAGTCGCCGACGCCCGCCCCCGGCCGCGTCAAAAATCTCGCCAGCCTGGCCGGGGCGCAGTGAAGCGCCCGCGCTTCGGAGGCACGCCGCCCTCGCCGCCGCCGAAAACGTGAGTGATAATCCCCGCTCCAATCAGACCCGCTGCCGCAACATGACGGGGGCCAAGGGCGCGTTTTGTCGTGCGAAACGCGCCCCGGCCTCCCGTCCCTGCCGACAACAACACACGTCCCATCAAGTATTGGTTTACGGCGCGAGAGGCGGCGTGATAGAGTCGAAAGTGCCTCTCTCCTGACCCACGCGGGAGGGGTTTCCTCACGACAGACGCTCTCGCCGCCGACCCCAGGGATGAAACGAACTCAGGACAAGATCAAGGACTTCGTCGAGCCGCAGGCCTACGAGGAGGTGCGCGACTTCGCCGCCGACCCGGCCCGCGCGCTGGCCGCCTACCGCTTCACGGACGCCACCTCCGACCTGCTCGCGCGCTGGCTGGATTCTTTGGCCGATCTGCCGCGCGGGCGGGGCGCGGCCCACGCGCTCGCCGGCCTGCGCGGGGTGGGGAAGAGCCACGCGCTCGCCGCCTTCGGCGCGCTCGTAGGCTCGGAGGCGCTGCGCCAGACGGTCGCGGACGCGCACGTCGGGTCGAGCGCGCGGCGGCTGGCGAGCCGGCGGCACGAGGTCGTGCGCGTCGAGCGCGGAACGCGCGCCGCTCTCACGGACGAGCTGGGCGACGCCTTCGCCAAAGTCTTCGGCGGCGACGCGCAGGGCTGGGCCTCGC
>DATHBT010000251.1:0-36420 GCA_035295985.1 Pyrinomonadaceae bacterium | reverse complement strand
GTGACACAGTCCTGGCCGAGAGCGACGACACGGTCGTCGTCGAGGGCAACCACTACTTCCACGAAAGCTCTCTACGGAGAGAGCATTTTCGGCAGAGCGAGACGCACACCACCTGCCCCTGGAAGGGCGAGGCCAGCTACTACGACATCGTCGCGGGCAATGAGGTGAACCCCGACGCCGCCTGGTACTACCCGCGGACGAAAGAGGCGGCACGCCACATCGAAGGCCGCGTCGCCTTCTGGAAGGGCGTCAGGGTTGAGTAAAGAGCGCAGTTGACGGCTCTGAAAACTTTACCGTCCGCCCGCTCCGGCCGGCCTCATCCACGAGCCACGCCCGCCGCAACCGACTCACGCCAACCGCTCCGTCCGGCCTCTGGCCTTCCCCCGTCCGGATAACTTAACATTCATTCATGCTCGTACTCGGCATTGAAAGCTCCTGCGATGAGACGGCGGCGGCCGTCGTGCGCGACGGGCGGGAGATGGTGTCGTCCGTCATCTCTTCGCAGATTGAGGTTCACAAAAGGTTCGGCGGCGTCGTGCCGGAGCTGGCGTCGCGCGAGCACCTGGACAAGATCGTCCCCGTGGTCGAGGAGGCCTTCACGCGCGCCGGGATCAAGCCGAGCGAATTGGACGGCATCGCCGTCACGCAGGGGCCGGGGCTAGTCGGCTCGCTCCTCGTCGGCCTCTCATACGCGAAGGCGATGGCCTACGCGCTCCGAAAGCCCCTGGTCGGCGTCAACCACATCGAGGGGCACATCTACTCGGTCGTCTTCGAGAACCCGCCCATCGAGTACCCGGCCTTCGCGCTCGTCGTCTCCGGCGGCCACACGAATCTGTTCCTCGTGCCCGAGGCGGGCCGCTACAAAGTCCTCGCGCGCACGCGCGACGACGCGGCCGGCGAGGCGTTCGACAAGGTGGCGAAGCTGCTGGGCCTCGGCTACCCGGGCGGCCCCGTCATCGAACGGCTCGCGCGCGAGGGCGACCCGCGCGCTGTCCCCTTCAGCGTCCCGCGCATGGGCGACGGCCTGCCCGACTTCAGCTTCAGCGGGCTGAAAACGGCGGTGACGAAGCACGTGCGCGAGTCTGGCTTGAAGCCCGTGGCGGAGGGCGAAGAACCTTCTCAGGCGATCAAGGATTTGGCGGCGAGCTTCCAGAGCGTCGTCGTGCGCTCGCTCGTCGGGACGACCGAAAGGCTGGCGGCGGATTACGACCCGCGCACGCTCGTCGTCGCGGGCGGCGTGGCCTGCAACGGCGCGCTGCGCGACAGTGCGGACGCCGCAGGCCGCAGGCTCGGCATAAAAGTTTACTTCCCCTCCCGCCACCTCTCGACCGACAACGCAGCTATGATCGCCGCCGCCGGCACCGTCAAACTTCTCGCGGGTGAGCGCGCCGGCCTGGACTTGAACGCCGACGTCTCGCTCCGCCTCGGCAACATCCACACCGCCGAGGACGCCGCGCGGCGCGGGCGCGTCCACTACAGAACTTGAGTTTGTGTCTCTCTGCCGTGTGTTTTCACTATGGCCGGGAAATACAGAAGCCGCCTCAACTCCGGGAGTTGAGGCGGCTTCTTGAATGCCGACTGGTGCGCGAGAGACACGGCGCAAATGCACCTGTAAGGCCGGTGACAAGGTGCGGAACTAACAAGCTGTAAAGACTCAGGGCGTGCGCGCCGTCTGCTCCGCGAGGCGGACGCCGACCGTGATGTTGCGCGCGAACTTCATCGGGTTCAACTCGTCGAGTTCGACCGTCACAACGTCGCCCTCGCGCAGGTCTTTTACCGAGACCAGCCGGTCGCCAACCTTGATCTTGGTCGCCTCGCCGTCCACGGCGATGACGTGCTCGATCTCCGAGCGCGTGATGACTGCGATGCGCCGCTCTCCGACCTCGACGACGCGCGCCTTGACGAATCGCGTGTCGGTGTCAGCATCGTCGCCCGACGCCATAGCGAAGTTAGGGCTGAAGCTTACGAGCAGCGCGAGTGCGGCGGCGGCGAGAATTCGTTTAGCCATCTTTGAGTTCGTCCCCTTAGCGAAGTTCGGGAGAGTCGGTCGCACGACATTTGGCAACCGCCGTGCCGCCGGGTGCGTCAATCTCGCGCGGCGGCCTCTTCCCTATGAAACTACGCGGATTACGCCGCCGGACGGGATCACAACTCGCGGCCGGGACCAACCGTTATGCCCTGATTTTTCGATACGCGGGCGGGCGGGCCTGTACGGAAAAGAGCCGTGACAGGTAAACCGTGACGGGTGACAGGAAAGAAGTTTTTGTCTTCTCCTGTCACCCGTCACGGTTCACGGTTTACGGCTTTTATCAGCCGAAGATGTCGCGCACCTTGTCCATGAGGCCCTGGTCTTTCAGCTCGTGATCTTCGAGCTTGGCGAGTTCTTCGAGGAGGCGACGCTGCTCGCGCGTGAGGGTCGTCGGCGTGCGGAGCGAGACGGAGACGAAGAGGTCTCCGTGGCCGCGCCCGCCGAGGATGGGCATCCCCTGCCCTTTGATGCGGAAGACTGTGCCGGTCTGAGTGCCGGCGGGAATCTTCAAAGCCTGCTCGCCCTTCAGGGTCTTGACGCTGATCTCCGCGCCGAGTGCGGCCTGCGCGAAGGAGACGGGCACTGCGGCGTAGAGGTTGCTCCCCTGCCGCTCGAACGTCTCGTGCTCCTTGACGTGGATGACGACGTAGAGGTCGCCGGCCGGGCCGCCCTGCGCGCCGGCCTCGCCCTCGCCCGCGATACGCAGGCGCGATCCGGTCTCCACACCCGCCGGAATCTTGACCTCCATCTGCTTCTCGCGCTCCGTCCGACCCGCGCCGCGGCACGACTCGCACGGCGATTTGACGACGCGGCCCGTCCCGCGGCACGAGCCGCACACGCGCGAGACCGAGAAGAAGCCCTGCTGGTAACGCACCTGCCCTGCCCCGCCGCAGGTCGAACAGCTTTCGGGCTGCGTGCCGGGCTTCGCGCCCGTGCCCGTGCAGGTCTCGCAGGTTTCGAGGCGCGGGATGCGGAGCTGAGCGGTCATCCCCGAAGCGGCCTCTTCGAGCGTGATTTCGAGATCGTAACGGAGGTCTGAGCCGCGCTGCGCCGCCGTGCGACGTGCGCCGCCGTGGCCGGCGCGGCCGAACACGTCGTTGATGCCGAACAGGTCGAAGATGTCCTCGATGTTGCCGAAGCCTTGCGCGCCCCAATTGCCCGCGCCGGCAGCGCCCTGCACGCCCGCGTGGCCGAAGCGGTCGTAACGCGCGCGCTGCTCCGCGTTCGAGAGCACGGCGTAGGCTTCGGCGATCTCCTTGAACCTGTCCTCGGCCGCCTGGTCGCCGGGGTTCACGTCCGGGTGGTACTGCTTCGCCAGCCGCTTGTAGGCGCTCTTCAGCTCCTGCTCCGACGCGCCGCGGCCGACACCTAGGACTTCGTAATAATCACGTTTGCTGCTCATAAAAAGTGAAGAGTGACAGGTGACAGGATAACAACTCATCCCGCCGCCTGTCACTCGCCGCTTGTAAAGTTCTTTAGAACCGCTCGATCAAGCTGTCGGGGTTCGAGTTCTTCGCGGGCGCGCTCATGCCGACCGCGCCGAGCATCGCGCTCGTGAGCATGGAGGCGATGCGCTCGACGTGGTGGAGCATCCGCTGAAGCTCCTCCGGGTCTTCGCTGCCCGCGGCCTCGGCGCACTCCGTGAAGATGCGCTGCGCCTCCTCGCGGTCGTCAGCCGGGAGCGAGGCGGCCAGCTCGCGGAAAGTCTTCTGCGCGTTGCGCGCCAGGCTCTCGACCTTGTTCCGCAGCGCGATGACCTCCTTCGCGCGCTTGTCGCGCTCCACCGAGTTTTCGGCCTCGGAGATCAGCATCTCGATCTCGTCGGGCGTGAGGCCCGACGTGGGCGTGATCTTCATCGCCTGCTGTCGGCCCGTCGCCTTGTCAGTCGCCGAGACGTTGAGGATGCCGCTGGCGTCAACCTCGAAGGCCACCTCGACCTGCGGCGTGCCGCGCGGCGCGGGCGGGATGCCGACCAGCTCGAACTTGCCCAGAGAGCGGTTGCCCGAGGCGATCTCGCGCTCGCCCTGCAGGACGTGAATCTCGACCGTCGATTGGTTATCGACGACGGTGGTGAACGTCAGGCCGTTGCGGAGCGGGATCGTCGAGTTGCGCTCGATGACTTTGGTGAAGAGGCCGCCGCGGGTTTCTAGGCCGAGCGAGAGCGGGAGCACGTCGAGGAGGACGATGTCCTTGACCTCGCCGGTGAGCACGCCGCCCTGGATGGCCGCGCCCATCGACACCACCTCGTCCGGGTTGATCTCGGCCGACGGCTGGCGGCCGAAAATCTCCGTCACCGTGCGCCAGATGAGCGGCGAGCGCGTCTGACCGCCGACGAGCAGCACCTTGTTGATGTCCGAGGGCTGGAGCTTGGCGTCCCACAGGGCCTTCTGGCACGGCTCGATGGTCTGCTCGACGAGGTCGCCGACCAGCTGCTCGAACATCTCGCGCGTGAGCACCTTGCTGAAGTGCTTCGGCCCCGAGGCGTCGGCCGCGATGAAGGGCAGGTTGATGTTCGTCTCGTCGAGCGAGGAGAGTTCGCACTTGGCGCGCTCGGCCGCCTCCTTCAGGCGTTGCAGCGCGAGGCGATCCTCGCGCAGGTTGATGCCCACCTCCTGCTGGAACTGCTCGACCATCCAAGCGATGATGCGCTCGTCGAAGTCCTCGCCGCCGAGGAAGGTGTTGCCCGAGGTCGAGAGCACCTCGAAGACGCCCTCGCTCATCTCCAGGATGGATACGTCGAACGTGCCGCCGCCGAGATCATAGACGACGATGCGCTCCGATCCTTCGCGGCCGATGCCGTAGGCCAGGGCGGCGGCCGTCGGCTCGTTGATGATGCGCTCGATCTTCAGGCCCGCGATCTTGCCGGCGTCTTTGGTCGCCTGCCGCTGAGTGTCGTCGAAGTAGGCGGGGACGGTGACGACCGCCTCCGTGATCGCCTCGCCGAGGAAGTCTTCGGCCGCGGCCTTGAGGCGTTGCAGGACGATGCCGGAAATCTCCTGCGGGCTGTAAACGCGCCCCTGCACGCGTATGCGGGCGTCGCCGTTCGAGGCCTCGATGATCTCGAAGGGGGCGGTCTCCTTCGCCTTCTGCACCTCGGGCGAGTCGAACTTGCGGCCGATCAGTCGCTTGACGGCATAGACGGTGTTGGCCGCGTTGGTGACGGCCTGCCGCTTGGCGATCTGGCCGACGAGGCGCTCGCCCTTGTCCGTGAAGCCGACGACCGAGGGCGTCGTTCTCCCGCCCTCCTTGTTGGCGATGATCTGAACCGAGCCGCCTTCGAGGACGGAGACGCAGCAGTTGGTGGTGCCCAGGTCGATGCCGATGACTTTGCCCATAGTAGTTTGAACCTCGGAAGGGTGTAGCGGAACGGGTGAGGTGAGACAGGGTCGGGGGTTTTGGGGTTTAGGGGTTAGGGCGACCGCCGGGGCCGGTTAGCGGGTCGCCACCTTGACCATCGCGGGGCGGAGCAGGCGCTCGCCCATGCGGTAGCCGCGCTGAATCTCCTGCGTGACCGTGTCGGGTTCGTGCTCGTCCGTCTGCTCGGTCGCGACGGCCTCGTGGAAGTGCGGATCGAAGGGGCGGCCGACCGCCTCGACCTCCTGGACACCGAGCTGTTCGAGCACGCCGTTCAACTGCCGCGCGATCAGCTCGACGCCGCGCAGGAAGTTGCGGAACTCTTCGGACTCGCCGGACTCGACCGACGCCTCGGCTTCGAGCGCCCGCCGCAGGTTGTCAACCACGGGCAGCAGCTCCGCCGCCACGTCGGCGGCGACGCGCCCGTAAGTCTCGGCGCGCTCGCGCTCCTGCCGCTTGCGGTAGTTGTCGAAGTCGGCCTGCCGGCGGGCCATCTGATCGATCAACTCCTGACGCTCGGCCTTGAGGCGCGCGACCTCCTCTTCGAGGATGCTGACCTCGGCCTGCGCGGCCAGAAGCTCCGCCTCCGAGGAGAGCGACGGCCGCGCCTGGCGCGTCTCGCCGCCGGGCCGCGACTCGGAACGCTCGTCGGCCTCCGTCGCCGGTTGCCGCCTGTCGCGGCGGGAGCGGTTGACGGTGTCCTGATCCTCGCGGTTCTCGTCCAACTCGGAGTCGGGGATGGAGCCGGCCGTATCCGCGTCGTCGGCGCGGCCCCGCGAGCCTTCATCATCCGACTCGCCGCCGCGGTCGATGCGGCGCTGCATCTCGGTCGCGTCCTCGTAGGAGGAGGCGCGCCCGAGTTCTTCGGGGGTCAGGTCGTCGGCGCCGCGCGACACGTCGCGGCCCGCGCCCTCCGCGTCGTCCACGAAGCGCACGGGAATCCGGTTCGGCGTCGCCCTGTTCTCGTCGATCATAAAAGTGCCTTGAAACCCCTCGCGCACCCGGCCCGCGTCGGAAGAACTCCGCGGACTCACACCAGCCGACTGCCCTCGCCGAGCACTCGCTCGACGCGCTGCGCGACGTAGTTGACCACGGCCATCGTGCGCGCGTACTCGATCCGCATCGGCCCGAAGACGCCGAGCGCGCCCAGACCAGCGCCAGCGCCCGTCCGGTACGGCGCGGTGATGAGCGCGCACGCCTGCATCGCCGGGGCCACGAGTTCGCGCCCGATGCGGACGCTGACCGCCGCGCGCGCGTCGCCGCGGCCCACGCACTCGTTCAGAAGCTCGATCAGCCGCGACTTCTCTTCGAGCGTGCGGAACAGCTCGCGCAGCCGCGCGATGTCCGCGAAGTCGGGCTTGCTGAGGATGTTCGACGCGCCGTCAACGTAAACCTCCCCCGCCTCGCCCGCGTCGCCGTCCAAGCTCTGGCCGCACAGCAGCAGGGCGTTGCGGAGCAGACGGTCGTAGAGCACCTTCTCGGCGCGCACCGCGCTGAGCAGCTCGGCGCGGATGGCGTTCAAACTCTTGCCCGTGAACTCGGCGTTCAGGTAGCGCGCCGCGCGTTCGAGTTCCTCCTGGCTGAGCGGCTCGCCGACGCGCACGATCTTGTTCTGCACTACGTTCGGCCCGAACACCATCACGGCCAGCACGCGCCCGTCGGCCAGCGCGACGAACTCGATGTGCTGCAAGCGGCTCTCGGCCAGCGGCGGCGAGACGACGATGCCGACGTTCTCCGAAAGCTCCGAGAGCAGGTGAGACACGCGCTCCATCAGACGCCCCTGCCCCGCGCCGTCAGCGGAAAGCTCTGCGCCGAGCGCGCGGTCAACCGCATCCAGATCGTTCTTCGACAGTCGCGCCGCGCCGACGATGTGATCGACGTAGAAGCGGTAGCCCTTGTCTGTCGGCACGCGGCCCGCCGACGTGTGCGGCTGCTCGACGAGGCCCGCGTCTTCGAGTTCCGCCATCACGTTGCGGATCGTCGCCGCGCTCCACCCGGCCGAGTTCGCGCAGCGGTCGGCTACCGCTTTCGAGCCTACAGGTTCGCCCGTCCGCAGGTGTTCGCGGATAATCTCGCCCAGCACGAAGCGCCCGCGCGCGTCGGGCAGAGGCTCGGCCGGCGTCGAAGTTCTGGGGTTGCGGGCTGCCATGAAACAGGGACGGGGGACGGGGACGGCTACTGCGGATGGACGCCCGGCGAGACTGGCCCGCCGAGAAACGCCTCTTCAATCAATACCGTCCCACCCAACTCCTGTCAAGACTTAATTTTGCGGGCCGACGAGGGACGGCCCCGACCGCAGTATAACGGATTGGCGAAAACGTCCGCAAACAACTCTTATCCCCGCCCCCCGGCCCGGCGGCGGGGGCGCTTCGAGTCGCCCGCGCGGCCGTCCTTCCTGCCGCCAGCCGAGCGTCAGGCCGCCACCCCAGGCCGTACCAGGCCGTAGAATTTTGGGGGCCGGGTTGACCAATTCACCCTCCCCCGGACTGCTTTTCGTCATCGCCGCGCCAGAATTCATAGATTCCAATAGAGTTAGGTCAGCTGCTCGCATCGCGTCCCGACAATTCTGCGTAAACCGCTCAAAACAGACGGTTTACCGACGCCGCCAATTCCCTGTCGGGGAGGCTGTGAAAAACTTTTCGCCCCAATCCGCGGCCTCTCAAGGATTTAGAGGCGGGCCGGAAAGTCTCGTTGACGCCCTCCGAGTGCCCCCGTAATATAGGCTGCAAGTCGGCGCTCCTTTCCCGTTTTCAGGTTCGGTCACGTCCGTCGCCGGCCGCTCCCGTGTCCTCGGCCCTTGTCAACCCTTCGGTGTCTTCAGTTATGCCCGACGTTCAGGCACATCTCGGCGCGATCTTCGCGGACGCCTTCCGCCAGCTCGCACCCGGCCGGCCGATCCCCGACATCGAAGTGCGCTTCTACCCCTACGCCGGCCTGAACCACACGATCCGCCTGCGCGCCGGCCGCGTTTACGTGCGCGTCTCGGACGTGTTCCGCGACGCGCCCTTGAACGTCCACCGCGCGCTCGCCTTCATCCTCGTCGCCAAACTACAGCGCAAGCGCACGCCCGAAGTCCACGAGCGCGTCTATCGCGATTTCGCCTTCTCGCCGGACGTGCAGCGCGCGGCCGACCTCGCCCGACGAAGGCGGGGCCGCAAGGTGGTCTCTTCGGCGCGGGGCCGCCACTACGATCTCGACCGGATGTTCGACCGCCTGAACCGCCGCCACTTCGACGGCGGGCTTGATAAGCCGACACTCACCTGGTCGCAGCGCCGCACGCGCCGCATCCTCGGCCACCACGACCCCGTCCACGAGACCATCGTCATCAGTAAGACCCTGGACTCCGCGGACGTGCCCGAGTGGTTCGTCGAGTACATCCTCTTCCACGAGATGCTGCACATCAAGCACCCGGCCCGCCTCATCAAGGGCCGCCGCTTCTACCACACCAAGGCCTTCCGCGCCGAGGAGGAGCGCCACCCCTACTACCAGCGGGCGCAGGACTGGCTCGACTCAATCGCCCGCCAGCGCCGCACCTTACAGCGCGCACGCGCCGCCTGAATCCCGCTCCAAAAATTCGCGCCCAAGTTTTCTCACGCCCAAACTTTCCTCCCGAATTTTTTTGAAACCTTTCGACCCCCGCGACGTTCTAACCAGACAGGAAGGTGGGCTCCTCCGAAGAGAGCGGGCGGACAACACGCGGGCCTTAAAAACTCGCACGCTGTTCCGCCCGTTTTCTTGTCTTCCATCCCCTCAGCAATCGTCTTCGCCGCTCACGGCTGGACAAAAATTCAAGTCCGTCGCTAGACTTACCCGTTTGTGACAGCGGACATTTCGTCGTCCTATCGCCGAGAAGCCGCGCCCGTTAGTCGGGCGCGATCCATTTTTTCAGACGGAGATCGAAAATCAAATGGCAATCCCTGCGACCCAAATCCGCCGCGGCATGGTGATCCTCTTCGAGGGCAAGCTCTGCAAGGTGGTTGACTTCCGCCACCACACGCCCGGCAACCTGCGCGCGATGGTGCAGACGAAGCTGCGCGATCTGAAAACCGGCTCCTCCTTCGAGCACCGCTTCCGCTCGGCCGACACGGTCGAGCGCGCCTCGCTCGAACAGCACGAGATGGAGTACCTCTACTCGGACGGCTCCGGCCACACCTTCATGAACACGGAGAACTACGAGCAGACGACCCTGACGAATGATGACCTCGGCGACGCCGCGCAGTGGCTCACGCCCGGCCTTCGCATCCAGGCCGAGTTCTACGAGGGCAATCCCATCGGCATCGAGCTGCCGCCCTCGCTCGAGCTGACCGTCGTCGAGACCGAGCCTTCCTTGAAGGGCGCGACCGTCTCGAACGTCAACAAGCCCGCGAAGCTCGAAAACGGCGCGACCATCCTAGTCCCCCCCTTCGTCAACGAGGGCGACCGCATCCGCGTCGATCCCACGGAAGGCCGCTACATGGAGCGTGCCAAATAGAAGCGATGAGTGACGAGTGATGAGTAATGAGTTAAAGCAAGTACCCCTTGCTAACAGCTAAAGGCTAACAGCTAACAGCTTCTTACTCATCACCCATCACTCATCACTCATCACTCCATGCTTTTCGCCTACAGCATCCTTCTCGCCCTCGGCATCCTCCTGCTGCTCCCCGCGTTCCTGCTCGACGCCGCGAGGCACGGGAAGTACGTGGCGGGCCTGCGCGAGCGGGCCGGCAGGGTCGCTCCGGTTGAGCCGGGCGGGCGGCCCGTCGTGTGGCTCCACTGCGTCTCGGTCGGCGAGGCGCAGGCCGCGCGCCCGCTCGTGGCGCTGCTCGGCGAGCGATTCCCCGATCTCGCCCTCGCCGTCTCGACGACGACGCTGACGGGCCAGCGCGTCGCGCGCGAGGCTTTCGGCCCGTCGGCGGCGACCGTCTTCTACTTCCCTTTCGACTGGGCCTGGAGCGTGCGCCGGACACTTCGCGCCGTCCGCCCTTCGGCCGTGCTGCTACTGGAGACGGAGCTGTGGCCTCGCTTCCTGCGCGAGTGCCGGCGGCGCGGCGTGCCCGTCGCGGTCGTCAACGGCCGCATCTCCGAGAAATCCTTTCGCCGCTACGCGAAGCTGGGTCGCCTGATCCGCGCCGTCCTGGGCGACCTCGCGCTCGCCGTCATGCAGACCGAGGAGGACGCCGCGCGCATACGCAAGCTCGGGCTGGCGGCGGAGCGCGTCAGGGTCTCCGGCAACATCAAGTTCGATCTCGAAATCCCCGCGGCCGAGCCGCCCGCGACCGCCGAGCTGCGCTCGCGCTTCCGCCTCGACGGTTCACGCCCGCTCGTCGCCGCCGCCAGCACCCACGCGCCGGAAGAATCGATCATCATCGAAGCGTTCAAGAAGACGAGCGCCGCGCTCGCCGATAAACGACCGAGACTGCTGATCGCGCCGCGCCACCCGGAGCGTTTCGCGGAGACGGCCGCGCTGCTCGCGGAGTCCGGCCTCAGTTGGGCGCGTCGCTCCGCCGCGCCCGCGCCGGCGGATGCAGACAGTGACGTAATCCTCCTCGACACCATCGGCGAGCTGCGCGCGGCCTACCCGCTCGCCGAACTGGTCTTCGTCGGCGGCAGCATTGCGAAGACGGGCGGGCACAACGTGCTGGAGCCGGCGGCCGAGGCGAAGTGTGTCGTTACGGGCGCGCACACGTTCAACTTCAAAGAGATCGTCCGCCAGTTCCGAGAGCTTGACGCGCTCGTCCAACTGCCCGCGGTTGCGGACGAGGACGCGGCCGAAGAGTTGGCACGCGTGATGACGGAACTGCTGACGGACGATGCGCGTCGGCGCGAACTCGGCTCGCGCGCCCGCGCCGCGCTCGAACGTAGCCGCGGGGCGACCGCGCGCACCGTCGAGTTCATCGCCCCGCTGCTCGAAGCGGCGCGTGACGCCTGAGGGTTGCGCGTCTGTTCCATAGCCCGCTCCCGGCCTTGATCTGACATTCGCACGAACGCCCGCGATGGCCTCCCTTTCACAGCTCGCGCTCGCCCCACTCGGAGTCGCCTACGGCGCGGGCGTGCGCGCTCGGCTCGCGCTCTACAGGGCCGGCGCGCTGACAGTCCACCGGGCCGGCGCGCCGGTGCTGAGCGTCGGCAACATCACGGCGGGCGGGACGGGCAAGACGCCGCTGGTCGAGTGGCTGGCCCGCGCCGCGGCCGAGGGCGGCGGGCGCGTGTGCGTGCTCACGCGCGGCTACGGGCGCGAGGGCGGCGGGCGCGTCGTCGTGTCGGACGGCGCGAAGATTAACGCGGACGCGCGCGAGGGGGGCGATGAGCCGCGTCTGCTGGCTGAGCGTCTGTTGAAACACGGGGTCGCCGTCGTCGCGGACGCCGACCGCGTCGATGCGGCACGTTGGGCGCGGGAAAACTTGCGGAGCGAGGTCTTCGTGCTCGACGACGGCTTCCAGCACCTGCGGCTCGCGCGCGATCTGAACGTCGTCACGCTTGACGCCTCAGACCCGTGGGGCGGGGGCCGGCTGCTCCCCGCGGGACGCCTGCGCGAGCCGCGCGGCGGGTTGGGGCGCGCAGACTGCGTCGTCATCACGCGCGCGGAGTTGGCGGGAGATTTGACGGCGCTGCGCGCGGAGGCCGCGGAGGCGAGCGGCGGCAGGCCCGTCTTCGTCGCCGGGACTGCCACCATTGGCGTCCGCACTCTGGCTGCGGGCGAATCTGAAATCGCCGCTGATCAAAATTCTGTCGCGCGGCCGGTCGCGGCCTTCTGTGGGATCGGTAACCCGCGTGCCTTCTACGCGCACCTGCGGCGCGAAGGCTTCGTGGTAGCGCACGAGCGGGCCTTCCGCGATCACCACTTCTACAGTCAGGCCGAGATCGACGCGCTCTGCCGCGAGGCCGTCGGTCGCGGCGCGCGCGCGCTCGTCACGACGGCGAAGGACGCGGTCAAGCTCGGCGCGTTGCGATTCGCGCTCCCCTGTTACGTGATTGAGATCGGGCTGGGCTTCGAGGACGAAGAGGGGTTTCTGGAGCTCGTCCGCGCGGCAATCAGGCGGGCGTGAATCGGACGGCCCCACGCCGCGTGCTTGGCCCGCGCGGACGTGTAGCTAGACTGCTGTGATACTCCGGCGCGCAGGCGCGTAGGCATTGAAACTCGCCCTACGTCAGCGTCTCGTTGCGGCGGGCGGTTCTGACGAAGGCGGCGGCGGATCGCTCGAAGGGGTTTCGGGCGGGGCGGGCTGCGCCTGCCCCGCGGCGGGCGGCGACCTGCGTGGTGTGGGCGGCGGCGGGTCTTCGCCTTGCTGCGACGGCGCGGGAGTGGGACTGCTCCGCTGCTGCGTCGGCTTGGGGGTGGGCGACGGCGGCGGGTCTTCGCCCTCCTCTTCCTCGCCTTCACCCTCCTGCCGCCGGTTGTTCGCGTTGCGGTTTCCCCTGATCTCTTCGACCAGCGCGGGCGTCGCGTTCGGGTCGGACGAGGGGGCGGGCTGCGGCGGGAGCGCGCCGCCCGCGGGCGTCTCGACGGTCGCGCCGGGCGAGGGCGCGGTCGTGGAGGCGGGCACTACGCCGCTCTCGCCCGCGCCCGTCGGCGGCGAAGCGGTCTGCACCGGCACTGCGTTCGGATCGACGGCGAACGGCGTGTTCCCGTTGTCGGCGGCAGGCTGAGAGTTGCGGCTGACGGCGTAGAAGACCCCCAGCAACGCGACGAGCAGGGCGGCCGACGGCAGGACGATCTTCCACGGGTTTAAACTGGCCGAGGGCGGCGGCGCGATCACGTCCTCGAAAAACTCGTGCTCGGCCGTCGGCGTGCGCCCGGCCGAAGCGCGCACGACTGTCGCCTCGTCGTACTCCTCGCTGGCCGTCTCGCGCCCTTCGTGCGAACCCGTAGAGACGACAATGCGGTTGGTCTCCTGTACGCCCGCACGCACCTCGTCCGTCGCCGCGCCGGCCGCCGAGGGCGCGCCCTCGGCGGCGAGCGCGAGCTGTTCGGCCAGCTCGCCCGCGCTCTGCTGCCTGTCCTCCGGCCGCTTCGCGAGCGCGCGCGCGACGACCCGTCCGACCGCGGCCGGCAGATCGTCGCGCTCTTCAAGCACGGACGGCGCGGGCTCCTGCAGGTGCTTGAGCATGACGGTCGTGGCCGACTCGCCCGTGAACGGCACGTGGCCGGCGAGCATCTCGAAGACGATGACGCCTAAGGAGTAGATGTCGGAGCGGAAATCTATGTCGCTCGCCTGCGAGCACTGTTCGGGCGACATGTACTGCGGCGTGCCGATGATCAGGTTCGGCGCGGTCAGTTCCGGGTCGTCGCCGCCAATCGGCTCTTTGATCTTCGCGATGCCGAAGTCCAGAACCTTCGCCCAGTCGCCGCCCGTCCCGCCCGTCTCGCAGAGCATGATGTTGTCGCTCTTCAGGTCGCGGTGGACGACGCCTTCGGCGTGCGCGGCATCGAGCGCGCCGGCGATCTGCGAGGTGATGGTGATAACGCGGTCGAGAGGCATCGGCCCGCCCGCGCGCACGATCTGCTTGAGCGTGCTGCCGCGCAGGTACTCCATGACGAGGAAGACGATGCCGTCCTCGGCCTCGCCGAAGTCCGTAACGTTTAAGGCGTGCGGGTGGGAGATGCGCGAGGCGGCGCGGGCCTCCCTGGTGAAGCGCGCGACGATCTTGTCGTCGGCGGCGAGCGACGGGTGCAGGACTTTGATCGCGACGGCCTTCTCCATCAGCACGTGCGTGCCGCGGTAGACGGCGCCCATGCCGCCCTCGCTGATCTTCTCATCGACGTGGTACTTGTCGGCCAGCGTGCGGCCGACGAGCGCGTCCTTCGTCTTGACGAGCACCGTGCCGTCCGAGGGACAAAGCGTGTTCGTCTCCTCGAAAGTCCTCCCGCATTTCGGACACTTTTTCATCTGAGGGTCAGCGCCTCGCCCGCCTGTGTGAAAGGATGTGCCGTGGTTCGTATCATACCGTTACAGTCGCCGCGAGGTAAACTCATTTGAGGCAAAACTTAAGCCACGCCTGTCCGCGAATTCTAAATGCCGCCCTCGGGCCGCGCCGCCTCCTCACCCCGCACGACTTTTATACGTCCTCGAAAAACTTCGGGAAGCACTTTTTTCCGCGCCCTGGCCGCGCAGCGGCGTCGAACCCGCCGCGACGAGTGGAAGCGCGGCCGTCACCTCCACGGACAGCCGCGCCCCGCGCTCCCATGCCGCTCGCCGAAGACACGGCCGCCGCGTGCTCAGTTGACGGTGATTCGTACCTCGAAGCTGCCGCTGTTGTCCGCGTAGTTGTCGTCGTTGACGAGCAGGAACAGGCGACCGTCTGCCGGGGCCGTGCCGTTGAAGTTCGCGCCGACGAGGAACGGCTGACCGGCCTGCCCGCTGTCGAGTCGTATGTAGGCGATGAGCGCGCCGACGCCCGCGTTCGGGAAGGGCCGCGTGCTGACAATCGAGCCGAAGCCTGAGCTTCGTCCGCCCTCCGGGCCGACCTCGCCCGCGCGCTGGCCTGCGACGACGCGGCCGGTCGCCTCGATCACCAGCCGTTCGCCGCTGCGCACGTCGATCCCCGTGTCCGTGCCCCGCGACGTGCCGGGCACGTTGATGACCGTCTGCCGCGGCGTGCGCGACGGGCCGCCGCCGCCGAACGGGTCGCTGCCGCCGCCCGTGCGCGAGCGGACGGGCGCAGGGTTCGTCGGCCGGCGGGCGGGATCGAAGGGGTCTTCGAAGTCGTCGTCGCCGGCCCGGCCGGCCGCGTCGCGGCGGCGCTGCGGCAGTTGACGCTCGGTCTGCACGCGGACGGTGTAGGAGCCGCGCGCGTCGTTGTAGGTTCCGCGGTTGGCCGTCAGGTAGAGGCGGCCGTCGCGGTCGGCCGTGAACTCGCGGCTCAGCCCCAGCTCGACGATGGGCGAGTCGGGGTCTGTGCCGACGGCCCCGATGAGCACGCCCTCGGCGGCGCGCGGGAGCGGCGCGGACGGGTCGGTGTTACGCAACCCGTCGGGCGTGATGCGCGTGCGGCCGGCGTTGATCGTGCCCGACGCCCTGACCTGCACGCGCTGGCCGCGCCGTACGTCAACGCCGCTGTCGATCCAGTTCGGGCCGAGGGCGACATCGACGACGCGCGTCTCGAAGCGGGCCTCTTCGAGCGAGCGGCCGTCGATCTCGATGCGGTCGATCTCGCCGGGGCGGAAGAAGCGTATCTCGCCGGCGTCGCCCACACCGCCCGGCGTCGGAGTCGTCGTAGAGTCAATCCTCACGACGATGCGCCCGTTCATGAAGCCGAGCACCGTGCCGCGGACGGTGCGCCCGTCGCGCAGCACAATCGTGTCGGCCAGCGCGAGCGGCGCGAGGAGCAGCAGCCCCGCCAGGGCCAGAACTATCTTTTTCATCCCAGGAAGCCTCCTGTCGTCGAAATCATTCGTCGAAACGCTGCGGGAGAAGTCTCCGCCGCGGGAGAAACAACCTCCCCGTGCGGACGCCGCGGCAGACGCCGGCCGCGGTCACAGCCTGAAAACATTTCGGAGGGGACTGCCGGCAAGGTTACACCCGCGTGCGACGGCGGACAAGGGATAAATAACGCCCGCCAGCCGCGCGGCGGCACGCTAATCGTGCCCTCCAGGAAAAAAACAAAGCGGGCGCGCTGCATCTTTGCAGCGCGCCCGCATGCTCAGTGTCAGACCGCGTCGTTGTTAGGCGACCTTGACGAAGACGATCAGCAGCGCGAAGAGCACCAGCGACTCGATGAGCGCCAGGCCCAGAATCATCATCGTCTGGATGCGCCCTGCCGCGCCGGGGTTGCGGGCCGCCCCCTCGACCGCCGCCGAGGCAATACGCGACTGGCCGATAGCCCCGGCCGCCGCCGCCAGCGCGAAGCCGAAGGCCGCCGCGACGTAGAGGTACTTGCGCGCCGTGAACTCGTTGTCGGCCGCGCCGCCGCCCGTGGCCTGCGCGAACGCGGCCGTCGCGCTCATTAGCACTGTCACGGCCGCGAAGAAGAGCATTCTCAGTTTGTGCATAGCGATTCTCCTCAGAAGTTTTCGGATGCCCAGTGCGCCGTGAGCGCCGCGCGGTTGGCTCGTCCTGCGTTCGCCTTCACGCCGACCGTTTCTATTAATTCGCCGGCCCCCGGTATTCGCCGCCCCTCTTACAACGGCGCGCCAGCGGGGCGCGGACTCGGCCGCCTTCAAAGAACGAAGGCTATGACTTCGGCTCTAGCGTAAAGCGCGCCCGCCCGACTCGCGACCGCACGACAGCACTCGCCGCACTGAGAAAAGTTCGACTGCCCTTGCGGCGTCTCGGCGGCGGGCACGAACCGCCCGGCCGAAGATCGCCGCGCCTCCCCTTGTCAGGAAACTTGTTTCAGCCCATGACGGGCGCGATCAGGTTGTCGCTCGTGGTATCCAGCACGTCCTCGTGGCCGTGCCCGTGTTCGCCGTGGCCGTGCTCGTGCGGCGGGTGCGAGACCTCGCTGATATAGACCATCGAGAGCAGCACGAAGACGAACGTCTGGATGACGGCGACGAACAGGCCCAACGGCATCAGGAACAGGCCCGCGATCCAGGTGTAGGGCGGGGCCAGCCCGGTGATGTTCATCATCACCTGCTCGTCTGCGAACATGTTGCCGAACAGGCGCAGGCCGAGCGACATCGGGCGGATGAAGTTGCCGATCACCTCGATCAGGAAGAGCAGCGGCGCGATCCACCAGATCGGCCCGGCGAAGTGCTTGAGGTGGCCGAGCAGCCCGTTCTCCTTGATGCCGATGCCGTTGTAGTAGAGGAACGAGGAGATGCCGAGCGCGAAGGTGACGCTCGTCGCCGCGGTCGGCGACATGAACATCGGGAAGAAGCCCATCAGGTTCGAGACGAGGATGAGCACCGCGAACGTCATCACCACGGGGAAATACTTCAGCCCGTGCTCGCCGACGATGTCCGCCAGCATCCCGCGCACCGAGAGCACCGCGGCTTCGAGCGTCTGCTGCGGCCCGCTCGGCTGGTCGAGCGAGAGCTTGCGGCGCATCAACAGGATCAGCCCGACGCTGATGGCGCACGCGATGACGAACATCACCGTGTACCACGGCACGGCGTTCTCCGGCGTGTAGGGGCCGAAGACCGTCTCGGCCGTCGTCCCGAAGTTCGCGAAGAACTTGTCCCACAGCGGCTTCGTGTAATTGACCTGGAAATGGTGCAGCGGCTCGCCGACGAGGTGGTTGACCCACTCGACGACGGGCGGCGTGTGGTGCGCCGGGGCGCCCGCGTGCTCGGCCGCGCCGGGCGCGTTCGCGCCGTGCCCGGCGGCCTGCTGCGACGCGCCGTGGCCGGCCGAGTCAGCGCCGTGCGCGCCCGCGGGTGTGGCGTGCGGCTGGGCGGGCGCACCGTGGCCCTCTTGCAGTAGCCAGAACATCCCTTAAGTTTCCTCCCGGTGAACGATTGCCATGTAGAACTGCCGGGCCGCCTCGGCGAACAGCGCGGCCACGAAGGAGCAGAGGCCCGCAATCGCAGCCGGCACGGAAATCAGATCGAGCCGCGCGGCTGTGAAGACGACCGCGCCGACGACGAAATAGCGCAGCACGTAACGCGCGACGCGCAGGCGCGGCCTCCGCGCGCTCGAAACCCCGCCGAAGGCCGCGGCGATTGACGTGCGCAGCCAGCGGTGGTTGACGAGCGAGAGCGCGCCGCCCAAGGCAAGCCCCGCCGTGACGCGCCACGGCGCGGCCACCGCGCTGACCAGAACGGCGAGCGCGACCGACGCGCACATCCCTCGCGTCAGGCGGCGCTCCAACGCCTCGTCGTCCGCGTCCGCGGCGCGCGCTTGATAGTCTGCGATCACGTCCGTCACGAAGCCGGTAATTTTACACGCGGGCGGCGCGGGCTGTCGAGCGCGTGCGGCCAGCGATCAACCTGTTCCGCGTCAACCGCTTAATTGATCTTAGAGGTCATGCGGATGAACTGGTAGAGGCCGAGCGCGGAGCCGAGCACGATGCCGACGACCATGAACCACGGACTCGTGCCCCGCCAGCGATCAACCGCCCACCCCAGGCCGAAGCCCGCCGCCACCGAGAAGAAGATCGAGAGCGCCGCCGCGTAGGCCACTGCGCTCCGCCGGTTCTCTTCGCCCCTATTGTCTTTACTCATGGCTTCGGAGTCCTGACCCGGTCGGCCTCACCAGTTCCCGCGCGTCAGGTAGTTCTTCGGCACGTCGTAGAGCATGGCGCGGCGCGAGTGGCGCATCGAGTCGTGGATGAAGCAGACGTGCGTGCACCAGCAGGCGCGGCCCGCGTCGATCTCGGCAAGTTCCGCTTCCCTCGCCCGCGCAGACCAGAGCGCCGAGAAGTCGTAGTCGTAATCCGCGAGCGAGGCGAACTGTTCGCGCAGCTCGCAGGCGCGGACGCCGCCGTCGTAGTCGATGACGACCGAGGTCTCGCCGGCTGTGCACGGAAAACCCCAGTCGGACTGCCGGGAGAAGTTGGCGAGCTGTGTGCGGTAGTGTGTCGTGATCGCGCCGACGTAAACCGCGTTTTTGATGAAACGAGTGGCCGAGTCGTCACCTGCAAACATCCTGTCGCCGTAACGCTTCGTCAGTCGCGCGGCGAGCGCGTAGATTCCGGGCAGGGCCTCGGGCGGGACCTGCTTGATCGACGCGCCGGCCTTCGTCTCGCCGCGGATGATGTTGAAGTAGTGGCCGTCGAGCCGGAAGTTTTCCCACAGGTACGAAGAGAGCTTTTCCACCTCCGCGTAGTTCTCGGCGCAGACGACCGTGTTGACGTTCAGGCGGAAGCGATGACGGAATTGATCTTTGAGCGGGTAGAGGGCGCGGACGCAGTCGAGCGTCTTTTGCCAGTTGCCGGGGACGCCGCGCACGCGGTCGTGCGTCTCGCCGTAGCCGTCGAGCGCGACGTTGAGGTAGAGATCGATCTCGGGGTTTTCGCCGAGCGCACGCTCGACCGCGCGGCGGACGTGCGACTTAATCAGCGCGTTGGTCGGGATGATGACACGGCGCACGCCGTTGCGGCGGACGAAGAGGTTGATGATCTCGTTGAGGTCGCCGCGGAGCGTCGGCTCGCCGCCCGAAAGCCAGAGGTCGGTTATGTCCGGCATCGTCGCGGAGACGCGCTCGATCTGCTCGAACGTCATGTCGCCGGGGCGGTTCAGCTCCTGCCAGTAGAAGCAGGTCTCGCACCGCGCGTTGCAGCGCGAGGTGACGAAGAGGATGACGGTGCCGAGCCGCCGCTCCCGTCCGGTGGAGCGGAGCAGTTGATAGAGTTTGGCGGCGCGGTTAGACACGGCTCGTTAGATTCAGGACTACTTCTGCCAGAAAATTTCTGCGGCGGGTGCGCGGGCGATGATGACAGTTTCATCCGGCGATTTCAATTCGTATGTGATGCCGCGCCAGGTGATGCGCCGCGACGCCGCCGCGGCCAGGGCGTTCCAGGCGAACAGCGCAGAGGTGAGAGGCCAGAGCGCGAGGTGCGCGAGCCAGTGGCGGGCGCGGGGCGCTTCTCCTCCGGCGACGAGCGCCGGGGAGACTGCGCGCAGGCGCAGCGCGGCCTTCAGCGATCCGGCGACGAAGATCGCGGCGAGGGGCAGGAGCGGCGCGGCAAAGGGGAGGCCGGCCGCGGCGCGCGCGGCGACGAGCGCGAGTCCGCCGAAGAAGACGAGCGTGAAGAGGAGGTTCGAGACGAGCACGACGCGCCAGAGGTGCGGCGCATAGACGCGCGTGATCCTGAGTTGGCGGGTCGTGAACTCGAATAGCTCCGCGGCGGCGCAGTCTCCGTGCGACGCGGTCAGGCAGCGCGGCACGAACTTGACGGCGAGGCCGGCGTGGCGGACTGCGCGCGTCATAGCGAAGTCGTCCGAGAGCGCGCCGCGCCACTCGCCGGGCATGTCCAGGCGGGCGAACGTCGCGCGGCGTATCGCGGTCGAGCCGCCCCAGCAGAAGTTCCGCCTTTCGTCCGTGCCCAGCGCGGAGGCGACGGAGGCGTTCCACACGGAGCGCAGGTGCGAAGTGAGACGGCCGCTTGCGGGGACGAACCAGCGGTAGCCGGTTGCCGCGCCCATACGCTCGTCCGCCAGCGGCGCGACGAGCGAGCGCAGCCAGTCGGGCCGCGGGCGCGCGTCCGTGTCAACGAAGACGAAAACTTCGCTGGAAGGATCGGCCGCGCGCACCGCAGCGATCAGGTTGTGAACCTTCTGCCCGCGCCCCTGCGCGCGCCCCGCGACGATTGCGCGGACTCGCTTGACGGCCGGGCGCTCCGGCGTGAGTCGCGCGGCCAACTCGCCCGCCACTTCGAGCGCGGGGTCTTCGGCCGAGTCGGCCGCGAAGACGATCTCGTATTCGGGGTAGTCCTGCCGGAAGAGCGCGGAGAGGTTTTCAGTTAAATCCTGATCGAGGCCGCGGCACGGGACGACGACGGTCGCGCGGGGCGCGTAGTCCGCCGGTGGGCGCGCGAGTTCGCGCCGGAAATACGAGAGGTAGCGGAAGCCCCCGCGGAGCGAGAGGAGCGATTGCAGCAGGAGAAGAGTGGCAAAGAAATAGAAGACCGGCATTTAAAATTCGAGGCGGCGGGACGAGCCTTTAGTCCCGCCGCCTCGCGCGCATTGTCTAACACTTCGTGTCCGCCCGTTAGTCTCTTGCGGTCTAGCCGGCCCGCTCAACCGGCGGCGTTGAAACCGCCGACGCTCGCCAGCGTCGTGACGACCGTGCGCGCCAGCCTGATAAAGGGCTGCGGATAGACGCCGATGAAGATGATGCCGGCGACGGCCGTAGTCAGCGCGACGCGCAGCGGGGCCGAGAGCGCGAGCGGGCGCTCGTCGGCCGTCTCGTCGTCGAGGTACATCGAGCGGATGAAGCGGAAGTAGTAGAAGAAGGAGACGACCGTGTTGACGATGGCCCAGACGGCGAGCCAGTAGTACCAGTTCTTCTCCTCGGCCGCGCCGCGCTGCAACAGCCCGCCGAAGAGGAACCACTTGCCGATGAAGCCGCCCGTGAGCGGCAGCCCGCCGAGGGAGAGCATGAAGACCGTCATCATCGCGGCCATGCCCGGCGCTTTCTGGCCGAGGCCCCGCAGGTCATCGATCCGGTCGCCGACGATGCCGCGCCGCCTGAGCGCGATGATGACGCCGAACGCGCCCACGTTCATCAGCGCGTAAACGAGCAGGTAGATGACGAGTCCGAGGTAGCCGTACTCGTTCGCGGCTATGATTCCCAGCAGCAGGTAGCCCGCGTTGGAGATGGACGAGTAGGCCAGCAGCCGCTTCGAGTTGGTCTGCGTCACCGCGGCCCAGTTGCCGACGGCGATGGTGACGGCCGCGACCACGGCGAGCAGCGGCGCCCAGTCGAGACGCATGCCGCCCAGGCCTTCGAGGAAGATGCGGGCGAAGAGCGCGAAGCTCGCGGCCTTCGATCCCGTCGAGAGGAAGGCGGTGACGGGCGTGGGCGCGCCCTCGTAGGCGTCGGGCGCCCACATGTGGAACGGCACGGCCGCGATCTTGAAGAACAGCCCGGCGGCGAGCGCGATCATGCCGACGAGCAGCATCGGCCGAATCTGCGCCGCCAGTTGCGCCTCGTCGCTGCCCGGCACTGTGGAGACGACCGCGCCGACGGCCGACGCGATGTCGCCCAGGTTCGTCGAACCCGCGATGCCGAAGAGCAGCGACATCCCGTAGAGCAGCACGCCCGAAGAGAACGCGCCGAGCAGGAAATACTTCATGCCCGCCTCGTTGGTGCGCCGCTCGCGCTTCGTATAGGCGACGAGCACGTAAAAAGTCAGCGCCATCAGTTCGAGGCTGATGTAAAGCGCGATCAGATCGTAGCCGGAGGCGAGGAACGACATGCCGAGCGTGGCGAACAGCACCAGCGAGTAGAACTCGCCGCGCTGCTCGCCTTCGACATCGAGGAAGCGCAGCGAGATCGCGACCGTCAGCGCGGCGGCGACGAGGAAGATCAGCTTGAAGACGACGGCGAAGCCGTCCACGCGGATCATCCCGTAGAAGCCGTCGAGCGGGAACGATCCGCCCGCCGTGCGCCACAGCACGACGACCGAGGCGGCGGCCAGCGCGAGGCCCACGAGCGCGAAGTAGCCCACCCAGCGGCTGCGCCGGTACGGCAGCACGACCTCCATCACGAGCGCGACGCACGCCGCCACGGTCAGGATCAGCTCCGGCGCGATCAAGGTGAGATCGCGCACGCTGAACAGCTCGGTGGTGTTGGCTTGGAACAGTAACATAGAGGTTAGAGGTTTGAGGTTAGGGGTTAGAGACGGAGAAATCAGTTCTTACTGACCTCCGGCCTCTAACCTCTGATCTCTATCTTTCCGCCTTGGCTGTCGTCGGCTGCGTCGTCGGCATTCCGGGAATCGGGTAGTTGGGCCTGACCTGCCGGACGACGGCGTTGACGGGCCGCCGGATGAATTCGAGGAAGGGCTTCGGGTAGACGCCGATCCAGAGCGAGAGGACGACGAGCGGGATCATGTAGGCCCACTCGCGGCCGGTCATGTCCGTCAGCTTCTCGTTCTTCGGGTTGTCGAGCGTGCCGAAGAACATCCGCTGGTAGAGCCAGAGCATGTAGCCGGCGTTGAGGATGATGCCGAGCGCGGCCCACGCGGCCCACCACGGCTGCGCCTCGAACGCGCCCCGCATCGCCAGAAATTCCGAGATGAAGACGCACAAAAGCGGCAGCCCGATGGCCGTCATCACCATCGCGAGGAAGACGGCGGCGTAGCCCGGCATCACGTGCGAGAGTCCGCCGAACTCGGCGACGTTCCGCGTGTGCCGCCGCTCGTAGATGATGCCGACCAGGAGGAAGAGCGCGCCCGAATAAATCCCGTGGTTGATCATGTGGAGCACCGCGCCGTTCAGGCCGTTCGGGTTGAGCGCGAACAGGCCCAGCATGACGATGCCCATCGAGGAGACGGACGAGTAGGCGACCAGTTTTTTAACGTCGCCGTCGCGCTTGACGACGAAGTACATCGCGGCGAGCGCGCCGTAGATGATGCCGATGATCGCCAGCGTCACCATCACGTGGCGCACGCCGAAGGAGCCGAAGTAGCTCAAGTCCTTCGAGGCCGCCGGGAACATCGGCAGGTTGAAGCGGAAGAAGCCGTAGGTTCCTAATTTCAGCAGGATGCCGGCGAGGATGACGGAGCCTGCGGTCGGCGCTTCGACGTGCGCGTCCGGCAGCCACGTGTGGAACGGCCACATCGGGACTTTGATCGCGAAGCCGAGGGCGAAGGCGAAGAAGAGCAGCACCTGCATGGTGCCCATCGGCAGCACCGAGCCGAGCGATTGCAGGAAGATGATGTTGAACGTGCCGGTGCCGTTGGCGCGCGCGGCGGCGGCCGTGTCGGCGACGAGCCGGGCCGCGGCGTCGTTGCCGGCGAGCGCGGCCGTGGTCGCCTGCGTGATCTGCCCCGTCAGCGCCGCGTCCTGCGTCAGGAAGTAAATCTTCAGGACGCCGAGCAGCATCACGACCGAGCCGACCAGGGTGTAGAGGAAGAATTTGATCGCGGCGTAGAGCCTGCGCTCGCCGCCCCAGATGCCGATGAGGAAGTACATCGGCACGAGCGAGACCTCGAAGAAGAGGTAGAACAGGAACAGATCCATCGAGGCGAAAACGCCGACCACGGCCGCCTGCAACAGCAGGAGCAGCACGTAGTATTCCTTCTCGCGCTTCCCGATGTACTCCCAGGAGGAGAGCGACGCGATCCAGCCGAGCAGGGTCGTCAGCACGATCAGCAGCACGGCCACGCCGTCCGCGCCCATCTGGTAGCGCGCGCCGATGAGCGGTATCCACTCGAAGTCTTCGAGGAACTGCATCCCGCCCACCCCGCGGTCGTAACCCAGGAGCGCGAGCGAAACCAGGAAGACGAGGAGGAACCACGCGGTCGCGAACTGCTTGACGGCGCGCGGCTGACCTTTGCGGAAGACGGCGAGGATGATGATCGCGCCGACGGCCGGCAGCCACGTGACAAGGGAGAGGAGGTACGGGATTTTCATCAGTTTACTTTTCTCACCGCCAGAAGACGTACACGGTGACGGCGAGGACGAGGCCGAAGATCATCACGAGCGCGTAGTTGGCGGCGACGCCTGTCTGGGCGGCGCGCAGCAGCCGCGACATGAGGCCGCGGATGAAGTAGGCGACGCCGTTGACGATGCCGTCCACCACCTTGAAGTCGAAGAGGCCGGTGTAGTTCGAGAGCCGGCGGGTGAGCCAGGCCGTGCCGTTGACCGCGCCGTCGATCCCCTTCGAGTCAACGGCGTAGATGCCGCGCGCGGCGTCCATCGTGCGGCGCGTGAAGAGCAGCCCGTAGAGTTCGTCCACCCAGTACCTGTTGAAGCTCGCGCGGTAGAGGCCGCCCAATCTAGCGGCCCAAACCGCGGGCAGATGCGGCCTCTTCACGTAGAAGAGCCAGCCGAGGAAGATGCCGAGGCCCGCGACCAGGAGCGAGACGACGATGAAGAACCACTCGGCCGCCGTGTGGCTTTGGAAGATCTCCTCGACCGCGTGCGCGAGGTTGAAGCCGGCGTCGCCGTAAGGGCCGTGGGCGGGCTGCGTCGCGCCGGTCAGCTTGCCGGCGGCCTGTCCGGCGGAGTCGGGCGAGGCCGAGGCGATCAGGTTCGGCGGAGCGATCCCCTCACCTGCGCTCGCGTGCCCGCCGCCCGCGCCGTGCGGCCGGTTGAAGTCGCCGGTCGCGGGGTTCCACATCACGGGTTCGAGCCAGTTAACGATGTTGAGTCGCCCGCCGACGTGTGCGCCGCCCGTGAACGCCGGGCTGATGCCGACGAAGCCGCCGATGACGGCGAGTACGGCGAGCACCGCGAGCGGAACCCACATCGAGGCGGGCGACTCGTGCGGGATGTGCGCGTGGTGGCCGTGCGGCTCGTCGTGAACGACGTGCGCGCCCGTGGCGGTCTGGTGCGTGTGCGGCGCGGCGGCGTGCGGCTCCCCGACGAACTCGCCCGGCTCGTGGCGCGGCCGGTCGCCCGCCGCCTCGATCCGCGCGTCGTGCGGTTTGCCGTGCTCGTCGTAGCCGTGCGCGTGCGCCTCGTCCGCCTGACCGCCCGCTGGCACGTCCAGGAATCTCTCGCGGCCCCAGAAGGTCAAGGCCATCAGGCGCGTCATGTAGAAGGCCGTGCAGGTGGCGGCGACGGTGGCGAGCAGCCAGAGGAACCAGCCGCCGGGCACGACCGTGGTCGAGGCCGCGCTCCACAAAATTTCGTCCTTCGACCAGAACCCCGAGAACGGGATGATGCCGCAGATCGCGAGCCAGCCCGCGAAGAACGTCCAGTACGTCTTCGGCATGTACTTCCGCAGGCCGCCCATCCGGCGCATGTCCTGCTCGTGGTGCATGCCGTGGATGACTGATCCAGCGCCGAGGAACATGAGCGCCTTGAAGAAGGCGTGCGTCATCACGTGGAAGATGCCGATGGCGAACGCGCCGACGCCGCAGGCGAGGAACATGAAGCCGAGCTGCGAGACGGTCGAGTAGGCCAGCACCTTCTTGATGTCGTTCTGCGTAATGCCGATGGTCGCGGCGAACAGCGCGGTCAGCACGCCGACGACGGCGACGACCGTCATCATCGTCTGCGAGTGCTGGAAGATGACGTTCGTGCGCGTGACCATGTAGAGGCCCGCCGTCACCATCGTCGCGGCGTGGATGAGCGCGGAGACGGGCGTCGGGCCGGCCATCGCGTCGGGCAGCCAGACGAAGAGCGGTATCTGCGCGCTCTTGCCGCACGCGCCGACGAAGAGGCCGAGCGCGAGCCACGACATCAGCCCGAACGTGCCGATCACTTCGACCGGGAATGTCCTCGCGGCCTCGAACACTTCCGTGTACTGCGCCGAGCCGAAGGTGGCGATGATGCCGAAGATAGCGAGCGCGAAGCCGAAGTCGCCGATGCGGTTCGTGATGAAAGCCTTGCGCGAAGCGTCGCCCGCCTCCTTCCGATCAAAGTAGTAGCCGATCAAAAGGTACGAGCACAGGCCCACCCCCTCCCAGCCGACGAACATCATCAGGAAGTTCGACCCCATCACGAGGACGAGCATCATGAACATGAAGAGGCCGAGGTAGGCGAAGAAGCGGTAGAAGCCGGGGTCGCCGTGCATGTAGCCTGTGGCGAAGACGTGGATGCAGAGGCCGACTCCCGTGATGATCAGAATAAAGATCGCCGAGAGCGCGTCGAGTTGATAGCTCCACTCAACGTCGAGCAGCGCGCCGACGCCGCGCCCGGCGGGACTTATCGTCTCGCCCGCGGGGCCGACGGCGAGGCCGGGCGTGACGTTAACACGCCCGCGGGCGCGCTCGTCGTGCCCCTGCGTGAGTTCGACCGCGCCGCCCGGAATCCAGCGGTAACTGTAGGGGAAGCCGCCCCCCTCGCTCGTGACATACGGCGCGGGCCAGCGCGCGTGGCCGCCGAAGCCGTACTCGTACACGGCCCCGACGCCGATCAGAAACGACAACGCGCACGCCCCGACCGCAACCGCCCCGACCAGCCTTTCGGAGAAGCGGAAGCGACGCCCTAACAACCCGTTGACGGCCGCGCCCGCGAGCGGCAGGAGCGGGATGAGCCAGATTAGCTTAAGCATAGAGGCTGTCAGTCGTCCGTTGTCCGTGGTCAGTTGTTTTGTGGTTATCCGGCTTGAACCCTCATCTTAAAAGGCCCGTTCGTGGGCGCGGGCAACGGACAACCGACCACGGACAACGGACAGCTTTTCACCACTTCAACAGATCGATCTTATCGAGAAAGATCGTCTCGCGGTTGCGGTAAAGCGCGATGACGATGCCGAGGCCGATGGCCGCCTCAGCCGCCGCGACGACGATGATGAAGACCGTAAACACCTGGCCGGCGACGGCGTTGACGCTCCCCGCCTCCTGCAAGTGGCGCGCGAAGGCGATGAAGTTCAGGTTAGCCGCGTTCAGGATCAGCTCCACCGACATGAAGATGACGATGATGTTGCGCCGCACGAGCACGCCCGCCACGCCGACGACGAAGAGCAGCGCGCCGACGACGAGGAACTTCGACAAGTCCGGCTGCAACACGCCCTGCCAGATTTGCGTCATCCGGCCGCCCGGCGGCGCGGCCCCCTGCAACAGCGCGAAGAGTAGTTGATCCATCGATTCGTTATCCAACGGCTCATTCGGTCATCGACTGGCGAAATGACTGTAATGAGCCGGCGAGTCATTTGGCGGTGAGTCCGCTCCCCTCGGCCGCGAGGTCAGGCTCGGTCTTGACGAGTTCGGGCAGCAGTCCGGGATCGACATCGTCGGCCGCCATTTCCTGCTTGGTCGTGCGGGCGAGGAGCACCGAGCCGACGATGGCGACGAGCAGCAGCACGGAGGCGATCTCGAACGGCAGCGCGGCGTAGCGGTAGAGGCTCGCCCCGACGCGCTCGGTCTCGCGCGACAGGCGCGCGACGCCCGTCGCGGCCGTCGGCAGTTCGGCCTGTCTCGCCGCGGAGCGGCCCGCGGGCGGCCGGTCGCGCTCGGACAGCCCGCGGTAGCCCTCGCTCGTCGCGCGGATGAGGCCGACGGCCAGCAGCAGCAGGACGGCGAAGGCCGCCGCCACCTGCGGCGTGCGGTTGAACAGACGCTCCCGCCCGCGCTCCTCGGCCGAGACGTTGACGAGCATGATGACGAACAAAAACAGCACCATCACGCCGCCGACGTAGACGAGAATCTGCACGCCCGCGATGAACTCCGCGCCGAGCAGGACGTAGAGCGCCGCGACCGCGACGAGCGTCGAGATCAGGAACAGCGCCGAGTGCACCGCGTTCTGGGCGAGGATGGTCAGCAGCGCCGCCACCAGCGCCGCGATCGCGAAGACCCAGAAGAAGACCGCTTCCCAGCCGCTAAAAGTCATAGTGATGAGTGATGATTAGCTCTTAGCTGTTAGCCTTTAGCTGTTAGCCAAACAAGAAATTCTTTCTTCTGGCTAACAGCTAACAGCTAATCGCTAACGGCTATTCCGTATATTTGACCGTCTCTCGCCCCTGTTCGAGCATCTGGCGGTTCCAGACGAAGCCGGCGCGCGAGTAGGTGGCTAGCTCGAAGTCCTGCGTCAGCTCAAGGCAGTTGGTCGGGCACGCCTCCTGGCAGAGCGCGCAGAACATGCAGCGCGAGGTGTCGAAGATGAACTCGTCGAGGACCTTCTTCTTGCGCGGCTTGCCGGCGACCGTGATCTCGATGTCCATCGGGATCACGTCGATGCAGTCTTCGGGGCACGCGAGCGCGCAGAGGTTGCAGGCGATGCACAGCGTCTCGTAGGTCTCCGGGTCCATGTTCAGCCGCGGCGCGCCGTGGAAGCGCGGCGCGACCTCCGGCCGCACCTTCGGGTACTGCTCCGTGTAGATGCCGTAGCCGGAGACGGAGTTCTTGTCGGTGATCGCGCCGATGTTGAATTTGAGGGTGAGTTTCATCCCCTCGATCAGGTCGCCGAAGAAGAACCTCTTCAGCTTCTCCCTCAACGTCGGCTTCGGCACTGGAACAGCGGGCATAACAAACCTCGTGACAGGTGACAGGTGACAGGTGACAGGTGACAGGCAAGACCTTCGGCGGCTTTGCTTGTCACCTGTCACGGTTTACGGTTCACGGCGTTTCAGCCGCCGGGCGCACGGCGGGCGCGCCCTTCGGCGGGCTGACGAGTCTGATCTGGCGGCGCTGCTTCTTCAGATTGAAGTCGCGAGAGCGCCAGTTGATCGCCGAGAGCACTCCGAGCGCGACGAAGACGCCGAGGAGGCCGAAAGCGATCATGATGGCCTTGCCCGCCGCCGACAGGTTCAGGCCGCCGCTTAGCGACTCGACGGTGTTCATGCCGCGCCAGCCGTCCAGGGCCTGCACGACGAAGACGGCGACGGCCGTCAGCACGATGTTCAGGAGCGACGCCGGGATCATCCACTTCCAGCCTAAACTCATCAACTGGTCGTAGCGGTAGCGCGGGAACGTCCAGCGGAACCAGAAGTAGAGGTAGAGCAGCACGGCCATCTTCGTCACGAAGACGGCGAGGCTCAGGATGACGTAGAGCGCGTGATGCCCGCGCGCCTCAGTCAGCGCATAGATTCCGGGGAAATACCAGCCGCCGAGATAGACGGCCGTGGCGATGGCCGCGACGACGACCATCGCCGCGTACTCGGCCATGAAGAAGAGCGACCAGCGCATCCCCGAATATTCCGTGTGGAAGCCGGCGACCAATTCCGACTCGGCCTCGGGCAGATCGAACGGCGCGCGGTTGTTCTCCGCGATGCCGCTGATCAGGAAGATGACGAAGCCGAGCGGCTGGTAGAGCAGGAACCAGACGGAATCGCCCGCCTGCGCCGAGACGATGCCGGACAGGGAGAGCGTGCGCGCGAAGATCAGAGCGCCGATGAGCGCGAGGCCCATCGCCACCTCGTAGGAGACCATCTGCGCCGCCGAGCGCAGGCCGCCGAGCAGCGCGTACTTAGAGTTCGAAGACCAGCCGGCGAGGATGAGCGCGAGCACGCTGATGGAGGAGACCGAGAGGACGAAGAGCAAGCCGATGTTGATGTCCGTGATCACGCCCCAGTCCGGCCCGAACGGGACGACGGCGAAAACGACGAAGGCCGCGGCCACGGAGATGAACGGCGCGAAGAAGAAGATGTAGGTGTCGGCCTTGTCGGGCCGGATGTCCTCTTTGGTTAAGAGCTTCACCGCGTCCGCGATGGGCTGCAAAAGCCCCCACGGCCCGACGCGCATCGGCCCCAGCCGCGCCTGCATGAACGCCGAAATCTTTCTTTCCAAGTAGGTCGCGTAGGCCGCCCACACGGCGACGGCCGTCACGACCGCGCCGATCTGCAAGAACGGCCAGACGACGTGGTTGATCGTCTGCTGGCCGAGATCGAGTTTCAGCAGCAGTTCGTTGACGAGTTCCGGCGGCGCAAACAGCGCGGGCATATTCATAACGTCCGTCTCAGGTCTGCTTCCCTTCCAGCGCGCCGACGCGATCCTCCAGCTCCCTCACGTCGGCGCGCGTCTCAAACACGACCGCGTGGTCGCGGTCGAACCTGATGGTGAGCGCGCGAACATCGGCGCGCAATGCGCTCATGTCAGCTTCGAGACGATCAAGTCGCGCGTTCGTCTCGGCGCGGAACGCATTCACATCGGTGCGGAAAGCGCCGATGTCGCGGCTGATGGCGCTCAGGAAATTCAGTATCTCGGTGAGGCGATCCGAACTCATTTCAACTCTCCTTTCGCCGTGAGGGGCTTCGGTCATTCGTGAGGTTAACTCTCAAACGTCGATCTCGAAAGTGCAGCCGTGGGCTGCGTTCATGTCAACCAGCTCGTAGTCGTCGTCCAGAGTCCCGGCGCGGTCGACGACGAGGTACGAAGACCACTCCCCGACCGGGAAAGGCGGCGTGTGCCACGTCCCCTTGTGGTACGCGTAGGGCAGACGCCCGTCAACCAGAAAGGCGGCGACCTCTTCGGGCGCGGGCGCGTCGCGCTCCGGCGCGGGAGGCGCGACGCAGATGATCGAGCGACACCCGACCATCGGCGAGAAGAGTTGCATCGTCCGCGTGTGCCGCGCCATGAACCGGAACGCGAACCCGCGCCGCTCGCTCGTCGCGCCCGTCATCTGCGCCGCGGCCCCGCCGAGGTCTAGCTCCACCGATCCGCGGCTGTCGATCAGCACCCCGAACGGCGCGAACCGCTCGCGCGTCATCTCCTGCACTGCGAGGCGAACGACGTTCATGAGAAGCTGTTAGCTGTTAGCTGTTAGCTATTAGCAAGACAAAGAAACAACTGCGCCGATCTGCGAACGCTGAAGCCCAACGGTTTGGCTAACAGCTAACAGCTAACAGCTAATAGCTATCTGTCTATTTCGCCGAGCACGATGTCGAGCGTGCCGATGATCGCCACGACATCGGCGACGAGGTGGCCGACGCACATCTGCCGCAGCGCCTGAAGGTTGATCAGGCACGGGGGCCGGACGCGCACGCGCGCGGGCCGAGATGATCCGTCTGAGACCAGATAGCAGCCGATCTCGCCCTTCGGGCCTTCAATCGAGTGGTAGTAGTCGCCCGCGGGCGGCTTGATCACCTTCGGGACTTTGGCGTTGACGGGCCCGTCCGGCATCCGCTGCATCGCCTGCTGGATGATGCGGCGCGACTGGCGCATCTCTTCGAGGCGCACGAGGTAGCGATCGTACGTGTCGCCGTTCTCGCCGACGGGGATGTCGAAGTCGAGGTCTGCGTAGGCCGCGTAAGGACGGGCCTTGCGCACGTCGTATGCGACGCCCGAACCTCTGAGCACCGGGCCGGTCAGGCCGATGGCGATGGCGTCCGCGGCCGAGATGACGCCGATGCCGACCGTGCGGCCGAGCCAGATGCGGTTCTCCGAGAGCAGAGTCTCGTACTCTTCGAGGCGCTTGGGGAAGTTATCGGTGAACTGTTGAACGTCTTCCGTGAAGCCGTCGTAGGTGTCGTTCGGCATCCCGCCGATGCGCCACGCGTGGCAGGTCAGGCGCGCGCCGAACTGCCGCTCGAAGATTTTTAGGATTTCCTCGCGCTCGCGCAAGGCCCACAGGAGGACGGTGAACGAGCCGATGTCGAGGCCGTGCGTGGCGAGCCAGAGCAGGTGCGACGAGATGCGGTTGAGTTCCGTTAAGACCGTGCGGACGTAGTGCGCGCGGGGGGGGACGACGAGTCCCATCATCTGCTCGACCGTCTCGACCCAGACCAGCCCGTTCGAGACGGCGGCCAGGTAGTCGAGCCTGTCCCAGTAGGGCGCGATCATCGGGTACAGACGATTCTCGGCGATCTTCTCCATCCCGCGGTGCAGATACCCGATGTCGCAGTCGAGATCGATGACCGTCTCGCCGTCCAATTTGAGGATGACGCGCAGGACGCCGTGCGTCGAGGGGTGCTGCGGCCCCATGTTCAGCACCATTTCTGGGCTGTCGAGCAGCGTCTCGCGCGTCGTTGCGACTTCTACCTGATGCATATCGATTGCGGATTGCGGATTGCGGATTGCGGATTTGAAGAATTGCCGAACGCGGACACGGGAGCAGACCCTCCGAGTTGAGAGCCGCGCCAATCCGCAATCCGCAATCCGCAATCCAAAATCATTTGAATGCTCCCGTCACGCTGCTGCTGCCGTCGAGGACGAGGCCGATCTCTGTGACTTCGCCGCGGCGCTTGCGCGCGACAAGGTCGTAGAGGATCGAGGCGGCGGCGCTGTCGCGGTTCCAGGCGTTGCGCGGCGCGGCCGACTGGCCGAGCGTGAAGCCCTCCTTCTCGGCGGCCTCGGTGGAGTCGAAGACTTTCGCCTCGTGGCGCGCGGCCAGGTCTCGCGGGTTCATGCGTCTTTAGCGATGCTCCTTCGGCATCACTTCCTTGCCGGCGATGAAGATTTCGCGGACGCGCCGCTCGGCCGGAGTCTGAAGAATCTCTAAGCCGTAGGCACGCCGCTGCTCCAACTGCTCGCGCTGAACGTCGGTGAATTCGGGCAGGTGGCGCGCAGTCCAGTCGTTCTCCATCGCTTCGAGCGGGTAGTCTTTGCGCATCGGGTGGCCGTCCCAGTCCGGGGGCAGCAGCAGCCGGCGCAGGTCGGGGTGGTTCGCGAATTTTATGCCGAAGAGATCGTAAACCTCGCGCTCCATCCAGTTGGCCGTCGGCCAAACTGCGCTCACGCTCTCGACGCCTTCCTCCTCGGTCGTCGTAACTTTCAAACGCACGCGCGCGTTCGCGGAGATCGAGTAGAGGTTGTAAACGATCTCGAAAGGCGCGTCGAAGTTTTCGGGGTAGTGGACGCAGGTCAGGTCGCAGAGCAGATCGAAGGGCGTCTCGGCGTCGCTCTTCAAAGCGTCGCAGACTTCCAGGATACGCGCGCGCTCAACGCGGACGGAGAGCTGACCAAGAAACTCCGCCGCCTCCGGGATCGAGTCGGCGAACTTCGCGCGCAGACGTTTGACGAGCGCGTGCTCGGATGCGTCGGTCGGCTTCGGCCCCTCTTCTTTTTTCTTGACGGGGGCTTTCGGCGCGCCGGCAGCGGGGGCGGCAGCACCGGCAGCAGCGCCGGCCGTTGCCGGCTGTGGCGGCGAGGGCTTGTCGCCTGCGGCGGCCTTGAGCGCGGCGGCCTTCGCTTTGGCGGCGGCGATCTTCGCGGCCTTCTCCGCGTCGGACGTGGCGGGCGATGCGCCACCGGGCGGCTGCGGTGTCGTCGCTGCTTCCGTGCCCTCGCCCGCGGGCGCGCCGCCACCGGCAGCCGCGGCCTTTTTGGCCTTCGCCTCGTCGATGATGCGTTGGAGCCGCGCCTTCTTCTCTTCGGGCGTCTCGTCGGCGGGCGGCGTCGCGGGCGTCTTCGGCTTCGCGGCCGGCGCGGCCTGACTATCCGGCTCGCCGGACGAGGCGGCGGGCATCGTCGTGCCGCTCGAAGAGCTGCCCGAAGGGGCTTTGCCCGTGAGCGCAGCCTGACTTTCGGGAGTTGGCGCGGCGGCCTCGTCGTGCGGGGGCGCGGGGAGCGTGCCGGCGCGCTCGACCTCGCCGCCGGGGCTTGGGGCTTTGTCGTCGGCGCGCGTCCGTGCGCGGTCGCGCGATTGGCCCGCGGGTTCGTCGCCCGTCGTGGGATCGGTCTTTTCAGGCTCGTCAGTCATTAGGCGTCTGACGTTCTTCCAGACTGCGGCTGTAGGAATCCTCCGCTAGCGGGCGCGGGGGCCGAGTCTTATCGCTTGAAATTACAGTCTTTGCGCACCGACCAGCAGGTGCAAAAGAGGGCGGAAACAGTGTGGTTTGTAGCACGCGCTCCCGGCGTTGTCAACAAAGCTGGCCGACGCCGCGCGAAGCACCGAAACGTGCGCGCGGGGCGTCTAAAACTTGACGATAACGCGGGCCGGAACGTACTATCTTTGTTTGACCGGGGCGAGGGATTCGCGCCCGTATGTGAGAGGGAAAAAATGAAGCAAGGGATTCATCCGAACTACAACCAGATCAACGTCACCTGCGCCTGCGGCAACACGTTCCAGACGCGCTCGACGCGCAAGGACGACCTGCACGTCGAAATCTGCTCCGAGTGCCACCCGTTCTTCACGGGCAAGCAGAAGCTCGTTGACACGGCCGGCCGCGTTGATCGCTTCAACAAGCGCTACGGCAAGAAGACGCCCGCGCCCGCCGAAGAGGCGACGCCGGCCGAGTCGAACGCCTGAGACGGACGGCCCGCATTCTCTGACGATGCAGCCGACAGACCCCAGCCAGCTTTAGCTACTCCAGCCTGACGCCGACGCGACGCCCCGCGCCGGTCGCCTTCGCGCGCAACGATTCGCGAAGATTCGAGCGACCGGCCGGCCGAAACGTCGGCGTCACTCTTTTTGTCAGTTGTCCGTCGTCCGTTGTCAGTTGTTTGCATGCCGCCGCGGCTTGAACGGCAGACGTGGGCAGCAAGGTTAGCGGCCACGAACTACGGACAACTGACCACGGGCAACGGACAGCTTTTCGGAGTTAATAGTGAGCGCGAACGAGAAGGACTTGATCGTGGGCGGCCAGGCGGTCGTCGAGGGCGTGATGATGCGCACGCCGAACGCCTACGCGGTCGCCGTGCGCAGGCAGGACGGGACAATCGTCCACACGGGCGCGGCGCTCCCCAAATGGAGCGACAAGTACCCGCTGCTGAAGCTGCCGGTGCTGCGCGGCGCGGCCGTGCTCGTGCAGTCGATGGCGCTCGGCATCAGGGCGCTCAACTACTCGGCGGGCGAGGCGTTCGCCGAAGGCCAGCAGGAGGAGCGCGTGGCGGAGGTCGTCCTGACGCCGGCCGTGGTCGAGGGCGAGGGCGACTTCGCAGGCATCACCGGCGGAGTGCCCGGACTGCTCCCGATACCTACGCGCGACAAGCCGGCCGACGAGATGAAGAACGGCGCGCGCGCCTCCATCTTCGGCTCAATCGCCTTCGCCGTCGTCTTCAACATACTGCTCTTCATCGTCGCGCCGCTCGTCCTGACCAACGCACTCTTCATCGCGGCGGGCTGGGCCGCGCCGGCCGTCACGGCAGAGGCGGCGACAGAGACGCAAACTCGAACGGCCGCGACGACCGAAGCGACGGGCGGCGCGTCCGCAACTCAAGCGGCGAGTCAGGAAGCCTGGCACAAACGCGCCTGGTCGAGCATTCGCGGCTACCTCAGGCCGGTGCGACCGTCGGTCGCGTTCAACCTGATCGACGGCGTGATCCGCATGATCTTTTTCCTGATCATGATCTTCAGCTTCTCGCTGGTGAAGGACATCCGGCGCGTCTTCGAGTACCACGGCGCGGAGCACAAGACGGTCTTCACCTGGGAGTCGGGGCTGGAGCTTTCGGTCGAGAACGCCCGCACGCAGCCGCGCCAGCACCCGCGCTGCGGGACGAGCTTCCTGATGGTCGTGATGATCGTCTCCATCGTCCTCTTCTCGGTCGTGAAGTTCGACTCGCTGCTCTACAACATGCTGGTGCGCGTCGCGCTGATGCCCCTCGTCGCAGGCATCAGCTACGAGATCATCCGCATCTCCGCCAAGCGCGAGAGCAGTTTGGTCTTTAAGGTGCTCACGCTCCCCGGCATCTGGCTGCAAAACATCACGACGAAGGAGCCGGACGACAAGCAGCTCGAAGTCGCCATCTTCGCGCTCGAAGAGTCGCTCAAACTTGAACCGCGGCCGGCCGAAGCCGCGCTCGCGCCGATGTCTTGAAGAGGCTGTTAGCTGTTAGCTATTAGCTTTCAGCTTTTTGCCCGGCTGCGTCGCCAGCCAGCCACGTCGATGGTTGAATATTTGATGGGAGGCGTTTGGCTAACAGCTAATCGCTAACGGCTAACAGCTATGTTGGACAAACTCGAACAGATCGAAGCGCACTACGAGGAGCTGACGGCTCAACTCTCGTCGCCGGAGCTGATGTCGGATCAGGCGGCCTACATCAAGGCGGCGAAGCAGCACCGGAGTCTCGGCGAGATGGTCAAAAAATTCCGCGAGTGGAAGACGATCAGAGAAGAGCTGTCCGGCGCGCGCGAATTGTCGGAGTCGGCCGACGACGAGGAGATGCGCGAACTGGCGCGGCTCGAAGTTGACGATCTCTCCGAGCGTCTCGCGAAGTCGGAAGAAGATTTGCGCGTGCTGCTCCTG
>DATHBT010000250.1:0-5678 GCA_035295985.1 Pyrinomonadaceae bacterium | reverse complement strand
CACCCGTCGCGGTTTACCTGTCACTTCTTTCCCGTCTCCCGTTGCCTTGACACGCTCGCGGCGCGGCGTGTACATTGCCGACCTACCCGGTCAAGAGGCCGGTGGTTGTCGGGTCACGCGGGTGATCCACGGGCATGACGGAAAACGAAACTTTAACTTTCAATTTTTCTACTCCTCAACTGCTCGCTGATCGTCCCGCCTCCTCCAGCGCACCGACAATCACCCCCGACAGTTCGTCAGCAGGGCCCCCCGCTCGCGCCCACAGCGCCGGGTGACCAACTCTCTGACGCGCTTCTGTGACGCCCTGAAGACCGGGCGCTGCCGTGTGCGCGCGCAGCGAATCGCGAGAGGAGTTCCAAAGAGTCCGCATGTCCACCGAAGAGAATCAGCCGCGCGACGGCGAAACCACCACCGACAACCCACGCCCGGCGGGCGAGACGGGCGCGGCCACGGCCGCGGCCCCCGCCGGCGAAACGACCGATCCGCAGCCGAACGAGCAGCAGCAGCACCCTGCCCAGCCGTCAGACGCCCCCGCTCCCGCAGACGCCTCCGGCCAGCAGGGCGGCGCGAAGCAGCAGGCCGACGACGACGACGATGACGAGGGGCGCGGCGGCGGCTTCGACTTCGGCGCGATCCTCGATCAGTACGAGCAGGAGCAGGCGCAGTTCCAGGAAGGCGCGGTGGTGCGCGGCATCGTAGTCGGCATCAACGACCGCGGCGTGATGATCGACTTCGGCTTCAAGTCCGAAGGCTTCGTCCCCGTCGAGGAGTTCACAGAGAACGGCGAGGTGACGGTCAAGCGCGGCGACGAGGTCGAGGTGCTCGTCAAGCACATGGAGTCGCAGGAGGGCGTGCCTGTCCTCTCGCGCGCCGACGCCGTGCGGATGCGCGCGTGGGACGAGCTTGAGAAAGCTTACCGCGACGGGACGCCCGTTAAGGGCCGCGTCGTCGAGCGCGTCAAGGGCGGCGTGCGCGTGGACGTGGACGGCGTGGCGGCATTCCTGCCGGGATCGCAGATCGACTCGCGGCCGGTGCGCAACCTCGACAGCTACCGCAACCAGGAGATCGAGGCGAAGGTCATCAAGCTCAACCGCAAGCGCTCGAACGTCGTGCTCTCGCGCAAGGCCATCCTCGACGAGCAGAACGCCGGCAAGAAGGGCGAGACGCTGAACAACCTCGAAGAGGGCATCATCGTTGACGGCCAGATCAAGAACCTGACTGACTACGGCGCGTTCGTGGACTTGGGCGGCATCGACGGCCTGCTGCACGTCACCGACATGTCCTGGGGCCGGTTGCAGAACCCCGGCGACATGTTCAAGGTCGGCGACAACGTTCAGGTCAAGGTCTTGAAGTTCGACAAGGAGCGCGAGCGCGTCTCGCTCGGCTACAAGCAACTGCTGCCCGATCCCTGGGAGTCGGTTGACGAGCGCTACCTCGTGGGCAGCCGCGTCTCCGGCTCGGTCGCGAGCGTGACCGACTACGGCGCATTCGTCGAACTCGAACCCGGCATCGAAGGTCTGGTGCACGTCTCCGAGATGTCGTGGTCGAAGCGGATGAAGCACCCCTCGAAGCTCGTCAACCCCGGCGACAAAGTTGAGGCCGTGGTGCTCGGCGTCGATCCCAAGAACCGGCGCATCAGCCTCGGCATGAAGCAGGTGCAGCCGAACCCCTGGGACACGCTCAGGGAGCGCTACCAGATCGGGACGCGCGTGACGGGCCGCGTCCGTAACCTGACGGACTTCGGCGCGTTCATCGAGGTCGAGGAGGGCGTTGACGGCCTCGTCCACGTCACCGACATCTCGTGGAACAAGCGCATCAAGCACCCCGGCGAGGCTTTGAAGAAGGGGCAGGAGATCGACGCCGTCGTCACGAACATCGACACGGAGAACCGCCGCCTCTCGCTCTCGATCAAGGACACGGAGCCTAGCTCCTGGGACAAGTTCGTCCACGAGCACCACCCAGGCGACGTGGTGAAGGGTAAGATTTCGCGCTTCGCCAACTTCGGCGCGTTCGTCGAGCTGGCCGACGGGCTGGAGGGCTTGTGCCACGTCTCGGAGCTTTCGGAGGAGCGCGTGGACAAGCCGGAGGACGTGGCGCAAGTCGGGCAGGAGATGGAGTTCCGCATCCTGCGCATCGACCCGGAGACGCGCAAGATCGGACTCTCCGCCCGCGCGGCCGGCTCGTCCGAGCCGATAGTTGACACGAAGAGCTACTCGACCGAGGCGAAGGGCGGCATGGCGAGCTTAGCCGAACTCGCCAACCTCGGCTTCGGCACGAGCGCGCCGAAGGCCGAAGAGCCTAAGGCGGCCGAGCCTGCCGCGGAGACGGCCGCGCCCGAGGCTGCCGCCGAACCTGCCGCCTCCGACACTGCCGCGACCGACACGGGTACGACTGAAACGGCCGCGGCCGAGTCTGCCACGTCTGAGACTACGGCTTCCGAGCCTCGCGCCGAGGAGTCGCAGCCCGACGCGACGGCGCAGTCCGGCGAAGGCGGCGGCGAAAGTGGCGGCGAAGGCGCGAATCAGGGCTGACGTCCGACCTCAAACCCGTAAAGCCGGAGGGCGGGAGTGGAGTTCAGTTGACTTCACTCCCGCCCTCCGGCTTTTTGTTCGGGCGCGCGGCGTGCGCGTAAGCTGTTGTCGGAGTGCGGTTTGGGCCTTGTCGGGGGCAAAGGTTTTCTGATAGTGTAGCTCTCCGACCGCCGAAGTTTAGCGGCGACTTGATGGCCCGACCCGCTGGCCCCGTGCGGGCAGCCGGTTCCCACTTGCGAGGTTTCACATGACGAAAGCTGAGTTGGTCGAGGACGTAGCGCGCGCGGCGGAGCTGACGAAGAAGGACGCCGAGCGGTTGGTCGAACTCGTCTTCGAGAGCATCATCGAGACGCTGAACCGCGGCGAGAAGATCGAGCTGCGCGGGTTCGGCAGTTTCCGCGTGCGCGAGCGCGGCGCGCGCCGCGGCCGGAACCCCAAGACCGGCGCGCCCGTTGACATCCCCGCCAAGCGCGTGCCGTATTTTAAGCCCGGCAAGGAACTCAAAGAGCTGATCAACGACGAACAGGACGAGCAGCCGTCGGCCGGCGCAACATCGCCCGCGGGTGAGTCGGCCGGCTCGATCTCTTCGACCGACGCGCCCGGCGGCGACGGCGGCCAGACGCCCCCCCTCATGTAATCGCTTCGGTTCCGACCCCCAAACCCCCAAAGATCGTGGACAGACTGTGGACGCCCTGGCGCTACCAGTACATCAGCGGCGCGGCCACTGAAAAGGCCGCTGACGACGACTGCGTCCTCTGCGGCCTCTCGCGCGAAGAAGAATCCGACGAGCGGAACTTCGTCCTCCACCGCGCCGCGCGCAACTACGTCGTCCTCAACCTCTACCCCTACACCAGCGGCCACCTCATGATCGTGCCTTACGCTCACGAAGCCTCCCTCGACGCACTCGACAAAGAGACCACCGACGAGCTAATGGACCTGGCGAAGCGCGCCCAGGCAGCACTGCGCGAGGCGTACCGTCCCGAAGGCTTCAACCTCGGCATGAACCTCGGCCGCGTGGCCGGCGCGGGTGTGGCGGGCCACGTACACCTCCACGCCCTCCCGCGCTGGGCCGGCGACGCCAACTTCATGTCCGTCGTCGGCGAGACGCGCGTCCTGCCGGAAGACCTTCCCACGACTTACAAAAAACTCCGCGCGCTCTTCTAAAAGCTGTCCGTCGTCCGTTGTCCGTCGTCAGTTGTTTATGATCGGGTGGCTTGCCCTCTGGCGTAAGCTTGTCTGGTCGGGAAGCACGAGCAACGGGCAACTGACCACGGACAACGGACAGATTCTCAGTTCATCACTCCGCATTCCGCGTTCGTCATTTCCGCTTACTGCCTGTCCTTCGTCGCGATGGCTTCGTCCTCGACCTCGCCGCCGGGGTTGATGGGAATCTCGGAGGTCTTGTCGTAAGTGACGCCCATGCCGCGCTCTTCGGCGTCGGGTGCGCCCGACGGGAGCGCCGGGAGCGCGGAGGTGATGCCGGTCGGCGGGGGGTTAAAGCCCGGATAATCGATGCGCGCGTGGTAGATGGCGGTGAGCGAAGTGACCATCGACTCGCGGATGCTCGTCAGCTCACGCAGGGTGAGGTTGCACTCATCGAGCTGGCCGTCGGTGACGATGGCGTCGAAGATTTTGCCGACGATTGATCGAATGTTTTCGGGATCGGGCCGCGCGAGCGAGCGTGCGGCGGCCTCGCACGAGTCCGCGAGCATCATGATGGCCGCCTCCTTGAATTGCGGCTTCGGGCCGGGGTAGCGGAACTCGGCCTCGATGACCGGCTCGCCGTGGACGGCCTGCGCCTGCGCCTTGCGCAGGAAGTAGTGGAGCGTGCGCGTCCCGTGGTGCTGCGGGATGAAGTCGGCGATCTTTTGCGGCAGCCCGATCTCCTTCGCCAATTTCAGGCCGTAGGTGACGTGGCTCGTAATGATGCGCGCGCTGTTGGTGGGCCGCAGGCGGTCGTGCGGGTTCTCGCCCATCTGGTTCTCGACGAACATGTGCGGCGCGGCCAGCTTGCCGATGTCGTGGTAGAGCGCGCCGATGCGCGCGAGCAGCGGGTTCGCGTTGATCGAGCGGCACGCCTCCTCGGCCAACTGCCCGACGGCGTGCGAGTGCTGGTTCGTGCCCGGCGCGCGCAGGGCCAACTGGCTCAGGACGGGAATGTCCGCGTTCGACAACTCAAGCAGCTTCACGTCGGTCAGGATGCCGAAGACCGACTCGTTCACGGGCAGCAGCCCGGCCGCGAAGATCGTCGTCAGCACCCCGCCCACGACGCCGCACCCCAAGGCGAGCATGACGTTGCCGAACGTCAGAGGCTTCTGCGCGGCGAGCAGGACGGCGACGGCCGCGGCCGCGTTGACCGCGGCGACGAACAGACCAGCGACCGTGACGGACTGCCGCTCGCGGTAGCGTCCCGCGCCGAAGATGGCGGCCGAGGAGGAGACCATCGAGTAGCAGGCGACGAGCATCGCGTTGTTCGGCGCGAGCAGCCCCGCGAAGAGCGCGGTGATGAGGCCGGCGGTGAGCGCCAACTGCACGTCCATCAGAATCGCCACGAGCAGCGTGGCCGAGGCGAAGGGGATCGCGAGCGTCCACAGCAACTCGTCGTTCCAGGGCGAGGCGCGGAAGGTCGAGACCGACTCGGCCATGATGACGCCGACCCGTATGAGCACCGTCTCGATGATGATGGCCGAGGCGACGAGCGTGAAGGCCCGCGAGCGCGGCAGCGCCAGCCCCGAAGAGGTGAGGCTGCGGAACTCTACGAACTTCCACGCGCCGAAGTAGAGGGCCGTGACGAGCAGGAAGAGGCCGAGGAAGTGCTGCGGCAGCCGCTCGCTCTGGCTGTAGTGGCGGATGGCGTCGAACTCGTCCATCATCCGCGGCGTGACGGGTTCGCCCGCGCGCGCGACGATCTGGTTGCGTTTGAGCTGGACGACGACCGGCGGGGCGTCCGGGTCTGCCGCGCGCGCCGCGGCCGTGGCGATGCTGTCTTCGACGGTTATGTCGGTCGGCGCGACGACGTTCGAGGTGACGATGTCGCCCTCGCGGTAGTCGGTCGGCGTCTGCGTGCGCGAGCGCGCGAGCAGCAGCGTCGTCACGAGCGTGAGGATGATGAAGCTGACGGCGAACTGCGTGGTCGGGCGGAACCAG
>DATHBT010000249.1:0-8507 GCA_035295985.1 Pyrinomonadaceae bacterium | reverse complement strand
AGACGACCGTGAGGGACGAGCCGCGCGCGGGCGCGCCCGCGGGCGACCCGGCGGAGGAGCGCGAGCAGGCCGGGCAGCGTCCCGCGGCCACGACGCCGCGCGAAGTCACGCTCCTTGAGACCGTCAACGATGGGGGCGTGCACGAGATTCCCGCCGGCAGCTACTTCGTCGCGCTCGCGCAGCCGTACGCGGCGAACGTCCGCGCGCTCTTCGAGCCGCAGGTCTATCCCGAGCGGCGCACTGCCACGGGTGCGGCCGAGCGCCCCTACGACGTGGCCGGCTGGACGCTGCCGATGCAGATGGGCGTCGAGACGAAACTGCTGCGCGCCGTGCGCGAGCCTGCGGGCCGGCGGCCGATGACGCTGCTGCGTGACGAGAACGAGGTGCGGCGCGACCTCGGCCTGAGGCCCAGGGGGCAGGGCGCGGCCTCGCCCGTCGAGAACCCGGTCAGGGGCAGCGCCCGCCTCGCGCTCTACCGTAGCTGGACGGGTTCGATGGACGAGGGCTGGACGCGCTACGTCTTCGACACCTTCAACGTCCCCTTCGAGACGCTGCGCGACCGGGAAGTGCGCGCCGGCAACCTCCGCGCGAAGTACGACGTGGTCGTGCTGCCGTCGATGCGGATGCGCGAGATCGTCGAGGGGCGCTCGCGCGAGACCGCGCCGGCCGAGTTCGCGGGCGGCATCACCGATGCGGGCGTCGAAAACCTCCGACGCTTCGTCGAGGAGGGCGGCACGCTCGTCTGCTTCGACGCCTCGGCGGAGCTTGCGATCAGGGGCTTCAAGCTGCCGCTCCGCAACGTGCTCGCGGGCGTGCCCACGTCGGAGTTCTACGGCCCCGGCTCGATCCTGCGGCTCGAAGTGGACACGGCGCACCCGCTCGCGCGCGGCCTCGCGAAAGACGTGGACGCCTACTTCATCAACAGCTCGGCCTTCGAGATGACCGGGCCGGACGCCGTTCAGCGCGTCCGGGTCGTCGCCCGCTACGCCGAGCGCGATCCTCTGCGCTCGGGCTGGCTGCTAGGCGAGCGTTACCTCGCCGGCAAAATCGCGCTCGCGGAAGTCCCGCTCGGTCGGGGCCGCGTCGTCCTCTTCGGCTTCCGCCCGCAGCACCGCGGCCAGACGTGGGGCACGTTCCCCTTCATCTGGAACGCAATAGGCAGAAGGGAAAATGACTAGAAGGCGGAAGGCGGAAGGCAGACAAAACAGGGCGGCCCCTGTTTTTCCTGACTGCCTACTGCCTTCCGCCTTCTGCCTTCTGTTCTTAAAAAATTCCTCTCATCCTTTCGGCGGGCGCGGGCATCAAAGCAGTCGGACACGAGTCCCCGAAAACGTCCGCCCGCCGTTCGCCAGCCGCCGAGGAGTTGGAAGATGAGAAAATTCGCCGCCGTTGCGCTGCTTTTGGCTCTCCTCGCCGCGAGTCTGCAACCCGCCGCTGCGCAGTCGCGCGCGCGCCGCGTTCCCACGACGCCGCCCGCGCCCGCCCAGACGCGTCCCGCTCAGCCGGCCCCGACCCCTGCCCCGGCGGGCGACGAACAGCGGCGCACGACCCCGACGATCAAGCCGGCCGGCAGCTCCGGCGTCTCGACCGCACCCGTGTCGAGCCAGCAGGCCGGGGGGCGCGCGCAGCAGAACGTCCCGGAAGAGGTTGACCCGGACGAGGTCATCAACGTCAACACGACGCTCGTGACCATCCCCGTCTCTGTGCGCGACCGCGACGGCCGGTACATGCCGAATCTGGTCAAGGAGGACTTCAGGGTTTACGAGGACAACGTGGAGCAGCGCGTCGAGTACTTCGCGACGACCGAGCAGCCCTTCACCGTCGCCCTCGTCCTCGACACTTCGGGTTCGACGCGCTTCCGCATCGACGAGATTCAGGACGCGGCCGTCGCCTTCGTCGGCGAGCTGCGCCCGGCCGACCGCGTGATGGTCGTCTCCTTCGACGACGAGGTGCGCGTCCTCTCGGAGCCGACGGGCGACCGCGCGCGGCTGCGCAGCGCCATCCGTTCGGCCCGCCAGGGCAACGGCACGCGCCTCTACGACGCCGTCGATCTCGTCGTCAACCAGTGGTTCCCGCGCATCCAGGGGCGCAAGGCCATCGTCCTCTTCACCGACGGCGTTGACACTTCGAGCAAGCGCGCCTCCTACCAGTCGAACATGCAGGACGCCGAGGAACTCGACGGCCTCATCTACACCGTGCAGTACGACACCTACGATTCTCAGATGGCGCGCGGCGGCGGTGGCGGTGGCGGCAACTGGCCCGGCGGCGGCGGCTCGCGCCGCGGCGGGACGGGTTCGACCGTCGGCGACATCCTCGCCGGCGTCATCCTCGGCGGCAACGTCCGCATCGGGCGCGGCGGCGGGGGCGGCAACTGGCCGGGCGGCGGCACGAACTGCGTCGGCTGTACGCGTGAGGAGTACGAGCGCGGCGACCGCTACCTCGGCGAGATCGCGCGGCTCACCGGCGCGCGCCGCTATCGCGCGGATTCGACGCGCGATCTCACGGGCGCGTTCTCGCTCGTCGCCGAAGAGCTGAGGCGGCAGTACAGCCTCGGCTACTACCCATCGCGCACGGCGCAGGCCGGCGAGCGCCGCCGCATCCGCGTGCGCGTCATGCGCCCCGACCTCGTCGTCCAGGCACGCGACAGCTACATCTCCGGTCAGCCGACCGGCGCGACGACGGCCTCGCGCCAGAACCGCGACCAGCAGCAGCCGCAGCAGCAGGGCCAGCAGCGCCCCACCATCCGCCGCTGGCCGCTCGCGGAAGCGCCGCAGAGGTGAAGTAGAAGGCAGAAAGCAGAAAGCAGAAGGCAGAAGGCAGAAAGCGGAAGGCAGTCAAGAGGAGAACCTGAACGGTCTTTCTTGACTGCCTTCCGCTTTCTGTTTTGTCTGCCTTCTGCCTTCTGCTTTCTGCCTTCTAGACCACCGTCCCGTCCCTGACGACCGCGTTCTTGGGGACGATGATGATGCCGTCGCGGATGAAGTAGCCGGCCGCCTCGTCGTCGTGCTCCTGCAAGCCCCGCTCGTTCGTGAGGCGGCAGCCCGCGCCGATGCGCGCGTTCTTATCGACGATGGCGCGGCGGATGAGCGTGTTCTCGCCGACGCCGATGCGCGGCATCCCCGACTCCACGTCGGCGCGCAAATCTTCGAGCGTCTGGTAGTAGTCGGCCCCCATCAGGTAGGTCTCTTCGAGCACCGCGCCCGGCTCGATGCGGCTGCGGATGCCGACGATGGAGCGGATCAGTTTCGTGCGGTTGATGATGCAGCCCTCGCCGACGATGGAGTCCACGATCTCGCAGCGGTGAATCTTCGACGGCGGGAGGTAGCGCGCGCGCGAGTAGATCGGGAAGTCCGTGTCGAAGAGGTTGAAGCGCGGGACGGGCGAGGTCAGGTCGAGGTTGGCCGAGTGGAAGGCCGAGATCGTCCCGATGTCCTCCCAGTAGTCGTCGAACATGAAGGCCTGCACGTTGCAGCACTGGATGGCGGCCGGGATCACCTGCTTGCCGAAGTCCATCCACGTCGGGTCCTGGGCGAGCAGTTCGGTGAGCCACTTGTAGTTGAAGACGTAGATGCCCATCGAGGCGAGGAAGGGGCGGCGCGCGGCCTCATCGGGCGACAGGCCGAAGGCCGTCGTGTCCACGCGCATCGCTTCGAGGGCCTCGCCCTTGGGCTTCTCGCTGAACTCCGTGATGCGGCCCGCCGAGTCGGCCTTGAGCAGGCCGAAGTCTTCGGCGTCCTCGCGCGGGAACGGGACGACCGAGATGGTCACGTCGGCGTTCGTCTCGAAGTGGCGCGCGAGGAATTTGCGGTAGTCCATCCGGTAGAGGTGATCGCCGGAGAGGATGAGCAGCGTGTCGATCTCCCAGTCCTCGATGTGCGGGAGCACTTGGCGGACGGCGTCGGCCGTGCCCTGGAACCACTGCGGGCTTTCGGGCGTCTGCTCGGCCGCGAGGATTTCCACGAAGCCGTCGGAGAAGCGCGAGAAGCGGAAGGTCTGCCCGATGTGGCGGTTCAGGGACGCCGAGTTGTACTGGGTGAGTACGAAAATCTTGATGATGTCCGAGTTGATGCAGTTCGAGATCGGGATGTCCACGAGCCGGTACTTGCCCGCCAGGGGGACGGCCGGCTTCGACCGCTTCTGCGTCAGCGGGAACAGTCGCGTGCCCGCGCCGCCGCCGAGAATGACCGCCAGAACGTCGTGCTTCTCCGCCATCGCGTTCGTCACCAATCTTATTTTCGGGCTGTTAAAGCTGTGGGCATCAGCATAGACTCAACCCGCGCCGCGTTTCAAGCGAGGCCGGCGCGCGCAACGCATGGCGGCGGTCGCCCGACGCGAAATTTTCCCGCGCGGAAGCGCCAACCAAACGGCGCGGCGCGCGGTCTATTGTGTCGGACGCGTCGGAATGAGAGAGGAACCGCTAAGGAGTGAGGGCGAGCTTGTCGCGCGCGCGCGGGGCGGCGACGCGGCGGCCTTCTGCGCGCTGGCCGCGCGCTACGAGCGGCGCGTCTATTCGCTCGCGCTCCACTACTGCCGCAACCCTTCGGACGCCGAAGACCTTTCGCAGGAGGTCTGGCTGCGCGCGTACCGTTCGCTCGCGGGGTTTCGCGGCGACTCCTCCTTCTACACGTGGCTGCGCCGCATCGCCGTCAACGCCTTCCTCAACGGCCAGGAGTCGGCGCGGCGGCGCAACGAGACGCGGCCCGCGCCCGATACGGATGAGCGGCGCGCGGTGACCGCTGGCGACGCGGCGGCAGGGACGGCCGCCGCGTCGCTCGACGACAAACTTCTGACCGGCGAGGTCTGGCGCGCGCTCGGCGAATTGCCCCGCCAGCAGCGGCTCGTCTTCCTGCTCAAACACCAGGAGGGCATGACCTACGACGAGATCGCCCGCACGCTCGACTGCTCGACGGGGACGGCGAAGAAGGCGCTCTTCCGCGCCGTCGCGAGACTGCGCGCGCGCTTCTGTGCCGAGGCCGAAGACGAGGAGGACGAGGCGGGAGACGCGGCGACGGCTCTGTCGCCCTGCGCGGCGCGCGAGGGCTTTTAGACGGGCGAGGTTTTTGAGGTGAAGCGATGCACGACTGTCAGGCGACGAAAACGCGGCTGATCGATCTCGCCTTCGGCGAGGCGGCGGACGCCGACGCGCTCTGCGCCGAAGTCCGCTCCTGCGCGGGGTGCGAGGCCGAGTACCGCGCGCTCTCAGAGACCCTGCGGGCCTTCGACCGCGCGGCCGAAGAGGCCCGTCCCGCCGAAGAGTTCTGGCCGCAGTACCACGCGCGGCTCGCGCGCCGCATCGCCGCGGCTGAAACGGATGCGGCCCGCGCGCCCGCCGGCCGCGCGCCGGCGCGCCATCCGTCTCCCGCCTCGTGGCTCCGACGCGCGCTCATGGCGAAGTGGCGCGTCCCCGCCCCAGCGGCGGTCGCGGCACTGCTGCTGCTCGCCTGCCTTACGCCGCTCGCACTGCGCCCCGCCCCCGCCGTCGCGCCATCTACGCAAGAGAGCAGACCCCCTGCGCCGGTCGCCAGTGAGCCGACCGTGCGGACAATCGAAGTTCCGGTCGTCCACGAAAAGATCGTCACGCGCACGATCTACGTCACGCGGCCCGCGCGCAGAAAGACGCAACCGGCGCGTATGGACGACGCACGTCTGGCCGCCGGGTCGCCGCGCGCCGCGGGGCAGACCGCGCCGAGGCGCGACACCCTGGTCGGCTTCCAGCCGGCCGGCGACGTGAGGCTGCGCGTCATCAAGGAGAGCTTCGAGAATGAGCGGTAGCCGCGCGGCACGTCTGCTCCTCATGCTCTGCGCGCTCGCGGCCTCAGCGTCCGCGCAGGGCGAGGACGCGCTGCGGCTGAAGCAGCTGGTCGTGCCGCTCGGCGGCGCGGGCTTCGTCGGCTTCCGCCTGGAGACGACGCCTGACGCGAAGCAGGGCCAGCCGTCCGGCGTCTCGGAAGTGCAAGCCGCCCTGCTGCCGCAGGCGCTGCTCGGCGAGGACAACACCGTCCACCGCGTGCTGCTGGATCGGGAGGGCAACGTGGTCTTCGCCTACGACCTGCACGTCGAGCCGCACGCCCCCCTGCGCCGCTTCACCGTCACTGCCAAGCCGCTGAGCGCCGAGTTCGAGCAGCAACTGCTGCGCGCGCGCCGCGCCGCCGCGCCGTCTGCCGCGTCGAGCGTTCCGACGCTCGCGCGCGCCGCCGGCCCGCAGACCCTGGACGACGGCGACTCGGTCTCGCTCGACCTGCTCTTCAACCCGCGCACGGGCGTGCGCGTCGCGGACGTGTTCAAAGTCTCCTTCGACCGCGCGCGCCTGTGGCAGGCCCCGCCGCGCGACTTCACGGCCGACTCGGCGCAGCTCGCCGTTCGCGATCACACCCTGCTAGTGGGCGGCGAGTTCGTCGCGGGCGGGCGCGCGGCGCGCGGCGTCGCGGGCGCGCTCGTCTGGTTCTACGTGCCGGGCCGCGGCCGTTTCATCCTCTCGCTCGTCCCGCGCGACGGCTACGACTTCCGCAAGATCGCAACAATCGAGGAGAACCGCATCAGCTTCGAGTTCAGGGGCGAGCGCTACGAGTGGGTGTCGGGCGGCGCGGTCGTCGCCGGCGGCGGCACTTGGCACGCCTGGGTGCTGCACGACCCCGACTACACGCCGGAGATCGCCAGCGCCGAAGAGATCACGCGCGGCATCGTCAAGGAAGACGAAGAAACAGAACCGAGCGCGCTCAAACAGATTCTCACGGGCCGCGCGCCGGCCCGGCCCGCGCAGCCCGGCTTCGACACTAAGCGGCCGGACACGAACCGCGCGCCCGCGCGCGCCCCCCGCCCGCGCATCGGCGCGGCCGACCGGATGGAGAACCTTCTGCCCAAGCGTTGAGGTGTCGCCGTGACGCGAAGACTTATAACCACACTCGCCGCCGCCGTTGCGCTCCTCTGCGCCGCCCCCGCGGCGCGCGCCGACGTGATGCTCAAGCAGCGCAGCTCCGCACGGCCCGGCGACGAGGTGACGCTCTACCTCAAGGGCGCGATGCAGCGGCGCGAGTTCAAGTTGCGCCAGCCCGACGGGCGCTTCATGACTTCGGCCCACCTCGACGACTGCGCGCGCCGGCAGTTCGTCTGGCTCGACCCCGTCAACCGCCGCTACACGGTGTTCACCGGCGGCCTCCCCGTCGCGGCCTTCGCCGCCTTCAACGAGCAGCAGTTCCCCTTGCCCATGCCGCCGCAGGCGAAGGGCACGCTGACCGAGACGACGGCCGTCACCGACACGGGCGAGCGGCGCGAGATGTTCGGCTTCACCGCGCGCCGCCTGACGAGCGTCACGACCTGGGCGGCCGCGCCCGAAGCCTGCGACTCGTCGCGGACGGCGCGCATCGAGACCGACGGCTGGTACGTCGATCTGCTCCACGGCGTGGACTGCTCGGCCGATCTCTCCGGGGCCAGCCCGCGAATCTTCATCGACTTCGCAGGCGACGGCTGTCTGAACAAGCGGCTGCGGGGCAAATACTTCTTCCGGCGGGTTTACACGGGCGGGGCGCGCTTCGGCTTCCCGCTCGCCGAGACGACGCGCACCTACGACGCGCGCGGCCGGGTCAGGACGGAGACCACCGAGGTCACGGAGCTTTCGACCGCCGCGCTCGACGACGCGCTCTTCAACGTGCCGGCCGGCTACGTCCGCGTCGAGCCGGGCAAGAGGCGCGGCCCGCAGTCCGCGCTCTCGCGCGTGCTCTCGATCTTTCGCTGACCGCCAGGAGAGTGAGTTCGCCGACAACTTAAAACCTGACCCGAACGGGCCAAGCAAGGAGACGAACCATGAAGAGCTTCTTTGTCCTCGCCGCATTCGTCGCGTGCCTCCTCGTCAACCCGGCCGCCGCGCGCGCACAGTCGCCGACGGGCCCGGACGAGCCGCCGCGCCTCGAAGTCGGCGTCCACTTCGCGACGCTGACGCTCACGCCGTCGGAGGGCTACCGCTCGGAGATCGGCTTCGGCGGCCGTTTCACCGTCAACCTCAACGACCATCTGGCCCTCGAAGCCGAGACCAACTTTTTCCCGAACTCCGGCCGCTCTGCCGAGCCGCGCGCCTCGGGCCGCGCCGTGCAGGGGCTGTTCGGCGTGAAGGCGGGCCGGCGCTGGGAGAAGTTCGGCCTCTTCGCGAAGGCGCGGCCCGGCTTCGTCAGCTTCAACCGAGGGAGTATCGTCCCCGATCCGGCCCAGAGCACCTCGCCCTTCTCCGTCTTCAACGAGAAGCGCGCGACGCACTTCGCCACGGACGTGGGCGGCGTGATCGAACTCTACGTCACGCGCCGCTGGATGGCCCGCTTCGACGTGGGCGACACGATGATCCGGTACGGCGAGCAGAACATCCCGAACCTCTTCCCGCCGCCCGCCAACTTCACCATCCCCAAGGAGCTGCGCCACAACCTCCAGGTCAACGCCGGCATCGGCTACCGCTTCGACTGAAGCCTGGCCGCGCCGACGGCCGACGGGCAGAGCCGAAAGACGGGGCGGGCGTCGGACGT
>DATHBT010000248.1:0-7119 GCA_035295985.1 Pyrinomonadaceae bacterium | reverse complement strand
AACTCCGCCTCGCCCGGCACGTTCAGGGCGCGGCGGCGCAGGCCCGTCGCGATGATGAGAAAGATCGACTGCAACTCCTCGCCGCTCGCCAGCCGCACGCGCTTCGCGTTCAAGTCGATTGATTCGATCTCGGCCTGCGTCCAGAGGTCGAAGCCTGACTCTTCGACGCCCGCCGCAAAGAGGTCGCGCAGGCTCCGCCCGTCGGCCGCGCGCAGGCCCAAGTAGTTCTCGACGGGGTGGTGAACCCAGAGCAGTTGGCCGCCGACTTCCGCGGCGCGCTCGACGACGAGTGTGTCCAGGCCAAGGTCGTCGCACCAGCGCGCGGCGGAGAGGCCGGCCGGCCCCGCGCCGATGATCAGAACGTCGTGCATGGCCGCAAGAAGCTGTTCGGCGGAGTGTAGCGCAACGCGCGGGGGTTGGGGAAACTATCAGGCGTCGCCGGGCGGCGTCGCCGCGGCGAGGTCGCGTTCGGCGGCGCGGGCCGTGTCGGCGGCGGCGTTCTGCGCCGGGCCGGGCGCGTTGACGCCTTCGAGGCGGACGCAGGGGTGGAGGCGCGTGACCTTCATCCCTTCGAGCACCGTGAAGCGGCACGAGAGCGCGGTCTTCTCCGGCGCGCGCGGGTCGTCGCCCGGCTCGCGGTACCAGAACTGGCAGTTCGTGCAGTCGCCGTTCCAGCAGAAGTCGCCGTAAGAGATCGAGCGCAGCGAGAGGAACTGGAAGCAGCGCAGCAGGCGGTTGTTCTCCGGCACGCGCGCCGCGCGGCCGAGCAGCTCGATCTCGATCAGTCGTTCGTATGGCTCGAAGAGGTCGCTGTCCATCTTCGGTGCGGGCTCAAACTTTCGGCGGGGCTGCCAGACGGCGCGAGTATAGACGAAAGCCCGTGAATCGTGAATAGGAGCTGTTGGCTATTAGCTGTCAGCTATTAGCCGGAAGAGATCGGCTTCAGCTTCGATCCCGCTTCGGCTCCTGGTTTGGCTAACGGCTAATCGCTAATAGCTAACAGCTTCTTTTCATGATTCGCGGGTGTTAGACTGTTCGCGACAGGAGGTCACGGAGGCAACGATGGGATTGGTGATGTACGTGAAGCCGGGCTGCCCGTACTGCCAGCAGGCGCGCGACTACTACAACGAGAACGGGATCGAGTTCACCGAGCACGACGCGCAGAACGACCGCGCGCGGCGCAAGGAGATGCTCGCCTTTTCGGGCGGCGACCCGACCGTCCCCTGCATCGTCGAGGACGGCGTCTATAAGGCCTCGGGCTGGGGCGACCCGCCCCGCGGTTGAACGGTGCACGACTAGCCGGCCGTGAGCCGGGGAGAAAAGCCGCAGACCGTAAACCGTGACAGGTGACGGGAAAATCCTTTTCCCTACTTGTCACGGTTTACGGTTTACGGTTTACGGCTGTTAGAATGGCCGCACGCGACATGCTCGGTTCCACGCTCCTCAATTACCGCATCACGGAAAAGCTCGGCACGGGCGGGCAGGGCACGGTTTACAAGGCCGTGGACACGAGGCTCGGGCGCACGGTCGTCGTCAAGGTGCTCGCGCCCGAGCTGACGGCGCGCGAGGCCAACCTCAAGCGGTTCGAGCGCGAGGCGCAGCTCGCGTCCTCCCTGGATCACCCCAACATCTGCACCATCTACGGCCTGCACGAACTCGACGGCATCCACTTCATCACGATGCAGTACGTCGGGGGCAAGAACGTCCGCCAGCTCGTCAACGGGAAGCCCCTGGAACTCAAGAGCGCGCTCTCCATCGGACTCCAGGTCGCGGACGCGCTCACGGCCGCGCACGCGCGCGGCGTCATCCACCGCGACATCAAGGCGGGCAACGTGATGGTCACGCCCGACGGCGTGGTCAAGGTGCTGGACTTCGGCCTCGCCAAGCTGTTGGACGAGTCGGGCGGCCAGCCGGGCGACGTTCACCTGACCGAGATGGGCATCCCGTACGGCACGGCCACCTACGCCGCGCCCGAGCAGGCGACCGGGGCCAAGGTCGATCACCGCGCCGACATCTTCTCCACCGCCGTCCTCCTCTACGAGATGCTGACCGGCACGTGGCCCTTCCGCGGCAAGACGAGCGTGGAGGTGCGCTACGCCGTGCTGCACGACACGCCCGTGCGCCTGAGCGAGGTGAGGCAGGACGTGCCCGCGCAGTTACAGGGGGTGCTGGATCGCGCGCTCGAAAAGAGGCCGGAGCAGCGCACGCAGCGCATGGCGGAGCTGCGCGACGAGCTGCGCGCCTTCCTGCGCGCGGCCGTCTCCGGCCCGGCGGCCGGCGTCGCGTCGATCCACGGCTCGGTCTCGACCGAGTTCGCGCCCGTCGTGCCGCGACACCACGAGCAGGGATCGGGCGTCGGCAAGAGTTTCCGCCGCTGGCTGCGGAACTTCCGCGGCGAGGCGGGCGGCTCGTCGCAGTCGCCCTCGACCTCGCAGCAGGCCGGCGCGCCCCACTCCACCTCGCCGCAGGTTCACGACACGCCGCAGACGAGCATTCCGGGCGAAGCCTCGTTGCAGAAGTCCATCGCCATCCTCCCGTTCCGCAACCTGAGCGGCGACGGCTCGGTCGCCTTCTACGAGTTCTCGCTGGCCGACGCCGTCATCACGGAGCTGGCCCGCCTGCGCTCGCTCGTCGTGCGCCCCTCCTCGGTCATCGCCAAGTACCAGGGGCAGCAGGTCGATCCGCTCGAAGCCGGCCGCGAGATGAGCGTCTCGGCCGTGCTCTCGGCCAACTTCCTGCGCGCGGGCGACAAGCTGCGCGTCAACGCCCAGCTCATCGACGTGCAGTCGGGCGAGCTGCTCTGGACGGATCGCATCGACGCGGCGGCCAGGGACATCATCGCCCTGCAGGACACCATCGCGCAGCGGATCGTTGACGGCCTGCGCGTCGAGCTGGCCGCGGACGAGCAGGTGGGCCTCGCGCAGCGCGGCGGGACGGCGAACCACGAGGCCTACGAGGAGTACCTGCGCGGGCGCGACTCGATGGGCCGCTTCGTCTATCACACGCTCGCCGAGGAGGACGTGGCCGAGGCCATTCAACACTTCCAGCGCGCCATCGAACTCGACCCGGACTTCGCGCTCGCCCACTGCGCCCTGGGGAGCGCGCACTCGAACCGCGTCATCAAGTGCATGGGCGACAGCGAGGACTACGAGCAGGCCGAGCGCGCCTTCCAAAAAGGTCTCGCGCTCGACCCGAAAAACTTCGAGGCGCGGATGCACATGGTCTTCATCTACCTCGCGCGCGGCGAGAAGCAGAAGGCCCGCGCCGAGACGGAGCGCCTGCGCCGCGAGTGCCCGAACGACACGGGCGTGCAGTTCGTCGCCTCCTACCTCTACCGCCTCGACGGCGAGTACGAACGCTCGATGCGCGCGCTCGACCGGATGCAGCGGATCAACCCGGCCGAGCGCGTCGTCGTCAGCTACAACCGCGCGCGCGTGCTGATGTACGAGGGGCGCTACGACGAGGCGCTGCGCGAGCTCGACCGCGGCTCGGAGGTGGAACCCGACCACCCGTTCGTGCGCGCCTTCCGCGGCGTCGTGCTCTACCACAAGGGCGAGGTGCGGACGGCCGCCGCGATCCTCCGCGACGTAGTCTCCGAGCACCCGGAGATCACGGGCCTGCGCGCGCAGCTCGCGCAGTGCCTCAGCCTCCTCGGCCAGCACGAAGAGGCGCGCGAGATTCTGGCCGACGAGCGCCTCAAGGAGGTCGCGCTCGCCGATCACGACGTGCCCTACTGGCTGGCGACCGCCTACGCCCTGGAAGGGATGGACGACGAGGCTCTGGAGTGGCTGGAGCGCGCCGTCGATCTCGGCAACGAGAACCTGCCGTGGTTCGAGCGCAACCCGGCGTGGGAGCGGCTGCGCGAAGACCCGCGCTACCGCGCAGTCATTCAGAGGATCGAGCAGTCGCGCGCGAAGGCCATCACGGCGTAGGTAGCTGTTAGCTATTAGCTGTTAGCTGTTAGCAAAACCAGAACCCGCGCCCGCACCTGATTGAAAACTGATCCCCCCTCCGGCTAAAAGCTAATAGCCAACAGCTAATAGCTAACGACGAAGAGCAAGCAGGGAAACCGTCCGCCCGACGTCCGCCCCGGCAAGGAGGCGCGAGAGTGAAGACCTTCGTCATCGGCGATCTACACGGCCGCCGCACCCAACTGCGGCGGCTCCTCGAAATGATCCCGCGCGATCCCTTGCGCGACACCGTCGTCCTGGTCGGCGACATCGTTGACCGGGGGACGGAAATCCCGGGCGCGGTCGAAGACGTGATCGCGCTCCGCAATGAGAACCCCGAGCGGACGATCTGCCTGCGCGGCAACCACGAGCAGATGCTCCTCGACTTCGTGGACGGCGGGCAGACGCTCTGGCTCCACGCCGCGGTGGGGAGCGAGAGCACCATCGAGCAGTACACGGGCGAGCGCCCGCGCGTCCGTTCGGAACGCGACCTGCAAGACCTCAGACGCCGGTTCGCCGCCTCGCTCCCGCCCGAACACCTGGACTTCTTCCGCTCGCTCCCGCTCTTCTACGAGGACGACTACGCGCTCTACGTCCACGCCGGCCTCGACGGCGCGCGCCACCCGCGCGAGACCGACGCGCAGCACCTCCTCTGGTCGCGCGACGGCGAGTTCTTCAAGAACTACACGGGCAAGCCCTGCGTCTTCGGCCACACGCCGACGCCGCTCCTCCCCCTGCGCGGCAGGCTCGGCCACCACGGCATCTACATGTGCCACAGCGCCATCGGCATCGACACCGGCTACATCGACTCGTCCCCCCTGAGTTGCCTCCAACTCCCAGACCTCCTCCTCTACCAGTCTTACGCCGACGGCAACGACGCCAAGCACCACATCACGACCTTCGTCCCCGAACCCCTGCGCGCCATGCAGAAGCGGAACGGTCAGCCCGCCAACTGACAGGCCGCGCCGGAGTTCGCCCCCCGGCCGTCTTCGCCGGGCGCGCTAAAGCGCGAACTCTGAACCCGCCGCGCGCGGCCGGAGGCGTTATACTGCTCGGACGCTTTTCCAAACAGACGGAGGTATCGGCAATGCTTAAAGAAGGTGACGCCGCGCCCGACTTCACGTCGCGCGACGCGGACGGCAACACCGTGAGGCTGTCAGATTTCCGGGGCCGGAACGTCGTGCTCTACTTCTACCCGAAGGACGACACGCCGGGCTGCACGAAGGAGGCTTGCAGTTTCCGCGACTCGTCGGACGTGTACGAGCGCGAGGGCGTGAAAGTCCTCGGCGTCTCGCTCGACGACGAGCAGTCGCACCGGGCCTTCGCCGAGAAATACAACCTGCCCTTTACGCTGCTGGCCGACACGGATCACTCGGTCTCCGAGGCCTACGGCGTTTACGGCGAGCAGCAGTGGGGCGGCAGGCAATACATGGGCGTCTCGCGCAAGACCTTCCTCATCGACAAGGAGGGCCGGATCAAAAAGGTCTTTGACAAGGTCAACGTCGAGCAGCACGCCGACGAAGTTCTGGAAGCATTCAGGAACTGACTGCACGGCGAGACGGCCGAACGCTTCAAGACTCAATCTCAATTTTGATTGTAGGGGCGGGGCCTATCCCCGCCCCAAGCCCCGCCCCTATAATTTTAAGGTGACGTTTCAGGCGCGGCGTTCGAGCGTGAGGCGAGCGAGCGAGCGAAGTAGGCGCGTGTCTCTGTCGAGCGCGTCGAGGGCGCGGAGGGCTTCATTGTAGGCGGCGCGGGCGCGCTCGCGAGCGGCGTCGAGGCCGTAGAGGGCAGGGTAGGTGGCCTTCTGCGAACGCGCGTCCTTGCCGGGCGTCTTGCCGAGGTCGGCGGCTGTGGCGGTCACGTCGAGCAGGTCGTCCGTGATCTGGAAGAGGAGGCCGAGGCGCGCGGCGTAGAGGCCGACCGATTCGATCTCTGGCGCGGACGCGCCGGCGCTGATCGCGCCGCAGCGGGCGGCCGACGCGATCAGCGCGCCGGTCTTGCGGCGGTGGATGAGTTCGAGTTCTTCGCCCGTGACGCCGTCGCGCGCCTCGGCGGCGAGGTCTTGCGCCTGGCCGGCGACCATGCCGTCGGGCGTGCCGGCCGCGCGCGCGAGTTCCGCGACGAGGCGGACGCGCGTCCCCGCGTCGAGCCGTCCGTCTGCGGCGATTGTCTGGAAGGCGAGGGCTTGCAGGGCGTCGCCGGCGAGGATGGCGGTGGCCTCGCCGAAGCGGACGTGGGCGGTGGGGCGTCCGCGGCGCAGATCGTCGTCGTCCATCGCGGGCAGGTCGTCGTGGATGAGCGAGTAGGTGTGGATGAGCTCCAGCGCCGCGGCGAGCGGGAGAACGGTGCGCACGTCGAGGGAGATGGCCTTCGCCGTCGCCAGCGCGAGCACGGGGCGGATGCGCTTGCCGCCGGCCAGCAGCGAGTAGCGCATCGCCTCCTCCAGGCCGGCGGCAGCCGGCTCGTGGGCGAAGCGCAGGCCGGCGAGGTGCGCCTCGACGGCTTCGCGCAGGTGCTCCGGGTAGGCCGCCCGCGTGGGCGTCCCCGCTCGGGTCCCCGACGTCAACTCTCGAGCGCCAGCTGCCCGGCGGAAGCGGAATCGGATTCGGCGTCGGCGGCGCGCAGGAGCCGGTCGAGCTCCACGCTCGCCTCGCCGGCCAGGCGCGCGCACTCGTCCACGACGGCGGCCGCGCGGTCGGGCGCCAGCTCGCCGGTGCGCAACTGGACCGCAGCGCGCTCGAGGCGATCCGTCAGTCGGTCCAGCGACTCGGGCGGCACACCGGCATTGTGGCAGCCGTCAGCACGATCGGGTGCCCCAGGCGGTGCACGCGATCACGACGTCGTCGTAGCGGCGCAGCTGAAGCGAGTCACCGGCGTTGTTGAGGATCGGTCCTACCGGCCAGTGGCGGATCAAGTGCTCCTCGTCCTCCTCGACGGACTCCCAGAGCCGGATGCGCATCGTCTCCCCCGGCTGCAACACGGAGTTCGGTGAGAACGAGTAGCCCCAGGGAGCGCTCGTCAGCCGGTATTGCTCGAGGTCGACCGGCAGTCCGCCCGTGTTGGCGAGATCCACCGACTCCCTGCCCCTGTACTGCGCGGAAAGCGCGATCACGCCCAGGTTGGGGTCCGTGCAGTTCTCCCGGCAGGGATACGTCGAGGACAGCCG
>DATHBT010000247.1:0-5372 GCA_035295985.1 Pyrinomonadaceae bacterium | reverse complement strand
CAGACCGGGCAGCGAGATGTCGTCCACGTAGCGCGCCGCGCCCGTCACCTTGGCGCGCCCCTCCTTGCGCGGGACGGGACGCCCGACGTTGTTTTCGTTTCTGGCGCGCGCCTGGGCCATCTGTTGTTCGGCGAGTCGGGCGGCGCGGGCCGCGGTGCTCCGGCCGCTCCCGCGCGGGTGGCGTAGAACTTACCACAACGGCCGCGCTAAAGCGGAGGGCGCGGCGCGGGATCACTCGATCCCGCGCCGCGCCCCGCTGACTCACCCTTTAGTTTTGCGCCGCTCAGTCGCCGCCCGCGCCGACTTCGATCTCTTCTTCCTCTTCGTCGCGCGCCCGTCGCTTCCCCGCGCCCGCGCGCCCGTTGCCGTCGGCCCCGCCAACACGCGACTTCACGGCCGCTGCCGCCTCAGTTGATCTGACAACGCCGGGCAGAGTCGCCTCCGTGTCCGCGCCGCCACCATCGCCGTTCGGCTCGACAACGGACGCGGGCTGCGCCGCCGCGGCGGCGACCTCAGCCTCTTCGCGCTTCCGGCGCCGCATGATCGCGCGGACGCGCGCGCCGGCGTCCTTCCACGACTCGCGCGAGAAGAGATCGTCGAAGAGCGAGTAGGCGACGGGCGTCGCGATGAGCGTGAGCAGGAGCGAGAGGGTCTGGCCGCCGATGACGACGACGGCGATTGAGCGTCGCTCCTCCGCGCCCGGCCCCGTGCCAAGGGCGAGCGGCAGCATGCCGGCGACGAGCGCGAGAGTCGTCATCAGGATCGGCCGCAGGCGGTCGCGGTTGGCGAGCATGATCGCCTCGCCGCGCTCCCGCCCTTCGGCCCGCAGGTTGTTCGTGTGATCGATCTGCAGGATCGAGTTCTTCTTGACGATGCCGAAGAGCACGAGCACGCCGAGCGCCGAGTAGAGGTTCAGCGTGTCCGCCGTCACGTACTGCGAGAAGAGCGCGAAGGGGACGGCGAGCGGGAGGCTCAGCAGGATCGTGACCGGGTGGATCAGCGACTCGAACTGCGCCGCGAGGATGATGTACATGAACGCGATGGAGAGCAGGAACGCCCAGATGAACTCGTAGAAGGTGCGCTCAAGCTCGCGCGCGCGGCCCGAGACGGTCGTCGTGTAGGTCGCGGGCATGTTCAGCTCGCGCGAGGCGGCGCGCAGGGCCTCGATGCGGTCGGCCAAGGCGTAGCCTTGCGCGACGTTGGCGCGCAAGGATATCTGCCGCTGGCGGTCGAGGCGGTCGATCCTGGAAGGACTGATGTCCTCCTTGATCGTGACGAGGTTGCTCAAACTCACCAGCCCGCCGCGCGATGAGGGGACGAGCAGGCGCGAGATCGAGTTCTTGTCGCGCCGGTCGCGGTCGGTCAGGCGCAGTTGCACGTCGTACGACTCGTTGACCTGCGGGTCGTGGTAGCGCGTCACCTCCTGATCGCCGCCGACCATCAGTCGCAGACTGGTCGCGATGTCCGAGGCGTCAACGCCCAGGTCGGCCGCTCGCTGCCGGTCAATCGAGACGCGCAGCTCCGGCTTGTCGAGCTTGAGCGATGTGTCGGCGTCAACGAGTCCCAGTTGCGGCGCGCGGTCGCGCAACTGCTCGGCGTAGGCGGCGAGGGCCTGAAGCTCCGGCCCGCGGATGACGAAGTCTATGTCGGCGAAGCCGCCGCCGATGTTGAACGACGGAGCGTTTCGCACGCTCCCGCGAAGGGGCGCGTACTTGCGAAGTCTGCGCCTCACCTCCTGCATCACGTCGCGCTGCGTATAGTTGCCTTTGAACGCGTCCTGCGGGCGGCCCCTGGCGAGGGCCTTGAAGAAGCGCGTGAAGGAGAGCGTGCGCTCCTCGTGCGGCGCGATGCGGACGTAGGCCCCGCCCTGGTTGACGCCGCCGATGAAGCCGCCGCCGACGTTCGCGAGCACGAGGCGGACGCCCGGCGTGGAGGCGATCTCCTTCTCAATCGAGCGCATCGCCTCGTCCATCACGGCGAGGCTCGTCCCCTCGGGCGCGTTGACGCTCACGTCGAACTCGGCCTCGTCAACGTCGGTCGGGATGTACTCCTGCTTGACGAGGCGGTAGAGCGGCACGCTCGAGAGGATGACGGCGACGGCGATCAGGGCGACCGCGATGCGCCAGCGCATCGCCAGCGCGAGCAGCCACAAATAGCCGCGCTCGATGTAGCCGTAGAAGCCTTTGCGCGAGCCGTCCTCGCCGTGCGCGGCGTGGCCCTTCCCGGCGTCGCCGGCGCGCAGCAGCCGCGCGCTCATCATCGGCGTGAGCGTGAAGGAGACGAGGAGCGAGACGAGGATCGCGACGGCCGCCGTGATGCCGAACTGGTAGAGGAAGCGGCCCGAAACCGACGACATGAAGGAGACGGGCAGGAAGATGACGACGAGCGAGAAGGTCGTCGCCATCACGGCCAGGCCGATGTCGGCCGTCGCCTCGCGCGCGGCCTGCATGGGCCGCATCTTCTTCTCCTCGACGAAGCGGAAGATGTTTTCGAGGACGACGATGGCGTCGTCGATCACGATGCCGACCATCAGCACGAGCGCGAGCATCGTCACCGAGTTCAGCGTGAAGTCGAGCGCGCGCATCATGCCGAAGGTGGCGACGACCGAGCACGGGATGGCTATGCCGGCGATGATCGTCGAGCGCCACGAGCGCATGAAGGCGAGCACGACGAGGCACGCGAGGATGCTGCCGAGGACGAGGTGAACCTGAATCTCGTGCAGCGCCGCGTGGATGTAGCGCGACTGGTCGCGGATGACTTCGAGCTTCACGTCCGAGGGGAGCTGCGGCGCGACGCGGGCGAGTTCCGCCTTGACGTTGTTGATGACCTCGATGGTGTTCGCGCCCGACTGGCGGCGGACTTCGAGCGAGACCGTGGGGACGCCGTTCAGGCGCGAGAGCGAACGCTGCTCCTTGGTCGTGTCCTCGACGCGGCCCACGTCTCGCAGGCGGACGGGAGAGCCGCCGGCGCTGGCGATGACGAGATCGTTGAAGTCGCGCGGATCGCTGTAGCGGCCGAGCGTGCGGATGTTCATCTCGCGCCGGCCGGCGTCAACCAGCCCGCCCGGCACGTCGGCGTTCTGCCGCACGAGGGCCTGGCGCACCTGCGTGATCGGAATCTTGTAGGCGGCGAGCCGCTCCGAGTCGATCCAGACGTTGATCGCGCGTTGCAGGCCGCCGTTGACGGAGACCTCGCCGACGCCGCCCGCGCGCTCCAACTGCACCTTGACGACCTTGTCGGCCAGCTCCGTCAGCTCGCGGATCGAGCGGTCGGCCGAGAGCGCGACCGACATCACGGGCGAGCTGTCGTTGTTGAATTTGGAGACGACGGGCGGGAGCGCGTCTTCGGGCAGGCGGCGGACGACCGTGGAGGCGCGGTCGCGCACGTCCTGCGCGGCGGTCTCGATGTCGCGGTCGAGCTTGAAGGTGGCGATGACGAGCGACTGGCCCTGGCTCGAAATCGACCGCAACTGATCGATGCCTTCGACCGTGTTGACGACCTCTTCGAGCGGCTGCGTCACCTCCGACTCGATCTCCTCGGCCGACGCGCCGGGCAGGCTGACGCGCACGCTCACCGTCGGCAGATCGACCGACGGGAAGCGATCCACGCCGAGGTTGAAATAGCTCGACGCCCCGACGACGACCAGCGACAGCACGATCATCGCCGCGAACACGGGCCGCCTGATGCAAATCTCCGCGAGCTTCTGCATGATTTAGAATTTTCGATTTTCGATTTTTGATTTGCGATTTGTCGCGAAATCAAAAATCCTAGTCCCGCTTGCCCGCGGCCGATTTGCGGGAGGCGGTCATGATAGCGACCAACTCATTAGCTTCCCGCAAAAGCGGCTCGACCAGTTCCCTTTTCATCAACCCGCCGTCGATGAGCAGTTCCATCCAGAACGCGCTCTCGTCGGCCTCTTCCTCGACAACGCCGAGCCTTGATATGAACTCCGCTTTCGAACGGCCTCGGCAAGCCGCTCGGTAATTCGCCCCGACCGACGTGCCAGAACGGACGAGTTGGTTGCCTATGGCCCGTCCATCAACGGTTTTCGGCAGCGCCCCAACGAGCTTAATCACCCGCAGCGAAAAGCGTTTCGTGCGCTCCTTGAGATCCTTCTCATCCATCCTCTTCCGACGACTTACGACTTTGCCTTCAATCGCAAATCAAAAATCGAAAATCGAAAATCATTCGACCACTTGTACGGGTTGCCCGGATTGCAAGTTGCCGGGGTTGACGACGACCGGGTCGCCGACGTTGACGCCGGCCAGGATTTCCGTCCACTCGTCGTTGATGCGGCGGCCCGTGGTGATGGGCTTCTCCTGCGCCTTGCCGTCCTTAACCAGAATGACCTTCTCGATGCCGGCGAAGGTGACGACGGCGGACGCGGGGACGACCGAGGCCATCGAGGCGTCGCTCGTGACGATTTCGGCGCGGGCGAAGGCGCCGGGCCTGAGCGCACCGTCGTTCGAGACCTCGGCCTCGACGATGAGGATGCGGTTCTGCTCCGTGATCGTCGGGCTCAGGCGCACGATGCGGCCGGCGTAGGCGCGCGGCGCGCCGTCAACCGAGACCCGCACGGTCTGGCCGGCGCGCACGCTCGCCGCGTCGCGCTCAGGCACCTCGGCGCGGAAGCGCAAGGGGTTCACGCGCACGATCTTCACCACCGGCGCGCCGGCCGCGAGGTACTCGCCGACGCTCGCCTGCCGCTCCTCGACGATGCCGTCGAACGGGGCGACGACCGCCGTGTCCGTGAGCTGCTGCCGGGCGAGCGCGAGTTCCGTGCGACGCTGCGCGAGCAGCGCCTGGCGGTTGCGTATCTCCTCGACCGCGTCCTGGTAGCGCGAGACGGCGACCTTGTAGGCCGCGTCGGCCGCGTCGAACTCGGAGCGCGCGATGACGCCCTGCTCGACGAGCGTCGTCGCACGCTCGCGGTTCTTGCGCGCCTCGTCCATCAAGGCGCGCGCCTGCCTGACCGCGCCGGTCTCTTCGAGGTTGACCTTTTCGTCCGCGCCGCTCGGCGCAAGGCCCAGCCGGGCGCGGGCTTGCGCCAGCCCGGCCTCGGCCTGCTGGACGCGAAGCTGATAGTCCTGCGGATCGACGTTGGCGATCAGCTGACCCTTGCGGACGGGGCTTCCGAGATCGACGGCGATTGTGCGCAGGCGGCCCGGCACTTTGACGCCGACTGTGGCCTGATCCTGCGCGGCCAGCGTGCCCGTCACGCTGACGGTGTTGCCGACCGTCAGCTCCGAGACACGCGCCACCTTAACCTGCCGCGGCTCGCCGCCGCCCGGGCCGCCGCGCCCCGGCCCCTGCGCCTGCGCGCCGCCGGCCGGGTAGTCGCTCTTGCAGGCCGCGCCCGCGAGCGCGGCGGC
>DATHBT010000246.1:0-1810 GCA_035295985.1 Pyrinomonadaceae bacterium | reverse complement strand
GTGCCGGCGCGGCGTCTCGTTCGCCTACTGAATCTCGAAGGCGGCGCGCTGAGTGGCGGTCGTCTTCGAGACGTTGTCCGTGACGATGACCTCCATCTCGTAGAGGCCGGCCGGCAGTTGGCTGAGCGGCAGGGAGCCGGCGAAGGGGACGTGCGCCGGGTCGTCGCCCGCCGGGAGCTTGCCCGGCGTCGAGGAGACGATGGCGCGCCCGTTGCTGTAAATTTTCACCTGCGCCGTGAGATCGACCGGCGCGACGGCAGCGCGCGCGGCGTTATAGGCGATGACTAGGAAGTCGAGGCGCGAGGAGCGCGCGAACTTGTGGTCAACGCTGAACTGCACCTGCTGGGCCGCGCCCTTGTCGGCCTGTGCGGCGCCGCCGCCGACGGCCCGGCCGCCCAGGTGCAGGCTGCTCAACGTCAACTGCCGCTTCGAGAGATCGGGAATCTCGATCCACTCGGACGCGCTCCCGACCAGACCGCCGCGCGTGTCGCGCGCAGCCGCGCGCACTTGGTAGAGGCCCGGCGCGAGCGGCGCGCGGTGGTTGTAGATGACGCCCTGGCCGCCCGCGCCCGGCGCGAGCGGCGCCACGTTGAGCCGGGTTTTGAAGTTCGCCGCCTGCTTGCCCTGATCGTTGAACACGACGCCGACCACGTCCACGCCCGCCGGCTGCTTCCCGTCCGCGCCGTAGTCGAGCTGCTCGGTCGAGACCTGGACGGAACCGGTGAGCACAGGCCCCGTGCCCGGTACGTCAACGAAGCTCGCGGAGACGGCCGTCGGCAGCGAGCGTTTCGGGGCGGCGGCCGTCAGCGCCTCGCGCATCTCGTCCTCCGGCGCGCGCGGCGCGGCCTTCGCGTCCGCCTTCGCCTCCGCCGCGACAGCAGCGCCGGCCACGTAGCCGCGCGGCGCGCGCACCGTGAGATCGGGCCGCCCGACGACGCTCACCTCGACGCGCCTGAACTTGCCGCCCTTCTGCGCCTCGGTCGCCGGCCGCCAGGCCAGCACGTAGTAGTCCGAGGTCTCTTCGAGATTCCGCGAGACCCAGCGGTCGAAGTAGTTCTGGTTCGAGAGGAAGCGCCCGCCCGTGTCCTCCGCGAGCGCCGAGAGTCCGCCCTGCGAAACAGACGACTCGCCGACGCTCGCGCGGTCGACGCGGCCCGTCGGATCGAATGGCCTTTCGTTCGCGGCCCCGGCCTGGCCGGAGAAGAGGCCGCGCGCGTCAATCGTGTAGAGGACGCTGCCCGTCCGCGTGGCCGTGTCGGTCACGCGCCGGAGGTTCTCGCTGGTGCCGGAGCCGGAGTTCTTCGAGTCGAGGTAGAAGCCATCCGAGATGAAGAAGACGAGCTTGCGCCCCGGCACATGCCCGGCGGAGCGCAGGAACTTGTCGAGCGAGGTGAGGGTGCCGTCGGTCACGGCTTCGAGGGCGAGCACGAGCTGGTTGGCGCGGTTCCTGACCATCTCGAAGACGGCGTTGCGGTTGATGTTCCTCTCGTTCTTCCTGGTAGCGTAGCTTTCGAGCATCTTGTCCACGTAGAAGCTCGCGGCCTCGCGGTCGCCGTTCTGGATGCGTATGGCGACGTACTCGGTCATCGGCGGCTGGTCGATGTCGCGCACGGGGTACGGGATGTGGCGGAGGCGACCGGCGGCGGCGCGCAAAGGGGCACGGCTGCTGGTGAACTGCTGCAAGAATCCTAGCTGGCCGCTGGCGGTGACGAAGGCGACCGCGTCGCCCGGCGTCATCTCGTCCTCGACGAACCGCGTGAGGGCCGCGCGCGTGCGGCCGAGGCTGTCGGGCGACAGGTGCAGGTCGTCT
>DATHBT010000245.1:0-12895 GCA_035295985.1 Pyrinomonadaceae bacterium | reverse complement strand
CGTGAGGTTGAGGTCGAAGGTGAAGAGGGCGGGGCCGCGGCCGGCGTTGCGCGGGAGGTCGCCGGTGCGGCCGATGGCCGGGAGCGCGAAGGCGGAGGCTACCGCCGAATCAGTCGGCGAGCCGGGCCTACGCCAGCGGATGGCTGACAGGTTACCCGTGAAGATGGGGCGGTCGTTCGACACGTCGTCGAGGTTGCGATCCGAGCCGCCGAGCGAGACATTGAAGGGCGCGCCGGAGGCCGCGCGCAGGATCGAGGAGAGGCGCAGGCGGCCGAGCGCGGGGGGCAGGCCGAGCGTGCCGGAGAGGGCGAGGCGGTGGCACCGGTCGAGGAGGCTGCGCGCTCGCTCGCCGCGGAAGTCGCCGACGCGCAGCGCGCTCGAAGTGTTGACGACGCCGTCGTCGATCAGGCGCGAGAGCGTATAGCCGGCGCGCGCCGAGAGCGCGAAGCCCCGCGCGCGCGCGCCGAGCCGCGTGCGCGCTTCGAGTGTGAGGCCGTGGTAGAAGCTGTTGCCGATTGAGGCGAGCTGCTCTACCTGTCGGCGCGTCGGGTCGGGGCGCAGGTGCGCGAGCGCGGCGAGCGCGGCTTCGAGGGCTGTGGATGAGTTGACGCTGCCCAGGTTGAAGACGGAGACGGGGACGCCGAACTCGACGACGCGGACGACCGAGTTGGCGTTCGCGGCCGACTGCGGGAGGAGCGTGAAGCGGACGAGGTCGCCGGCCGTCTGCGCGTCGTAGAGCGGGCGCGTGCCTGCACGGTCGCGCAGGTTGGGGAAGTCGCGCGAGAGCAGGTAGGCGGTGAAGTCGCTGTAGCCGGCGGGCAGGCGCGGGGCGTTGGCGTTGAACTCGCGCCAGAGGTGGAGGCCGCGGTTGAAGGTGTAGTTGGCCTCGACCGTGAGGCCGCGCGCGATCTCGCGCTCGAACCCGGCGTTGGCTTGGTAGCTTTCGGGGACGCGGAGCGCGGGATCGAGCCGCCGCGTGAAGTCGGTCTGCCGGAAGGCGAACTGGCGGACGAGTGGCGAGTCGGCGGTGAGCGTTTCGGGGAAGCGAAGGTTCGCACTGATGAAGGCGCGGCGCTGCGCGTCGGTCATCGCGCGGCCCGTAGCTGTGTCGCGCAGGGCGTTGGTGTCGAAGACGAGCCGGTGCTGGCCGAGCGTGAAGTCGTCAACCGTGCGGAGCAGGACGCGGTTGTAGAAGATTCCGCCGCCGAGGCGCACGACGGTTTTGCCCGTGCCGAAGGGGTCGTAGGCGAGCGCGAGGCGCGGGCCGAAGTTGTCGCGGTCTTTGATGATCGTCTCGCGCTCGTAGCGCAGGCCGGCCGTGAGCGTGAGGTTGGGCCGCGCGCGCCACTCGTCCTGCACGAAGAGGCCGGCGTAGAGGTTGCGCTGAACGGACTCGGTCTGGAAACGCTGGCGGAAGCGGCTCGGCGCGCCGGCTAGGAAGTCGCCCGCGCTCGTGAAGTTGAAAGTGCCGGTCGCGTCCGCGAGATCGACGAAGACGGAGCGGACGCGCATCAGGTCTGTGCCGAGCTTGACGGTGTGCGCGCCGCCGAGGACGGTGAGGTTGTTTTGAATCTGCCAGCGGAACTCGCGGCGTGTGCTCGCGCCTGAGCTGGAAGAGCCGGCGACGAGCGTGCCGGAGCGGTCGAGCGTTTCGTCGGCGGCGAGTGGGTCGTCGATGTTGATGAGAACGACCGGGCCTGACGCGGCGGTTTTGAGCGCGGGCGCGAGGCGGGAGATTTGCGCGCGGAGCTGGTTGACGGCGCGGGGCGAGAGGACGAAGTTGTCCGTGTAGGCGAGGGCGTCGGAGTCGCGCGTGCGGCCCTGCAAAGAGTCCGCGAGGCGCGAGCCGCCGCCGAACTGGCGCAGATTTTTCAGCCGGCCAGACTGGAGAAGCACGGTGGCGTTGTGCGCGGCCGTGAAGTTGTGATCGAGGCGGAGGGTGAGCGCGTGGCGGCGCTGCGGCGTGGAGACTTCGGCGACGAAGGGCGCGAGTTCGGCGGGCTGGTTCGGCGCGGTCGCGTCCGGCTCGAAGCGGCGGCCGGCGAGCGTGGTGGGCCGCGGGAGCGGGAAGAGCGGGTTTTGGGCGACGGGGACGAGCGTGTCGATCAAAGTCGAGTCGAGCGCGGTGTCGAACTCGTAGGCGACGAAGAAGAAGGTGTTCGCCGGGCTGCGGGCCGACGCCCTGCCGGCGCGTGCGTTTCGTCGTCTCGCCTTCGCCCCTTCGGCTGACACGTCAACGCTCGTCGCGGAGTTGCCTTTCGCCGTCGAGTCGTCATCGTCCGCGCCGCGCCGCGGGCCGAAGAGTTTGAGCGGGAGCCTGACGGGGCCGCCGAGGGTGAAGCCGGCGGCGTGCTGTTGGAGCGGGAGGCGCGGGAGGCCGCGCGCCTTGTTGAAGAAGGTGTTGGCGTCGAGCGATTCGTCGCGGAGGAAGTGGAAGAGCCGGCCGCGGAAATTGCGCGAGCCGGAGCGCGTGCGCAGGTTGACGCGCCCGCCCGACGCCCGGCCGTACTCGGCGGAGAACTGGTTGGTGATGACCTGGACTTCTTCGATGGCCTCGGCCGACGGCTGGAAGCGTTCGCGAGCCGAACGGTCGTCGTTGTTGTCGAGGCCGTCGGTCGTGACGTTGTTTGAGTAGGCCGCGCCGCCCGCGAGCGCGAACGTGCCGGCCTCTTCGGGCGTCTGCGAACTTCGCGCGGCGGCGCGCGCCCGCGTGTCGCGATCCTCGGCCGCGTCGCGCACGGAGAGGGGTTCCTCCGTGACGCCGGGCAGAAGTAGGACGAGATCGAGCGGCGCGCGCGATGGAATCGGCAGCTCTTCGATCTCGCGGCGCGCGAGCGTGCCGCCGGTGACGGTGCGCGTCGTGTCGATGCCTGCGACTTCGGCCGCGGCCGTGACGGTCTGCTCGGCCGAGACGCCCGCGGGGCGGAGCGTGAAGTCGAGACGGAGGTTCTGGCCGGCGAGGGCCGCCACATTCGCGCGGGTCTCGGCGGCGAAGCCCTCGGACGAGACGCGCACGGTGTACGAGCCGGGCGCGAGTTCGACGAGGCGGAAGCGCCCCTCCGCGTCGGTCTGCGCCGCGCGCGCCGCGCCGGTGGCGGCCAGCGTCGCCGTGACGCTCGCGCCGGCGACGCTCGCGCCGCGCTCGTCGGCGACCCGGCCGGAGATCGTGATCTCGTCGAGGTCTTGCGCGGGCGCGGGAGAGCAGCTAAGGGACAGAATGAGACAGTTCGTGAAGAGTTGGAAGACGAAGACTCGGGAGACGCAAAGTTGAAAGACGGGGAGTCTTGGGGTGAGGCGTTTCATCACTGCTCGCTCCTTGGCGGCCGGTCGTTGAGGTTGCCGCGTCGGCGCGCAGCCGCGGAGGCGCGCGCCGCGTTGGAAAGGGAGATGGTCTAAGTTGTCGCTTCGTTCGTGAGGAACGAATGGTTAAGTCTCGTCGAGGGCGCGCCGGCGAGGCGTGAGAAGCGCGGCCCGTCCCGTAAGAACCCTCTGACAGGGCGCGCACTGTAGCACCGCGCGCGGCGGGGCGGCAAGGGAAATTTTCGGAATTATGCACTTGACACACCCAACAAAAATCAGTAGAATACAGGCCATGAAGCGCACGGTTAAAAAGGAAAAAGGCTCGATACTTGAGCCGCACTTTCAGGACGAAGATAAGGCCCGCGAGTATCTGGAAAAGATGCGCTGGCCGGACGGCGTTGTCTGCCCGCACTGTGGGCTAGTGGGTGAGGCTTACCGCATCACCGTGAAGGAAAAGACGGCGGAAGAAAAAGAAGCCATGCGCGCCGCCGGCAAGCGCGTCCGCAAGCCGCGCAAGGGTCTGTGGAAGTGCGCCGGATGCCGCGAGCAGTTCACCGTCACTGTTAAGAGCATCTTCGAGGATTCGCACATCCCGCTTCACAAGTGGCTTCTGGCTATTCACCTTCTCACGGCGTCAAAGAAGGGCATGAGCGCGCACCAGCTCATGCGGATGCTGGATATTAAACAGTACAAGTCGGCGTGGTTCATGGCGCACCGCATCCGCTACGCGATGATGGGCGAAGTGCCTGAGCCTATGAGCGGCGTTGTCGAGGTTGATGAGACTTACGTCGGCGGTCGGCGGCGCAACAAGCACTCTCACGCGGTCAAGCCGGGTGTCCGCGCGCAAGATCGTCTCGGCCCGGTTGCCGATAAGTTCGCCGTCGTGTCCACGCTACAGCGCGGCGGCAAGGTTCACTCGCGCCACGTCGAACGGGTCACGGCCAAGAACCTGCAAGCCGTCATCAACGAAGTCTGCGCTGCCGACGCGCACGTTATGACGGACACTGGCGTCCTGCGCGGCATGAAGGATCGCAAGCACTCGCTAGTGAATCACAAGGCGGATGAGTACGTGCGCTACGAAGAGGGCGTCTGCGTCACCACTAACACAGTCGAGGGTTACTTCTCACTCCTAAAGCGCGGCATCAACGGCGTCTATCACCATGTCAGCAAGAAGCACTTGCACAGGTATCTGGCAGAGTTCGACCACCGCTACAACGCGCGCCAAGTGACGGACGGCGAGCGGGCGCACGAAGCCCTGAAAGGCTTCGAGGGCAAGCGGTTGATGTATCGCGACCCTGTCGCCAAAGCTGGCGAAAAGGAATAACTCTGCGCTAGAATGTGGTGGTGGGGGCGACGAGGTTCGGACTCGCAAGGCCGTGAAGCCACAAGATTCCTAGTCTTGCGCGTTTACCAATTTCGCCACGCCCCCACACCTTTGACAACGATTAGTGCTTACCACGGCCGGTGAGGGATTCTCCGCCAGAGTCCACCCTCACCGGCCTTCCTTGTTTTCGCCCCTCGCGCCGGCAAGCGAATGAACGCGAGAGGCTACCTACCTAACTTCATTTCCTTTTCACCCCCACAATCAAAAAGCCGCCGAACTCGTCGGCAGCTTCACTATGCAACGCACCTTTGGGGGGCGTCAAAATTTTCTTCAAATCTACTCAGGGGGCGGCTTTGCGGATACGTTCAAGTGAAAACTTCTGTATCCGCATAAGCTATCTCTCAAGATATTTTCAAGATCGATCTTGAAAATATCTCAGCATTATCCTGTATTTTCGGCCACTTTCCTGCCCCTATAATAGTTCGTCCGCACGGTGTTGTAAGCCTTATAGGGGAAGCCTAGCTTGTGGCAGGCGTGGCGGAAGGCGAAGGCTTGCGGGCTACTGTCGGGCGGCAGAGAATCCCAACTCTCATCATAACGCCGCCACACGTCGGCGGCTTCTTTTAGCAGTTCGTCGGGTACGTCCTGAAACACGGGGCGCGATTTTAGGAATAGGATCGTCTCGTGGTCATAGTCGTTATCGGCTAACATCTTGTGCGCGTATTCCCACATCGGCAGATCGTCCGCGCCGTGTCGTGGTAGGGCTTCAACAGTCTGGTAAAGTTGTACAGCCTTTTCTTCATCCCAAACGAATCCCGCCTTGCGCGTGCGCGCGCCGCCGTGCGCTACGCCCGCAATCGGCTTAATACGCTCCCAATCGTCCCGGAATAGAGCCTCTTTAATGTCTTTCGCACTAAACTTCTGGTAAGGCAGATTAAGAATGTCGCGCAAAGCGTTACCCCCTGAGAATGAAGACGCTTGAATTACCTTTTCCCAAACCAGTTCGGTGACTTTCTGTAGGTTTTTATTTACAGCGTTGGCTGCGGTTTCGATACTCTCTTTGATGAACTGTAATTCGATCCTCCGAATAAGCTCGCGCTCAATAAACACCATTTGCTCATCCGTTACTTCTCTGCCCTTTTCACTTTCTATCCTTCGCACTTGAGCGTGAATGTATGCGCGCGTTTCATCCGACACGGTTAAGAAGGGTTCGCGGAGTTTTAGTTTTTCAAAGAGGGCGTCGGAAAAGTTTTTAGGGTCGAACAGTACAAGTAGCACCTCAAACCCTTCTACGATTACCCTGACTTGTCCGTCTTGCCATTGATAACGGCAATCAAATATAAGCGGCTGCTGCTCACTCATGCGGCCTCCCTGTGGCCGATCCCTGATGAGGATTCGGCCCGCCCGTCGCGTCAGGGAAGTCGCAACCTGTCCCCGCGCTGGCCGGCGCGAGTTAGGCGGGCCGAAAGTTGTAGATAGATTTTACTACAGTGCTACAATGTGAGGTATGCGGAAAGAACGTCACAACCCTAACCCTAACGGGAAGGCCGGCAATCCTATCACGCTCCCGCCGATGAGCTTCGAGGATGCAGTGAGGAAGATGCTTGCGACCCCGCCGCCGAAGCCTGAGCCGAAGGCCGTTAAACCGCGTAAGAAGCCCGCCAAGTCATAAAGAAAGGCATTAAGAAATGGCAGACCTTTATCTATGCTGCGTAGTCCTCAAAAGGCGCGACGGAGAGATCACAGGCAATGTGCATCTGTCCATCGGAGATAACCCAGAGGAAGAGCTGAATGAAACAGAAGAAAGGGCGAGAAAGGATGAGCCAGGGGGCGAAAATCTAGGTTTAGTTTGGCGCGGGGTACAGCTAATACCGAAAGAAAGACTAGAGATAGTGGCGACTGATGTGTTGGGATGGCGTGCCCCTGATAAGTCCTAAGACCCTTTCTTGACCACCTGTTTTACCCCCACTTCCTACCTTATTTCCAGCCATTTATAGTCATTAGCCATTGGGTGTGTCAAAGGCATAATTCCCGAAATTTTAGCCGCGGCGCTGGCCGGCGTCGCTGCGGCGGGCGACTGTGGATCGCGGCGCGCGCGCTTCTCGTGCGGGTGCGAGGCCGGCGCGTTAAGAAGGGCGGACGACACAGCGTCGTCCGCCCTTCTCGTGCCGCGAGGCTGGTGCGAGCGCGTCGCGAGGTTTTCAGCCGCGCGCGTCCGCCTCCCGGCGGGGAGAGACTCGCCCGTGTCGGCTCACTTCTTCTTGCCCCCGCGGAGCTTGTTGACCGTGACGGTGACGGCGGCCGTCGAGCTGCTCGTCAGGCAGCCCTCCGGCGCGCAGATCGTATAGACGAACGTGTCCACGCCGACGAAGCCGGTCGCGGGCACGTAGGTCAGCGTGCCGTCGGCGTTCCTGACGACCGTCCCGTTCGAGGCCGGCCCGACCGAGGTGACGGTCAGCGTGTCGCCGTCGGGGTCGGTGTCGTTCGCGAGCACGTTGACGTTGACGGCCGTGCGCTCGGTGGTCGTGGCGGTGTCGTTCGCGGCCGTGGGCGGCAGGGCGTCGAGGACGGCCGCGAGGGCGTCGATGCGGCCCCAGCCGTAGGTGTTGTTCGGGACTGCCGTGACGGAGTCGAGGCCGCAGCCCTCGGTCGTGGTCTTCCGCACGGCCGTCCCCTCGATGATGTCTTCGAGCCGATCTACCATCCCGGCGAGGCGCGGGTTGGCCGAGACGAGCAGCGCGACCATCCCGGCCACGTGCGGCCCGGCCATGCTCGTCCCGCTCTTGTTGCCGTACCCGCCGCCGGGCACGCTGGATCGGATGCCCGCGCCGGGGGCGGTGATGTTCGGCTTCATCAGGCCGGCCGGGGCGGTCGGGTCGCCGAGCACCGGGCCGCGGCTGCTGAAGTAGGAGATCGTGTCGGTGCCGATGTCGGTCGAGCCGACGGTGAACGACTCGGGGTAGCGCGCCAGCGGGAAGTTGAGCGAGCTGCAAATGACCACGCCCGTGCGGGCCGCGCCCAGCGGACTCTGCCCGTCGTTGCCGGCCGAGACGGCGTAGAAAATCCCGGCCGCGCGGGAGGCGCGGAGCGTGTCCTGGAGCGCGGGCGGCGGGCAGCCCTCCACGCAGCCCCAGGAGTTGTTGATCACGTGCGGCGCTTTCGCCGGCCGCGGGTTCTGGCCGCCGAGGTCGGTCGGGGCGATGAACCACTGCATGCAGTCGAGGTAGGTCGGGACGACGCCGACGCCCTGCGCCATGTTGCGGCAGGCGACCCACTCGGCCTCCGGGGCCATGCCGACGCGGTTGCTCGCGCCGTCGTCGCCCACCATCGTGCCGACGGTGTGCGTGCCGTGGCTGTCGTCGTCGCAGGGCGCGGCGTTGCTGGTCTCCGTGCCCGGCTCGCAGGGCGTCCGCGTCCCGTCGTGCCAGTTATAGTTGTGATCGGCGACGCCCGCGGCGTCGTCCCATCCGCGGTACTGGCGCTTGAGCGCCGCGTGATCCCAGTTGACGCCCGTGTCGGCGCTGGCGACCACCGCGCCCCGGCCCTGAACACCCATCGCCCACACGTCGTCGGCGTTGACCTTCAGCAGGCCCGGTTCCGGGTTCGGGTCGTTGTTGGGGAAGCTCGCCGAGGCCGTCGCCGTCTCGGCGGTGACGGCATCAGCGGACGCGGTGGCTGCCTCCTGCGGCGGGAGTTTCAGCGCGCCGCCGCCGCTGGCGTAGATGTAGGCCACCTCGGGGTGCGCCGCGATGGCCTTGACGACCGTCAGGTCGCCCTTCGCCCAGACGGCGTTGCTCACCCAGAAGGAGCGGTACTCGGCACCGAACTCGGCGAGCGTCTGCCTGACGCCCGACTGCGAAGCCTCGGCCGTCGCCGTCAGCTTTTCATAGACGTACTGGCCCTTCTCCTCCTTCGTCGAGAGCGCGTCGGCCCCGCTCAGGTCAGCCTTCCGCCCCATGTAGATGAGGAACTCCGTCCGGCCGAGGGCGGCCTTCTCCAGGACGCTCGAATCCACCTTGGCCTGCAACTCCGGCGCGAGTTGCGCGAGCGCCGACGCGGCGGCGGCCCCGGCGGCCGACGGCGGCGCGGAGTGGTAAGCGCCTAAGGCCACGGCCGATAGGACGAGGAGCGAGAGCGCCGCGGCGCGGAAGATTTTCTGCCTTCTCATTTTCGTTTCTCCCTGTGCGAGCGGCCGGGGCGAGGGCGCGCTGGGGCCTGGCCCGTAGCCGCTCGAAAGATGCTGCCTGCCCGGCGAAAACCCGACCGCGCCCCGCCTGCGCGGGATCGATGCGCGGGTGCAGTCGCCGGGGGGACGAGGGGGAAGGAATGGGGAGTGACGGGTAGAGGATAGCGACGGCGGTTGAGGAATCCTTGAGGCGGGCCGGCCGGTGCGCGGGCGGTGTTAGCGATCAGGTTGTGACTCTCTTGTGATTCGGTTGCGCCGGCGGGAAGTAAGCGATCTCAGGGTATGCAGTAGTAAGAGGTGAACCGCGGAGGCGCGGAGGCACAGCTTCTTTTTCTTAAGCTGCGCCTCCGCGCCTCCGCGGTTATCGTCTTTCAGAGTAGGCTGCGGCCTTCACTTCGCCGCACCGGCTTTGTCGATCAGCTCCAGCGCCTTGCGGAGCCACTCGTCGCCCTCGCGGCCGAAGCCGACCTGCTCCATGAGCATGGTGCCGTCAGGCCCCACGATCCAACTGCGCGGGATGGCTATCGAGGGGAGCAGGCCCTCGACGTAGGGGCGGGCGGGCAGCACCGGAACCGTCAGCCCCTTCTCCTTCACGTAAGGCTCGACGAGGCCCACCTCCTGATCAATGTTGAAGGTCAGCACCGCCACGTCCTGTCGGCCCTTGAGCCGTTCGTGCAGCCGCTCGACGTAGGGCAGCTCCTGCTGGCACGGGCCGCACCATGTGGCCCACACGTTGATGAACGCCACCTTGCCCTTGAGGTCTGCGAGACGCCAGGTGCGCCCGCCGAGATCGGTCAGCTCGAAGTCGGGGAGCGGCTTGCCTCGCTCCTCCCACGCGCCGCCGGCCGCGACCGAAACGTCCCTGGGAGCGCCGCGCCCGGACCACTTGGCCCAAGCCGCCTCCGTCCCGCCGAGCGCAAGCCACAGCTTCCGCGCCCTGGCCGCGAGTGCGTCCGCCTCCTGTTTACTCTGGCTGCTCCCGCCTGCCGGGCGGGTCGTAAGCGCGGCCTGGTAGAAGGCCAGGGCGTCGAGCCTTCGCCCTTCGGCCTCGGCGACGCGCCCAGCCCACTCAAGGAAAGTCGCCTCGCGCCACTGGTGAAGAGATTTGTCGCCGGCCTCCGCCTTATCGCCCGGCTTCTCCTTCGCCAGTTGCGCCTCCATCTGCGCGAGAACTTCGCGCGCCCTGGCCGGCTGTTTGGTCTTCAGGTACGCCTCCGCCAGAACGGGCCAGCCCGACCAGTAAACCGACTTCAGATTCTCCTGCGTGTAGTTCTTCTCGCCCGGCGCGGCGGCGTCGGAGTCCTTCTCCTCCGCCGCCACCGCCTCGAACTCGCTGAAGCCGCGGCGCACGAGTTCGGGGACGCGTTCAAGGCGGACGCCGCGCTTGAGGTAGAGCTGCGCCATGCGGACGGGCGCGGGCGGAATACTGAGAAATGTGCCGGGGTCTTTTTCGGAACTCTTTTGCAGCGCGTCGAAGGCGGCTTCGACTTCGGGCAGCGCCGCCGTGTCGAGCGAGAGTAGGGCGTCGAACCTGCGGAAGCGGAGCATGGGGTCGTCGGGCCAGCGGCGGATCCACTCTTCCGTGGCCGGCAGCAGCTTGGCGTTGTAGGCCAGCATGTTCTCACGCGGCCCGCCCCAGTCGGGCTGCGGGTTCTCCTCCTGCCAGCGCTCCATGATCAGGCTCTTGGCCGAGAGTGAGTGTGGGAAGCGGGAGATGATTTCGTCCTCGGCACGGCGACGGGCCTCCTTGTCGTTCGTCACCCTGTAGCCGGCCCGCAGCGTCTCAAACCACCTCCTGCTGTCTGTAAGGTTCATCCCACGCAAACGCTCCAGGTCGGCCTTCGCCTGTTCGCGCACCTGCGTGTGTTCCGCGACGGGGCGTGCGCTGAACTCCAGCTGCCAGAGGGTGTTGTAGAACGCCAGCTCCGCCGGATCGCGGCTGGATTCGAGGCGCGCCCGGAGAGCGCGCGCGCCTTCGCGTATGAGGGCCGTGTCGCCCGAACCCCTCAGGTGGCGGTACGCTTCGGGGCTGAGCGGCGCGGGGCAGATGCGGAAGAAGGCCTTGACGGCTTCCTGGGCCTTCGCCTTATCCCTGTAGCGCGGGAGGTTGTAGATGTCCGCGAGCGACAGGTGCGCCCAGGCGAAGTCAGGGTCGCGCGCGAGCGCGCGCTCCATGAGCGCACGCGCCTCCGGCGTGTTACGGCCGACGAGCAGTCGCCCGTGGAGATAGAGGTAGAGCGGATCGTCCGGCCGTTTGGCCGAGAGTGCGCGGTACTGCTCGGCGAGCGCGCTCCGCTCCGCGGCCGACGCGCCCTGCGCGGCCTCCTGGAAACGCCTGTGGACGAACAGGTCGTCGGGGAACTGTTGCAACAGCGGGCGCAGCGCCTCAAGCCTCTTCTCCCGGCGCGCGGCCGAAATCAACTTCGAGTCGTCCTCGGGCAGCGATTCGAGGGCGCGCTTAACGGCCGGCGGGGCTTCGCAGACGGGGCCTGCGCCCTGCGCGCGCGCCGGGCCGGCCGCGAGTGCGGCGGCGAAGCAGAGGAGGAGAACCGGCGTCGCGGGGCGCGGCCGGGTCGCGGACTTCGCGGCGGACTTCATTTCCGTCACCTCCGGTTGGGTTGAATAGTAACGGGCGCGACAGAGAGGCTCTATGGTATTACAACCCGCGAAGGCGGACGTTCCAAAAAGTTACCCCGGCGGGTGCCACCGCCCGAGGGTTTCGCGCCGACGAGCTGCTAAGTCGTCGGCCGACGCCGCACTCACGCACGGCCGGTTCACGCCGCGACGCCAGCCGCCCGTGACCGTCAAGAACCGCGTGCGGCCCGCCGAGATTTTCGAGGTGGATTGGCGCGGCGAGGCCGCGTGAGGGCTGCGTGGGAGTGCTCGCCAGCGCCGCTCAGGAACATAAGAAGCAAATTAACGGCGCGCAGCTTGGATGGGGCGTCGGAGCGTATGCCGGGGTGGCGACCGCGCTAGACGGCGTAGCTAATACGTATATCGACGGGCACTCGGGCTAGCCCGCGGGTGAAGTGTTCAACCTCGGGGCTCAGCACGCGGTAAGCGGCGACGAGTTGCTGCGCACCGTTGAAGTCGCCGCGCTCCTGTATGTCGATGATCCTTGCGGTAAGGTCGGTGAGCGAGCGGCGAACGCGCTCGGCGTCGAAACGCAACTCGCCCGCCGGGCCGACGCCGACGGCACCCCGTTCGAGCAGGTAGTTGAACTGGATGGCGTTGGCCCCGCCGTGCGCCGTTGAGAGGCCGTAGCGGATCGGGCGCAGGATGCCGGGCACGTAGCCTCGGAGGAAGCCGGCGCGGGCCTCGGCGTCCGCGCCGCACAACATGATGCAAACGGCGAGCGTGTCGGCCTTCGCCTCTTCGAGCACCGAATAGTACTGCTTGAGGCTGCGGTTGACGGTCGTCTCCACGCCGTCTTTCGTGATGAGTTGCGGGCCGATGGTGTGCGAAATCTCGTGGAAGAGCGTGTGATTAAGGAAGTTCTCGTAGGAGGCCCGCCGCTCGCCCGGCGCGGCGGAGGCGAGCCGCTCCTGAATGGCCCAGGCCACGTAATGAAACTTCGCCTCGAGGACGTTCTTCAAGATTACTTGGCGGCTGCCGACCTGCTCTATGACGCGCTCGTCGTTCGGGAGCGTGAAGGCTATGGCGGGGATCGCCTTGCGCGCATCGCCGCCCGTATAGACGAGGTCAGCCATCGAGAGATCGAGCTGCGAGTTGTCGATCACGAGCGACTTTCCGATCTCCGCCTCCACGGCGCGGCATAGGGCCGGCAGCTTGTCCTGGAAGTGGCGGATCCGCTCCGTCCCCTCAAAGTCGCGCCGCAGCAGCATCGCCTCAAAGGCGGCCTTGAGGCCCATCAACTGATCCTCATAGACTTCGCACGGGCCGACGACGATGTCGAGCGGATTGTCGGACAGGCCAGCCCACAGGCTGTCGCTGATGAAGTAGTCGTCATTCAAGAGGTCTTTGGCGCGGCGCAGCAGGTAGCGGCTGAAGTGCGGATGGGCGGTGTGGTGCGCAGCCTCGCGAAGCAGTTCGGCGAGGCGCCCGATCTGATCGCGGTAGGCGAG
>DATHBT010000244.1:0-17128 GCA_035295985.1 Pyrinomonadaceae bacterium | reverse complement strand
GGTGAGTACGATCAGCCGTCGCTCAAGCGAAAACTTCTATAGCGGCTACGGCCGCCGCGCCGCTACTGGCTGACGAGCATCAACTTCCCGTCGGGCAGCCGCACCGAATAGACGTTCGGCTCGTAGAGCGCCGAGGGCGGCTGGGCCGTCTGGTTGGCGGCGACGACGGCCTGCGCGCGGTTGACCACGGGCGCGCGCCGCGCCGCTTCGGGGTCGCGCATCAGGCTGTAGCGCTCCGAGATGCGGCGGACGTACTCCTGCGTCTCGCGGTATGGCGGGACGCGCCGGCCGTACTTATCGACCGCGCCCTCGCCCGCGTTGTAGCCGGCGAGCGCGAGCCGCACGTCGCCGTCGAAGCGGTTGAGCAGCCAGCGCATGTAGCGCGCGCCGGCGTCGATGTTCTGCTGCGGGTCGAAGATGTCGCGCACGCCGAAGCGCGCGGCCGTCGCCGGCATCAACTGCATCAGCCCGCGCGCGCCCTTGTGCGACAGCGCACGCTTCTTGAACGCCGACTCGCGGTGCATGATCGCGTAGAGCAGCACGGGATCGACGCCGTGGCGCGCGCCCGACGCGGCGATGAGGGAGTCCACGCTCGCGTCGCCCGTCGTGTAGCCGCCGAGCGAGGGGGAGACGGCGGGCGCGTAAGGCGAGACCCCCGCCGGGGCCGTCGCAGTCGCCGCGCGCGTCGCGTTCGGGGCGTTCGGGGTCGCCTTGAGCGCGGCGCGGGAGCGTTCGAGTTCGGCGCGGTGCAGCGCGGTCATGCGAACCTTGCGCGAGGGCGCGGTCGTGGGTTGAGGCGCGGGTTCGGGGACGCGCACGCCGTCAACGAGATCGAAGTTGCTCAGCGCCGTGCGGGCCGAGTACTGGGCGCGGGCGGACGGCGCGGCGTGGAGTGCGAGCAGCGCGAGCGCCGCGAGGGGGATGAGCTTTTTCATGACGCGATCCCGTAGGGGAGGGCAGGGGACGAATCCGGCACGCGCAAGACGCGCGGCGGGGCCGTCACCGCAAACTGATTAACTTTCGGGGATGAGGGTTAGGTCGGCCACAGACGTTCGGGCCGTTTCCGTCGCGGGGCGCGTCCCGGAAAGGGGCGCACAACCAGACTAGCACACGGGCCGGAAGGGCTTCAACACCTTTGTCGGCCGGCGCGGGCGCGCGGGCGTTTTCCGGGAAAAAGGCTTGACAGGGCGTGTATGATGTCTCTCGCTTTAACCCCTGGCGGCCTGCCTCAAAGCCGCCTCGCCTGCGCCTCACAAGCGCGCCCAACAACTTAAGGAGAACTTTATGAAGAAGACACTCACCACCCTCTTCGCGCTGCTGCTCCTCTCGGCACCGGTCGCCGCGCAACACACCAACTCCTCGACGGCCGCCGCGTCTAACGCCAACTCCAAGACGGCGCGGCGCGGCCCCATCTTTCGCGCGAACAAGGAGCAGATCAAACAGGCCCAGGCCCTGCTCAAGCAGCGCGGGCACTACGCGGGCGAGCAGACCGGCAAGCTCGACGACCCGACGCGCGACGGCCTGCGGAAGTACCAGCAGGCCGAGGGCATCAAGGTTACGGGCACGCTCAACGCCCTCACACTCGAAAAGATGAACATCCCGCTCACGGATCGGCAGAAGGAGGTCTGGAAGCAGATTCAAGCCTCCCAGACGAACACGAACTCGCGCTGAACTGCGCGCGAACGGCGAAGGCCCGACTGTTCGGGAGTTTCAAAACTCCCGAACAGTCGGGCCTTCATCTTCCGCCGGCCGCCGCAACGCGGGGCGCACCTGACACGTCACCCCGACGCGCGCGCGGGGTGAGGCGCGAGACTCAAGCCGCGCTCTGCCCGAGCAGCCGCTCGACCACTTGGTAGCTCGCCGCCAGCGCGTCGGGGAGCTTTTCGATCTGCGCGCCGCCGCCCTCTGCCATGTCGGGCTTGCCGCCGCCGCGACCGCCGACGATGGGCGCGAGTTCGCGAATGATCTGTCCCGCGGGCGCTCGCGCCTGCAAGTCTTTCGACGTGCGGACGATCAAAGAGACCTTGCCCTCGCCGCGCCTGCCGAGCACGACGACGCCCGACTTGACGCGGTCGAGCAGCGTGTCCGAGAGCTGACGCAAGCCGGCCGCGTCCAACTCGCTCGCCTCGCGCGCGAGCACTTTGACGCCCGCCACCTCGCGCGCCTCACTCCCGTTGCCGGCCGACGCGCCGCTCGCGAGCTTTTGTTTCATCTCCTCGGCCTCGCGGCGCGCGCGCTTCAACTCCTCTTGGAGCTTACCGACGGCCGCGGGCAGATCGTTTCTGGTCGCGCGCAGATCGCCGGTGAGCTGATCGACTAAAGCCTCGGTCTCCTGCAGGCGCGAGAGCGCGTCGAAGCCCGTCACGGCGCGGATGCGGCGCGTGCCCGAGGCGATTGACTCGTCGCTCACGATCTTGAAGAGGCCGATGTCGCCGGTGGCGCGCACGTGCGTGCCGCCGCACAATTCCTTCGAGAAGACGCCCTCCGCGCCCGGCACGCTCAGCACGCGAACCTTCTCCGCGTACTTCTCGCCGAAGAGCGCCATCGCGCCCGACTGCATCGCCTCTTCCAGCGCCACCACGTCCGTCTGCACCTGCTGATTTCGCAGCACGTGGTAGTTGACCAGCCTCTCGATCTCCGCGATCTCCTCGCGCGAGAGCGGCTGGAAGTGCGTGAAGTCGAAGCGCAGGTAGTTGGGCGCGACGACCGAGCCGGCCTGCTTGACGTGCGCGCCCAAGACCTCGCGCAGCGCGGCGTGCATCAGGTGCGTCGCCGTGTGGTTGCGCCGCGTCGCGTCGCGCTTCTCCGCGTCAACGACGGCCGAGACCATCTGCCCCGTGCGCAGACGGCCGCGCTCGACCGTGACGCGGTGGACGATGAGTCCGGGCGCGGGCGCGGGCGGCGTGTCGTTGACGACTGCGCGAACGTCGTGCTTCACGGGCGCGTCGCCTTCGGTGGCGGGAGTCTCAAAAACGCCGATCAGGTGGCCCGTGTCGCCGACCTGCCCGCCCGACTCGGCGTAGAACGGCGTGCGGTCGAGCACGACCTCGCCGGCCTCGCCCTCGCCGAGTTCTTCAACCTCTTCGTCGCCCGAAATCAAAGCGACGACGAGCGCGCCTTCCGTGCGCGTCTCCTCGTAGCCGGTGAAAGTGATTTGGCCGACGCGCTCGGCGACGCGCGCGTAAATCTCCTTCGTTTTCTTCTGCCCCGCCTCGACGCCGCGCGCGCCCGACTGTTGCAGCTCGCGCAGTGCCGCGTCGAAACGCTCGTTGTACTCGTCCTCTTCGGTCGCGAAGCCGCGCTCTTCGAGGCCGACGCGGATAAGATCGCGCGGCGTGCCGAAGGTGTCGTAGAGCTTGGCGAGTTCCTTGTACTCGGGCATCTGCCCTTCGGCCGTCGCGCCGAACAGCGCGTCGAGCTTTTGCAGGCCGACCGTCAGGGTCGAGGCGAAGCGGGTCTCTTCGAGCTTGACCATGCGCTCGATGAACTCGCGCGACGCGTCGAGTTCGGGGTAAGCCTCGCGCATGAGGTCGCAGACGTAGTCCGTTACCTTGTAGAAGAACAGCTCGTCGAGCTGAAGCGCGTGGCGGCCCTGGTAGATGGCGCGGCGCATGATCTTGCGGAGCACGTAGTTGCGCCCCTCGTTGCCGGGGAGAATCCCGTCGGCGACGGAGAAGGCCGCGGCGCGCGCGTGGTCGGCGATGACGCGCATGGCGAAGCCCGCCTGCGTGTCGGGTTCGTAGGCGCGGTCGGATAGCTGCGCGACGTGGTCGATGATCGGGCGGATCAGATCGGTGTCGTAGTTCGACCCGACGCCTTGAAGAACGACGGCGAGTCGTTCCAGCCCCGCGCCCGTGTCCACGGAAGGCTTCGGAAGCGGTTCGAGTTTGTAAGACGGAAACTTGCCCGTCTGTTTGTCCGGCTCGCCCTCGCCCGTGCGGTTGAACTGCATGAAGACGAGGTTCCAGATTTCCATCGTCGTGTCGCCGGGGCCGTTGACGAACTCGGCGCGGTTCTTCGACGGGTCGTCCGGGTCTTCACCCATGTAGTAGTGAATCTCGCTGCACGGGCCGCAGGGGCCGGTGTCGCCCATCTGCCAGAAGTTGTCCTTGCGGCCGAAGCGGAGTATCCGCTCGCGCGGCGCGCCCGCCTGCTCCCACAGGCGCGCGGCCTCTTCGTCCGCCGGCACTTCCTCGTCGCCCTCGTAGATCGAGAACCAGAGGCGGCGCGGGTCGAGGCCGTACTCTTTAACGAGCAAGTCCCAGGCGAAGCGGATCGCGTCCTCCTTGAAGTAATCGCCGAAGGAGAAGTTCCCCAGCATCTCGAAGAAGGTGTGGTGGCGCGCGGTCTTGCCGACCTCGTCCAGGTCGTTGTGCTTGCCGCCCGCGCGCAGGCACTTCTGGGAGGTCGCCGCCCGCGTGTAGTCGCGCCGCTCGTTGCCGAGAAACACGTCCTTGAACTGGTTCATGCCGGCGTTGGCGAACAGGAGCGTCGGGTCGTTGGCCGGCAGCAGCGGGGAGGAGCGCACGCGCTGGTGGCCGTTGCGCTCGAAGAACTTAAGGAAGGCTTCGCGAATCTCGTTTCCGGTCATCATAAAAAACTCTCAAACGTCGGCGGCCAGCCGTCAGATTTTCGTCTGATTGGGCGAACGGCAAGTCTAGCACGCGGGGCGCGGGCGGGTGAAACCGGGCGTCGGCGGGCGATGTTTGCGTGAGGGCGTGCGGCTAAGAGAGACACACTAGGGGATTACTCGTCGCCGTCCGCAGACGTATCATCGCTCTCTTCGTCGAGCGGGGACGCGGAGAGGGCGCGGACTTTGTTGATGACGAGGTCGATGGAGAAGCCGCGGCGCAGGAGGTGATCGAAGAGACTCTTCGACTCCTCGCGCGTCTTCGGTCGTCCCCGCAGGCGCACGCGGCGCGCTATTGCCTCGTCGATCAACTTCTCTTCGGGCGTCTCCTCGAAGACCTTTTCGAGCGCCTGCTCGGCCGTCTCTTTGTCGAGCTTCTTGTTCTTGAGATCGCGCGCGAGCCGCTGGCGGCCGACCGGCTTCTGCCTGACGCGCGACTGCGCGAACGAGAGCGCGAATTGCTCGTCGTCGAGGTAGCCGTACTCTGTTAGCTTCGCGACGGCGTAGTCGGCCGCGGCCTCGTCCGTCCACTCCTTCTCCAACAGCCGCTCGCGCAGCTCCGCCACCGAGCGCGGCTTGGCTGCGAGCAGCTTCACGGCGCGTTGCAGCGTCCGCGCCCGCGACTTTTCTGGATCGGCGGCGCGGCGCGGCTTCTCGGCGACCGCGTCTTCGCGCAACTGCCTGTCGGCCGGGTTCGGCGAGCGGCGCGGCCTCGTTCGTTTCTTGCCGCCACTGCGAAACGTCATGCCGCTATTTTAGATTTCAGATTCCCGATTTGCGAATTAAGATTGTCCCCGCCGCCGGGACGAGCGCGCGTTACAAGACCTCCGCGCCTTTGCGCGAGACTTCCTATCACAGCAGAAAGAGCGTTCGCGCACAGGCGCGGACGCGCAAAGCCGGCAGTGCGGCGGCTCCCGGCTAACAGCTACCAATGGACGGGATTCTCATCATCGACAAGCCGGCGGGCTGGACTTCGCACGACGTTGTCGCGCGGGCGCGCCGCCTGCTCCGCGAGAAGCGCGTCGGGCACACGGGCACGCTCGACCCGTTCGCCACGGGCGTGCTCGTCATGCTGGTGGGGCGCGCGACACGGCTCGCGCAGTTCCTGGCTGGCGCGGAGAAGGAGTACGAGGCCGTGGTGCGCTTCGGCTACAGGACCGAGACGGGCGATCTGACGGGCGCGACGCTCTCGCCCGTCTCGCCGTCGGCGGCGCGGCTGGGCGCGGTTGACGAGTCGGAGATCGAGCGCGCGCTCGACGCGCTCCGCGGCGAGATCGAACAGGTGCCGCCGATGTACTCGGCCAAGAAAGTTCAGGGACGGAAGTTGTACGAGCTGGCGCGGCAGGGCGTCGAGGTCGAGCGCGCGGCCGTGCGCGTGACGGTCAGGGAGTTCGAGGTCGTGCGCGGCGAGTCCGGCGAGCTTGTGCACCAGAACGAGGACGGGACGTGCGACGCGCGCGTGCGCGTCGTCTGCTCGGCCGGGACTTACGTGCGTGTACTGGCAGAGTCGCTCGGAGAACAACTCGGCGTGGGCGCGCACCTCACGGAGTTGCGCCGCGCGCGCGCGGGCGCGTTCCGCGTCGAGGACGCCGTCACGCTGGGGCGTTTGCAGGAATTGGCCGAGGCGGGTCGCGCGGGCGGAGTTTTAGTCCCGATGAACGCGGCGCTCCCCGACATGCCCGCCGCGCATCTAACGAGCGTGGACGAGCGCCGCGTCATGCACGGCGCGGAGGTCGGAGCGCCCGCGGAGGCAATGAACGGCTGGGCCGACGGGGCGCACGTGAGGCTGCTCGGCGCGACCGGCGCGCTCGTCGCCGTCGGCTTGTACGACGCGCGGCGCGGCACGGTAAGGCCGCGCGTCGGGCTGGGCCAGGCCGCAGAATAAGTGTTGAATTGGCGCACGGGGCTGTGTGCTATAATCCGGGCCAAGCAGGGTCAGCGCCCGCGCCACTTACCCCGTGAGTGCCCACGCCGCGCGGCCCGTCGCTTTCGTAAAGACAGGTTCAGGGTTGCTTCGGGAGTTTTTTGACAGCGACTCGACGGCGTCAGCCGTAACGCGAACGCGCACGTTGCAGAGACGGACGCATCGAGCCTGCTACCGAGAGAAGCGGCGAGCCGCGCAACGACCGGGACCGCCCCCGTCGGGAGGGGCGGCCTTTCCCCGTAGCCAGCCGCCAGAACAATACAAGGGCGTGAACTTCCCCACGCCGTCCACGCGCGCGAAGCCTATCGAGAGGTCAAGAAGGGCGATGCACGAAGAGCAGGATGGCAAACCGCACAGCTTCAACATTAGCGAACGGCTCGAACTCTTGCGCCGCGACCGCGAGGCGCTCCACTGGGAGGGCAGTTTCCGCGACTACTTCGAGCTGGTGACGCAGAACCCGCGACTGGCGCAGCTCTCGCACGCCCGCGTCAACGACATGATCCACGCGGCGGGCGTGGAGAAGCTGAACGAGGGCACGCGCGACGAGGTGGCGCGCTACAACTTCTTCGCCGCGGAGCTGTACGGCATCGAGGAGCCGCTCGCGCGCATCGTCGAGTACTTCAAGTCGGCCGCGCAGCGTCTGGAAGTGCGCAAGCGCATCCTGCTCCTGATGGGGCCGGTGGGCGGCGGCAAGTCAACCATCGTGACGATGCTCAAGCGCGGGCTGGAAGATTACACGCGCACGGGCGCGGGCGCGGTTTACGCCATCAAAGACTGCCCGATGCACGAGGAGCCGCTGCACCTCATCCCCGCCGAACTCCGCCCCGAAATCGAGAAGCACTACGGCATCTACATCGAGGGCGACCTCTGCCCGCAGTGCCGCTACGCGCTCGAACACACTTACAACGGCCGCCACGAGGACGTGAGAGTCCAGCGCATCCTCTTCTCGGAGAAGGAGCGCGTCGGCATCGGAACCTTCGCGCCTTCGGATCCAAAATCACAAGACATTACCGAGTTGACCGGCTCGATTGATCTCTCGACCATCGGCGAGGTCGGCGTCGAATCCGATCCGCGCGCGTACCGGTTCGACGGCGAGCTGAACATCGCCAACCGCGGCGTGATGGAGTTCGTCGAGATGCTGAAGGTTGACGAGAAGTTTCTGTACTCGCTCCTGACGCTCTCGCAGGAGCAGAACATCAAGACCGGCCGCTTCGCGATGATCTACGCCGACGAGGTGATCCTCTCGCACACGAACGAGAACGAGTACGTCTCCTTCGCCGGCAACAAGAAGTCCGAGGCGTTGCAGGATCGCATCATCCTCGTGCGCGTGCCCTACAACCTGCGCGTCTCGCAGGAGGAGCGCATCTACGACAAGCTCCTGAAGCAGTCCGAGGTGCTGCGCAACGTCCACATCGCGCCGAACACCTTGAAGGTCGCGGCGATGTTCGCCGTGCTGACCCGCCTCGAAGACCCGAAGCGCGCCAACGTCGATCTCGTCAAGAAGATGAAGCTCTACGACGGCGAGGACGTTGAGGGCTACAAGTCGAAGGACGTGCGCGAGCTGAAAGAGGAGACCGTGCGCGAGGGCATGGACGGAATCTCCCCGCGCTACATCATCAACCGATTGTCCGGCGCGCTCGTCCGCGACGGGGTCACGTGCATCAACCCGATAGACGCCCTGCGCACGATCAAGAGCGGCTTCGAGCAGCACACCGGCATCAACTCCGAGCAGCGCGAACGCTACCTCAACCTCATCTCGGCGGCCCGCAAGGAGTACGACGAGATGGCGAAGATCGAGGTGCAGCGCGCCTTCGTCTATTCCTTCGAGGAGATGGCCCGCACGATCTGCAACAACTACCTCGACAACGTCGAGGCTTATTGCAACAAGGAGCGGATCAAAGACCCGCTCACCGAGGAGGAGCTTGAGGCCGACGAGAAGCTGATGCGCTCCATCGAGGAGCAGATCGGCGTCTCCGAGAACGCGAAGAACACCTTCCGCCAGGAGATACTGATCCGCATCAGCTCTTACGCGCGCAAGGGCCGCCAGTTCGAGTACAACTCGCACGAGCGTCTGAAGGAGGCCATCGAGAAGAAGATCTTCGCCGACCTCAAGGACGTGGTGAAGATCACGACCTCGGCCAAGACGCCCGACCCCGATCAGCTCCGCCGCATCAACGAGGTCATCGACCGGCTCGTCAAAGACGGCGGCTACTGCCCCGTCTGTGCCAACGAGCTGCTGACCTACGTCGGCACGCTGCTCTCGCGCTGAAGGCGGAGCGGTCGGACTAGACTAATGAACCAGGACGCCCGCGCTCCTCGAACGGCGCGGGCGTCCTGCTTGACGACGGGATGTCTAGAAATAACACCTCACCGAAAGGACGGCCTGAAGATGAGCCAGGAAGAAAGGGATGACCTCGAAGAGCTTCGCCGTCGGGACGAAGAGCAGCAGCGCACAATTGATTTCATCCTCGAACAGCAGGCGCAGTTCGCCGCGGGCATGGAGCGGCTACGCGAGGCGCAGGCGCGGGCCGAGGAAAAGTGGGATCGGATGTGGGGCCGTACGAATGAGGGCATCAACGCGCTGCTCGCGGTCGCCCAAATTCAGTCGCACCAGATCGACGGGCTGGCTGAGGCGCAAGCTAATACCAACAGGCAGATGGCGGAGACGACTGAGAAGCTGGACGCCCTGATCAACGTCGTGGAGCGGATCGTCAGCGAGAGACGAAACGGTGGGTGATTTGCGGAGCGGGATTTCGATCGTGAAGAAGCGTTACTGGTTCGCAGGTGGGTTCGCGCTGGCGGGTGTGGCGCTCGCGGCGCACCGTTTGTCGCGCCCGCTCACGCTCGACTGGCGGGAGCACGCCGCGGGCTTGCACCACCCCGACCGCTCGCGCTTCGCCGATGTCGGCGGCGTGCGATTGCACTACCAGGAGGCCGGCGACGCGAACGCTCCGGCGGTCGTGCTGATTCACGGCTTCCTCGTGTCGAATTTCGTCTGGCGCGACGTGCTGTTGCCGCTCGCGGAGCGCGGCCTCCGCGTCGTCGCGCCAGACCTCGTCGGCTTCGGGTTTTCGGGCAAGCCCGCGGACGGCGAGTACACCATAGAGGCGCAGGCCCGCGCGATCATCGGCCTGTTGGACGAGCTTGGGATCGAGCGGGCGACGCTGGTCGGCAGCTCCTACGGCGCGGCCGTGGCGGCCGTGTGCGCGCTCGATTGGCCCGGACGGGTCGGGCGGCTGGTGCTGGTCGGCGCGGTCTGCAACGACGAACTCAAGCGCCACCCGGTGCTGCGGCTCGTCGCCCTGCGGGGCCTGGGCGAACTGCTCGCGCCGCCGCTGCTCGACGCGCGTTACGTCATCCGGCGAAAGCTCGGCCGCCGCGCCGCGAAGAACGGCGACGCTCTCGCGGAGGAGCGGCGCATCGCGGGCCGCCACCTGCCGCTGCGCGCGTCCGACGCGCAGCGCGCCGTCATCAGCACCGTGCGCGGCTGGAGCGCGGGCCGCGTCGAGCGCGAGGCCGAGAGGATTAGCCAGCCGACGCTGCTCGTCTGGGGCGAAGGCGACGCTGACACGCCGCCGCGCCACGGCGAGACGCTGAGGCGGCTGATACCGGATTCTCGGCTGCTGACAATCGAACGTTGCGGCCACCTGCCGCAGGAGGAGTGCCCGCAACTGTTCGTCGAAACCGTCGCCGCCTTCTGCCGCGGCGAACGGGTCGCGGGCGCGATCTGAAAGTTTTCCGTAGGGGGACGAAAAAAGATGTCCGTCCAGCGCAACGACTGGTCGCTCCAGCGCAAAGGCATCATCGATCAGGAGCGGCACAAGGAGCGCGTCCGCGAGGCGATCCGCAAGAACCTCGGCTCCATCGTCTCGAACGAGTCGATCATCCTCTCGGACGGCCGCCGCATCGTGCGCGTCCCCATCCGCTCGCTCGACGAGTACAAGTTCCGCTTCGACCACCGCAAGAAAAAGCACGTCGGGCAGGGCGACGGGAAGACTAGCGTCGGCGACGTGATCGGGCGCGAGAGCCAGGGCGGCGGGCAGGGGTCGGGGAGCGGGCCGGCCGGCGGCGAGGGCGGGGGCGAGTACTACGAGGCCGAGATCAATATCGACGAGCTGGCCGCGCTCATCTTCGAAGACCTGAGTCTCCCGTTCCTCGAAGAGAAGGCCAAGAAGGCCGTGCCCGCTAAGACGACGCGCTTCAACGAAATCCGCCGCACCGGCGTGATGGCGAACCTCGACAAGCGGCGCATGATCATGGAGAACATCAAGCGCAACGCCCGCGAGTCGAAGGCCGCGCGCTTCGGCAACGTCAAAAAGGAAGACCTTCGTTTCAAGACCTGGGAGGAGACGAACCGCTACGAGTCGAACGCCGTCGTCATCTCGATGATGGACGTGTCGGGCTCGATGGGCGAGTTCAAGAAGTACATCGCGCGCTCCTTCTACTTCTGGATGGTGCGGTTCCTGCGGACGAAGTACGACAACGTCGAGATCGTCTTCATCTCGCACCACACGGAGGCGCGCGAGGTCAACGAGGAGCAGTTCTTCACGCAGGGCGAGTCGGGCGGGACGGTCGTATCATCCGCCTACCAGCTCGCGCTCGATATCATCCGGGATCGCTTCCCGCCTTCGGCCTGGAACGTCTACCCGTTCCACTTCTCCGACGGCGACAACTACTACTCGGACAACGAGGACGCCGTCCGCCTCGCCGACGAGCTGATCCAGACCTGCAACCTCTTCGGCTACGGCGAGATCGGCGAGGAGGGCGCGGGCGGCTACCGCCGCTCCTCGGGCGCGCTCCTCTCGATCTTCAAGGACAGGCTCAAGCGCAAGGATCGCTTCATCGGCGTCCGCATCGACGAGCGCGAGGACGTGTACCCCGCGCTCAAACAGTTCTTCGGAGCGCGCGGCATCGAAGCTTAGGGTTCCCGGCGGGACGGCGGCGGGCGGGGGTTGTGTGTGGGCGCCCGGCGCCGCGCTCATCCTCGCCGATTGGCTCGAAGTCCGGCCGCCACGAGGAAATATTCGCAGCCCGGCCAGAACCGCGGCTCCTTACACCGCCACGCCTGCCGCGATCAATTCCCCCAGTCTGTCCGAACCGCCAGAGGATAGCTCCCGGCCCCTGCGGCGGAGCGACCGCAGAATCCCGCGGAGGCGTTCCATCCGAAAATTTGGAGAAAATCCAAAAAAATTCGATGGCTGGCCGACCGCCGGCCGGGCTGTCTGGCGGGCGGGCTGACCTGCCGCTCCAATGGCCCGTAAACATTGCCGTTTCCGCTGCGGCCGGGCAGGTTCCGCGGTAGGCCCCGTCTGGTACTGTAATTGCCTAAAGGGTTTAGCAGTGTTATGTCTCCAAATGTCAACTAACCAGAGAAATACCTCGGAATAAACGAAAGGAATTCTCGGCATGAGAACATCTTTGCGATTTACCACGGCGATGCTGGCCCTGTGCCTGTCGCTGTTCACGTTCGGCGCGGCGGCGCAGACCTCGACGACCGGCTCGATTGAGGGCACGGTCATTGACGTCAACGGCGCGGCCGTTCCGGGCGTCACCGTCACGGTGAGCGGCTCGAACATGATCCGCGCGCAGACGGCCGTCACCAACGACGAGGGCGTCTACCGCATCCCGAACATCCCGCCGGGCCGCTACACGGTCTCCGTCGCGGCCGACAGGGGCTTCGCGGCCTTCGAGCGGACGGACGTGGAAGTCAACCTCTCAAGGACCTCGGCCGTGGCGGTCACGCTCCGGCCGGCCGGCACGACCGAGACCGTCGAAGTCACGGCCACTTCCGGCGCGAACATCGACGTGACGACCAACACGACCGGCACCAACATCTCGACCGAGCAGTTCTCCAACTTCCCGACGCAGCGCACCGTGCAGTCGCTCTACACGATCGCGCCGACCGTCACCCGCTCGGGCCTGCGCGACGCCTCGGGCCGCGACCGCGACCCGTCGGTCGGCGGCTCCTCCGGCCCCGAGAACAACTACATCCTCGACGGCGTGACCGTCACCGACCCGGCCTTCGGCGGCTCGGGCGCGAACCTCCCGTTCGAGTTCGTGCAGGAGATCGAGATCAAGACCGGCGGCATCAGCGCCGAGTACGGCAAGTCGACGGGCGGCATCTTCAACGTCGTGACGAAGAGCGGCTCGAACGAGTTCCACGGCGACGCGTTCCTCTTCTTCACCCCGGAGAGCTTCGTCCGCGAGGTCAAGTCGTCGGCCATTCCGTTCACCGGCTCGGCCCCGAACGGCTTCTCCGAGGTTGACGCCGGCTTCGACATCGGCGGCCCGATCATCAAGGACAAGCTCTGGTTCTTCGGCGCCTTCAACCCGCAACGCCGCAAGAACTTCTACCTGACGCAGACGTTCCTCCAGCCCGTCGAGAACAAGATCACGACGCCCTTCTACGCGGGCAAGATCACGTGGGGCATCAACCAGAATCACGTCTTCAACTTCTCGACCTTCGGCGACTACACCAAGCAGGAAGGCTTCCTCTTCGGCGGCTCCGGCTTCGGCGCCGACCCGCAGAGCTTCCGGGGCAGGGTCGAGACGGGCGGCTCGAACTACACGGCGCGCCTGAACTCCACCTTCTCGCCGACGTTCACCGGCGAATTCTCCTTCGGCCTGCACCTGCAGCGCGCCAACACCATCCCCGAGGGCAGCACCGACGTGCCGCTCATCGCCGACAACTTTGCCGTCCGCAGCGGCAGCAACATCCTCAGCCCGGTCAACACGACCGCGACCGTCCCCGTCGGGGCTAGCGGCGCCCTGCAGCTCGCCTACATCGACGGCCGCGGCGCGACCTCGCTCGAGCGCAACTTCATCCGCCAGGGCTTCGGCCTCTTCTCGCAGCAGGATCGCGACCGTGTCGAGGGCCAGGCGCGCTTCCAGAACGTCTGGGGCAAGCACACCTTCAAGTACGGCCTCGAACTGGCCCAGAACCGCTACAACATCCTGACCCGGCCGACCGGCCCGGCCCTGACCCTGGCCGACCCGAACGGCCAGGAGGCGGGCGCCGACCACCCGGCCACCGAGTTCCCGTTCGGCTACCGCATCACCAACAACTTCGGCGTCTGCACCGTGCAGGGTTCCAACGTCGCCTGCCCGGCCGCCGCGCTGACGACCCGCGTCAACGCCATCATCAGCGCGGGGCAGGCCCCGGCCGGCATCACGTCGGCCTCGACGAACGCCGCCCTGACCTCGACGGAGTTGGGCACTAACCCGTTCCTCGTCCTCTCCAGCGTGCGCATCCGCGACTTCGTCTTGAACACGAACGGCGAGCCGACGACGACGAACACGCAGAGCTTCTACGTCCAGGACGACTTCAAGGTCACCCGCAACATCACGCTCAACCTCGGGGCGCGCTGGGACTACCAGCAGTCCTACGGCACCCAGTCTGACTACCTGAAGTTCAACAGGTTCAAGGACAACCTGCAGCCGCGCCTCGGCTTCATCTGGGACTTCACGGGTGAGGGCCGCGGCAAGGTGTTCGCCAACTTCGCGCGCTTCATCGAGACTCCGATCCCGCTCGACATCAACGTGCGCGCCGGCGGCGACGACATCCAGCTCGACCGCAACGCCAACATCAGCCGCCTGAACGGCGCTCCCGGCGCCGTCCTGCTCCAGGGCACGGCCGCCGGCCTCGGCTGCCTCGGCTGCCACGCCACGCCCGGCCCCGAGGGCCTCAAGCCGCAGGACGTTTACGAGTGGACGGCCGGCGTCGAGTACGAGGTCGCCCGCGGCTTCGCGCTCGGTTTCCGCGGCATCTACCGCAACCAGGACTCGGTCGTCGAGGACGGCTCGTTCGACGACGGCCACACCTACTTCCTCTTCAACCCGGGCGAGACCACCATCGAGCAGATCATCCCGCTCATCGAGCAGCAGGGCCCGCTCTCCGAAGAAGAGCGCGCGTTCCTGCTCGGCCGCGGCGACATCTTCGGCCGCGCGCGCCGCTACTACCGCGCGCTCGAGTTCACGGCCACGAAGCGCTTCTCGAACAACTACCAGTTCATCTCCTCGTACGTGTACTCCAGCCTGATCGGCAACTACGAGGGGCTGTTCCGCAACGACAACGGCCAGGCGGACCCGAACATCACCAGCTTGTTCGACCTGCCCGAGCTGCTGCCGAACACCTACGGGCGGCTCCCGAACGACCGCCCGCACCAGTTCAAGCTTGACGGCAGCTACCAGTGGCCGTTCAAGCTGATGACCAGCGCTTCGTTCCGCGTCCAGTCGGGCCGCCCGTTCGACTCGCTGATCCCGCACTTCCTCTACGGCAACAACGAGGGCTTCGACGTGCCGCGCGGCACCGCGATCAACCCCGTGACGGGCCGCAACCGCACGCCGACGACCTACAACCTCGACCTCGGCGTGTACTACCCGATCCAGTTCGGCGAGAACCGGCAGCTCCGCTTCCAGGCCGACTGGTTCAACGTGACCAACACGCAGCGCGCGCTGACGCAGGATCAGACGCTCAGGATCAACAGCGGCATCCCCGGTGCCCAGTTCATCCAGTTCAACAACCCGTTCTACGGGCAGGGGCAGATCTTCCAGTTCCCGTCCGCGCTGCGCCTCGGTGTGAAGTTCAGCTTCTAAACTGCACACTCCCGCGCGCGCCGCGCGGTAGTCTTTCGGGGGGGCGCGTTAGTCAGCGCCCCCCCCTTTTTTTGTGTTATCCTTCGGCCCCCAGGCCCATACAGCGAACGACCGTCTCCCCCGCCGCGAAGGGGGTTCTAATCAGCGAGGCGTTATGTTCACACCGCCGCGAAAGTTTGCCGCCCGCGCCCTCCCGTCGCCCATATCCTTCCTACTCGCGCTGCTCGCCTGCCTCCCGGCGCTGCTGCTCGCCGCGCCGGCCGCCCCGGCGCAGGTCGGCGGCACCGACATCACCGGCACCGGCGGGCGCCACGTCATACAGGGCCGCCTGTTCACGCCCTCCGGCAACCGCGCCGACCTCCGGCTGAAGGTGAGGCTCGAGAGCACCGGCTCCGGCGAGCTGAGCGTTTACACGGACTCGAACGGGACCTTCAAGTTCGGCGCGCTCAGGCCGGGCAGCTACACCGTCGTCGTCGAGGGCGGCGACAATTACGAGACGCACACCGAGTCGGTCTTCGTCGAGCCGGTCAACATCACGACCAGGAGGCGCGAGACCATCTCGATGCCCGTCTCGCGCCCCGTCACCCTGCAGATTTACCTGAGGCCGAAGCGCGCCGGTGCGGGGGAGGGGCGCGCGGAGGTCGTCAGCGCCGCGCTCGCCTCCGTGCCCAAGCCCGCGCTCGAGCGCTACCAGAAGGCGCAGGCGCTCGCCCGCGCGGGCGAGCACGAGAGGGCCATCGAGGAGCTTCGCGCGGCCGTCGACGCCCACCCGCGGTTCGCGCTCGCGCTCGGCGAGATGGGCGCTCTCTACCTGAAGATCGAGCGGCCCGACAAGGCGGCCGAGGCGTTCCGCGCCGCCCTCCGCCTCGATCCCGACGACTACGCCGCGCTAGTCGGCTGCGGCGTCGCCCTCTTCGACGCGGGCGAGTTCGGGGAGGCCGAGGCGCAGCTCCGCCGCGCGCTGAGGGAGAACGAGTCGTCATCGCTCGCGCGCCTCTACCTCGGCCGCGCGCTCATCCGCCGGCAGGAGTTGGGCGAGGCCGAGCGCGAACTGCTGCGCGCCGCCGCCGCCAAGGACGCCCTGTCGCCCGCGGCCCACTACTACCTCGGCGGCATCTACTGGGCCAGGCGCGACCACCGCCGCGCGGCCGAACACCTCGAAACCTACCTGCGCCTCGCCCCCGACGCGCCCGACGCCGCGCGCGTGCGCGAGACCGTCAAGCAGTTGCGCGACAGGAAGTGAAACAGGCCGCGCTCGCGCGGAAGTGATGAGGCCCGGCCGCGCCGCCGGGCCTCTCTTTTGCGGGCCTGCTCTTTACCCTGCGCGCGGGACGGCCCCTCACACGACCGCTATCCGATCCGCGGTCGCCGGCCGCGCGGCCGTAGCGCCGAAAGATAAGACTTGCGGCGCGGGCGCGCGCGGGCGGACAATGGCCGCATGGAAGATCGCGAGATAAAAGACCTCGAACGCGCCCTCGAACAGATCTGGGAGATCGCCCGACGATTCGGACTCGACCCGTTCCCCACGCGCTTCGAGATCGTGCCGGCCACGGTCATGTACGAGATCGGCTCCTACGCACTGCCCGGCCGCTACTCGCACTGGTCTTTCGGCAAGGCCTACCACCGCATGAAGACGATGTACGACTTCGGGCTGTCGAAAATCTACGAGGTCGTCATCAACACCAACCCGTCCTACGGCTTCCTGATGGAGACCAACAGCCCCGTCCAGAATAAGCTCGTCATCGCACACGTCCTCGGCCACACAGACTTCTTCAGGAACAACGCCTACTTCTCGAAGACCAACCGCCGCATGGTCGAGTCGGTCTCCACCCACGCCGGGCGCATGGCCGAGTACGAGTTCAGGTACGGCCGCAAGACCGTGGAAAAATTCCTCGACTCCGTCCTCTCCATCGAGGAGCACATCGACCCCAACTTCTTCATCCGCCGCGAGCGGCCCGCCGAGGCGGGCGGGCGCGAAC
>DATHBT010000243.1:0-3167 GCA_035295985.1 Pyrinomonadaceae bacterium | reverse complement strand
TTGAGCCGACCGCGCACGCGGGCGTCCGCAGTCAGCAACTCCAACGGCGCGCCGAGAATCGAGTTGTCGGTGACACGCACCGTGCGGACGTTGCGCATCGCGCCGAGCGTCCAGCCGGTGTCGTCGTAGGGCCGGGGATCGTTGGCGTTGTAGAACTGCGTGTCCATCATCATGTCGGCCATGCGCGAGTAGGGCTGATCCATGCGGACGACGTAGGAGCCGGCCGGGAACTTGTGCTCGACCGCCGCGCCGCCCTGCGGTTGCCTTCCCTGCTGCTGGCCGCGCTGCGCGCCCGCCTCACGCTGCGACGGCTGCTCGCCCTGTTGCTGACGCGGCGCGGCATCCTCACCCTGCGCCGCCTGATCGCGACGCGACGCGGGCAGCGGCTGAGGCTCGCCCGGCTGCGGCGATGCCGTCGCCCGCTGCGCGCCGCGCGGCGACTCGCGCACGGTGAACTCGCGCGTAGCGCGGTGAACCTCCACACCCATCAGCCGCAAAAGATTCACCATGTCGGCCGCCTCGACCGGCCGCTGTGTGTCGCCCGGTATCACGTAGGCCGCCGGCCCCTCGTTCGCCGCCTTCTGCACCGAGCGCTTGCTTTTGGCGTAAAAATTCTCCAGAAACTTCTCGCGGTGGCGCGCGACGTAGTTCATCGCCAGCAGTACCCCGGACTGCTGCATGTTCACGTTGTTGCGCAGCGACCACCGGACGCGCGGCCAGGGCGGGTTCGGCCTGTACCACTCGCGCTGCGACTGCTGGCCCACGGTGCGATCCATCGTGTCCGCACCATTGTTGCCGAACGTCTCGTAGAAGCGGCCGATGGAGTTGTGTCCGTTGGCGACGTAGAACATGTAGTTCGGCGCCCAGCCGTCGTAGAAGCCGTGCGTCCAGACGCCGGGCACGCCGCGCCGCGTCATCTCGTTCACCTCGTGGTAAGCGAGCAAGTGCCACTCGTCTATCACAATCGGGTCGAGCCAGGCGTTATACGGCCCCGTGCCCGTCGAGGTGTAGAGGAACGGGACTGACTCGTGCAGGTCGTGCAAGACCTGCGGGTGGTATTCGAGGAAGGTGCGCATCATGTTGCGCGTGAGCGCCAGGGCCATCCCCAGCCCGTCGCGGTTGTTGTCGTGCGCGACGTACTTGCCCCAGTAGAGGAGGTTCGGCCAGTTCTTTCCGGGGTTGGCCTTGCGGTAGTTGTACACGTCAACCATGCGGTCGCGCCCGTCAACTTCGAGGACGGGCGTGATCATGACGACGTTGTTGCGCCGAATCTCCTGCACGAAGGGCGACTCCGAGACGGCCAGCCTGTAGGCCAGCTCCATCAGCATCTCCGGGCTGCCCGTCTCCGGCGAGTGTATCGCGCCCGAGAGCCAGTAGAACGCCTTGCCCTCTTCGATCAACTGCCTCGCCTCCGCGTCGCTCGTTTTGCGCGGATCCGCCAGCCTCGCCGTGATCTCCTTGTAGCGATCCAGCCTTTGCAGATTCGCCTCGTCGCTGATCGCGACTAAAATCTGCTCGCGCCCTTCCTCGCTCTTCTCGGGCGCGACGAAGACGCGGACGCGCGGGCTGGCCTCGTCGAGCGCGCGCATGTAGCGGTGAACGTCCTTGACGTAGGTCAGCCTGTTCGGCGTGCCGACGACGTAGCCGAGGATTTTGTCGGGCGCGGGGACGGTCGAAGAGGCGGGCAGGTGATCGACCAGCTCGGTCGAGAAAACTTTGTCCGTGGTGTACTCTCTGATCCGCGCCGTGTAGTTCTCGTCGTTCGGCTGCGCGCTCGTCGCCGCGCCGGCGGGCTGCTGCGCGAAGGCGTTCGCGGCGGCAAACAGCAACAGCAGCGCGGGCAGTGCGCGTGCGAGCGTGTGGGCAGGCGGGCATGTGCGGGACATGGGGCTTCCTCCGTCTGTTCGGACTGAAAATTTCGGGCGGCTGCTTTGGAGCTGAAGCGCGGAGATGATAGATCAAGGCCGCGCGAATTGACACCAACAATTTCCCGCTCATGAAACTCTTACTCAGCAGTACGCTCGCCGTCACACTCGCGCTCGCGGCCTCCCCGCCGGGCGCGCGGCCACAACAGCAGACCATGACACAGAACACGAGGCCCCGCGCGCGCGGGGCGGGCGTGCGCGTCGGCATTCTTCCATACGGCGCGCAGAACGCCATCACGGACGTTCCGGGCGTAAGAGTCGGCCACCAGACGATCATCCGCGGTGAAAACGTACGCACCGGCGTAACCGCCGTCCTCCCGCACGGCGGCAACCTCTTCCGCGATAAGGTTCCGGGCGCGGTCTTCGTCGGCAACGGCTTCGGCAAGCTCGCCGGCTCCACGCAGGTCGAAGAGCTGGGCGAGATCGAGACGCCGATCCTTTTGACCTCGACCTTGAGCGTGCCGCGCGCCGCGGACGCGCTCGTCGAGTACATGATCACCCTGCCGGGCAACGAGGACGTGCGCTCGGTCAACCCGCTCGTCGCCGAGACGAACGACGGCCAACTGAACGACATACGCGGCCGGCACGTGGCGCGCGACGACGTGTTCGCCGCGATCAAGAACGCCCGCGAGGGCGCGGTCGAGGAGGGCGCGGTCGGCGCGGGCACGGGCACCGTCGCCTTCGGCTTCAAGGGCGGCATCGGCACGGCGTCGCGACGGCTCCCGCCCGCGCTCGGCGGCCACACCGTCGGCGTGCTCGTGCAGACGAACTACGGCGGCGTGCTCACGATCAACGGCGCGCCCGTCGGCCGCGAACTCGGCCAGTTCTATCTGAAGGAGACGCTGGAGCGCGCCGCGCAGCCGTCGCCACGCGCGGACGGAGAGGCGGGCGGCCGTCCGGAGGGCGCGTCGCGCGATCCTCAGGATGCGGCCGACGGCTCGGTCATCATCGTCGTCGCGACGGACGCGCCGGTTGACGCGCGCAACCTGAAGCGCATGGCCTCGCGTGCCGTCGTCGCGCTCGCGCGCACGGGATCGGCGATGACGAACGGCAGCGGCGACTACGCCATCGCCTTCTCGACCGCGCCGGAGCTGCGCGTCCGCCCGCCGCGCGGCGCGGCCGAGACTTTCGCGCCGCGCGACGTGCGCCTGATCGGGAACGACGCCATGTCGCCGCTCTTCCTCGCCGTGATCGAGGCGACCGAGGAGGCCGTCTATAACTCGCTCTTCCGCGCGCAGACCA
>DATHBT010000242.1:0-8770 GCA_035295985.1 Pyrinomonadaceae bacterium | reverse complement strand
GAGTCGTTCGAGCGCTTCGCGGCCGAGGCCGCGGCGGCGCGCGGCGCGGCCGAGCTTGGGCCGGTCCTCCACCGCTTCGCCACCTATCTCGAAGCACTCTTCAATCAGATCAACATGCGCGCCGCTCTCGCCGACCACCCGTTCGACTTCCCGCCCGTGTCCGATTAACAAGGCAGCGATGAGCGCGGAACGCGGAACTGAAGATAACTGTTTTCAGTTCCGCGTTCCGCGCGGCGCGTTCATCGTTTCTTCAGCGGCGCGACTCCGCGTCGGAAGTGAACCTGAGAATCAGTGAGCCAAACTGCCCGAAGGCGGAGCGTGTCCTGCGCTCGAAGCCTCCGGCGGCGAGGCGCGTCTCGCTCGACGAGAAGGGGAGCGCGGAGAGTGCTTTTTCGAGTGCGCCCGCGTCGGGGGGGCGCTGGCGCGCGCCCCGCTGCCGCGCGACGAAGGAGACGAAGCCGCGTGCCTGCTCGCGGTCGTCCGCGAGCGTCAGGATGTGAGGCTGGGCGGCGGGCGAACTGTCGTCCCGCTTTGCCCGCTTGAAGGCTTCGACCGTGTCCAGAGTGCGGCCCGACGCGCGGGCCTGTAGGCAGCGGCGCACGCTCTCGGCGTCGCCGGTGACGACGTGACCGGCGGCGAAGGCGACGGCCGTATCTTCGTCCGCGTCGGCGGTGAAAAGCTCCGCGTCGCCGATCTTCGTCGGCTGCTTGCCGCCGAAGCGTTTCCGCACGAGCGCGCGGAGTGCCGTCTCGTCGCGCACGGCGGCGGCGAGGGCCAGGCGTTCGCCCTCAGCGTCGAGCCGCGCGGTCGCGACCGCGGGGCCGACAGCGCGCAGGAATTCGCGCGGCGACTCGATCCCGTAGGGTAGCAACTGCTGGTCGAGCAGGCGTACGACGACGGGCGCGATTGTGAAGTCCACCTGCGAGGAGACGACAGCGTTCAGGCCGCGCCACGCCTCGACAGGCTCGGCGAAGTTGTAGCGCGTGAGTAGGCGCGCGTCCGCGGGGACGAACGAGGCCAGATCAGGAGGGGGTTCTCGCGGAGATTCGAGAGCGGCGGAGAGGCGCGGGGCGATGCCCTCGCCGAGTTCTAAGAAGTACCTGTCGTCGGCCGCGCCTTCGTTGATGTGGAAGCCCCAGGCCGCGCCGCCGAGGAGGCGCGAGGCGAGCTGCGGGAGGATGATGGCCGCGCCGCTCTGCTCGGCCGCGTCGAGCGGCATGCGGCTGGCTAGGAGCACGGCGGCGATCTCGGAGAGGCGCGGGGCGGCTTGGCGGGGCACGTAGCCGAAAGCGAGCGCGCTGTCGCCCGCGCCCACGCGCTCGCGCATCTCCGCCAGCCGCGCGTCCGTCCCCATCGAAGGGCGCTCGCCGCGCCGCACGGCCAGGCATGCCTCGACTGCCGCCTCGTCCGTCCCGACGACCGCGTAGCCGTCCGAGACGGCCGCCCGAAGCGTGCGCGTGCCGTTCACCTGAGACCAGTTAAGAAGTGTTAGTCCCTCGCGCCCCGTCTGTTCGAGTTTCGTCTCGCCGTAGGCGCTGCGCGCGAAGTCGCCCGCGAATTTCAGAACGGCCGCGCGCGTCCTTTCATGCCCCGTGTGAGTCTCGGCGACGAGCGCGAGGCGCGGACGCACCACCGCCTCACCACCCGACGCGCCCTCGGTCTCGAAGCCGAGGACGACGACGGCGACCTGCGCGCGCGAGAGCACCACGGATTCGGCCGGGCCGACTCCCGTCCAGGCCGAAAGCCGGCCGAGCCAGCCGACACGTCCCAAGTCTGTCCGAAGGCCGGCGGCAGGCGCGAGGGAGCGCCAGGCGTCGGTCGTAGTCAGGCCGGCTAGAATCGCGGGGAGGTCGTCGGCTTCGAGGTAGATGATGGAATCGGCGGGCGCGTAGGCGGCGATGTCGATCCGCTGCGGGCGGTTCCACCACAGCCACGCCGCCGCCAGCAGCAGCAGCCCCGCCGGGATCAGCAGAAGTCTCAGACTCAGTCTCACCGCAGCATCCTAACTTCCGCCTCGCCCGCGTAGCAAGAACTCACTTTCCCGCAGTTGGCCGGCATGCGTCTTCGCAAAAAGGGGCCGGGTAGCTTTTCCGGAACACCGGGCGGCAGCTTCCAGAAAAATGGCTCCGGGGGTGAGAATCGGCGAGTAAATAATTGAAAACCCTATTGTTTAAACAATCAAAAATAGTGTTGACAGTGTCGAAATCTGTAGGCTATAGTTTCAGACGGCAGCAGGCGCAAGGTCTGCTCCTGACGGAAACGAGCAACTCGTTTCTTTGACACCGAAACGACAAAGGCACACCTCGCGCGAGCGGGGGCCGCAAAGCCGACGGGGGTCGGGAGTCACGCCGCGAGGGGCGCGCTTCCAGACTCGGCCGGGTTGCCGTAGGTGGTCGAAGCGGCCAGCCGCCGCGTCGCACGTCTCGCCCCCGCCCAGCCGCCCGCCACTTCCCAATCTCCACGCGGTTTAGACCTGAAAACCCTCCCGATGTCGAGCGCCAACGAAACGCGCCCCCTCCGCAGCAGCGACGCCTTCGCGCAGACGTTCACAGCGCAGCCCGAGCGCCACCCTCTTACCCCCCGCCCGTCGCGCTCGCGGGCGCGCCGCATCCGCGCCAGACTCCGGCGCGGCCAACGCATGAAAGCCACGAAGCAGACACCCAGGGACGAATAGCTCATGCTCAAACGAAACGGCAGGAACAAGAATCTGGTCGGCCTCGACATCGGCTCCAGCTCCGTCAAGGTCGTCGAGTTGCAGGGCAAGCCCGGCGCTCTCACGCTCGCGAACCTCGCTCACGAGGGCCTGCAACCCGACACCGTGGTTGACGGGCAGATCATGGAACTCAACGCCGTGTCGCACACCATCGCGCACGTCTTCGCGGCGAACCAGATCAAGACGGCGGGCGTGGCGGCGGGCGTATCGGGAAGCTCCGTCATCGTCAAGAACATCATCGTCCCGCCGATGACCGAGGACGAGCTGCAGGAGTCCATCGAGTGGCACGCCGAGGAGCACATCCCGTTCGACATCGCCGACGTGGCGCTCGACTACCAGATCACGGGCAAGACGCCCGACTCGCTCCACGTCCTGATGGCGGCCTGCAAGCGCGAGTTCGTCGCCAACGTCCGCCAGGCCATCCAGCTCGCCGGCAAGCAGCCCTGCGTCATAGACGTTGACGCCTTCGCCCTCCAGAACTGCTACGAGGTCAACTACGAGCCGCAGCCCGGCCAGACCGTCGCGCTCCTGAACGTCGGGGCCTCGACCTCGAACATCAACATCGTGGACGGCGTGCGGAGCGTCTTTACGCGCGACGTCTCGTTCGGGGGCAACCAGTACACGGGCGCGCTGCAGAAAGAGTTCGGTCTGACGTTCGAGCAGGCCGAGCAGTTGAAGTGCTCCGGGAAACTGCCCGGGGAGGCCGAGCCGAGGAACCTCGCCCCCGTCTTCGAGTCGGTCTCCGACATGCTCCTGCTCGAAGTGCAGAAGACCTTCGACTTCTACCGCGCCACCTCCGACAACGGGCAGGTGCAGAAGTTGCTGCTCTCGGGCGGCGGCTCGAAGCTGCCGCGCATCGCCGACTTCCTCGCCGACAACTTCGGCATCCCCGTCGAGTTCCTCGACCCGTTCCGCAAGATCAAGATCAACGGCCGGCGCTACGACCCAGACTACCTGTCGGCCGTGGTGCCGGAGATGGCCGTGGCCGTCGGCCTCGCGCTGAGAGGAGTGGCTGCCTAGATGATCAGGATTAACCTGTTAGATTCCGTCACCGACCGCGCGGGCGGCATGGCCGCCGTCGAGGCGCGCGTCTCCAACCCGCGCACGAAGATGTTGCTCGTCGGACTCTCCATCGCGGGGCTGCTGGTGCTCGGCATGGGGCTGGACTTTGTGAGCGCCGTCGCCAAGCTCGCGGCGGCCGAGACGGAGCAGAAGAGCCAGCAGGAGATCGCCCGGCAGATGGCGGCGATCAACAAAGAGCAGGGCGAGCTGGAGAAGAAGACGAAGGACGTGCAGGCGCGCATCGACGTGATCAAGCGGCTGCGCTCTTCGCAGAAGGGGCCGGTCGCCGTCCTCTCCTCGATCAACGAGCGGCTGCCCCGCCTGCCCGAGTTCTTCCTGACGAGCATCGAGCAGAAGGGCGAGGAGCTGACCGTGATGGGCAACTCGCCGAACGAGGGCGCGGTCACGTCGTTCGGCCGCAGCCTCGAATTCTCGAACGGCCTCTTCGCGAACGTCAACATCGAGACGCAGCGCAAGCTCGTCGAGTCGCCCGCGGCCGACCGCGGCGCGCACGCCGACGCGGAGAAGTCGCAGCCGAAGCCCGAGACCGTCACCTTCACGATCCGCTGCAAGTACACGCCCCCGGGGCAGGAGAAGCAGCAACAGCCACAGCAGCAGGCGAACGGCGCGGCCCCGGCCGCGCAGAACGGCACCCCGCAGGTCGCGAAGAACTGAAAGCAGGGCGCGTGCGTGCGGCGCGGGCCGTGGGGAGGGAGTCCCAAAGAGCGATGAGAAAGTTTAACCTGACAGAGCAGCCTTGGTACGTGCACGCCGCAGTGTTCGGCGCCGCCGCGTTGTTCCTCTACGCCTGCTTCTGGTTCGTCTTCACGAGCGGCATCCGCGCCACCGCCGACGAGACCCAGGCGGAAGTCGAGCGGCTGCGCTCGGCCAACGCCAAGGCGCAGGCCGCGTCGCAGCGCATCAACGACGTGCGCGCCGCCCACGGCCGCGTGCAGGCGGACTACGCCGAGCTGGTTTCGCTCCTGCCCGAGCAGCGCGAGCTGACGAACGTGCTGGCCGGCCTGCAGGATCGCGCCAAGGGCGGTCTCTCCGTGCGCCGCTTCACGCCGAAGGACGACTACCTGGAAGAGTTCTTCGCCGGCAAGCCCATCGAGGTCGAGGTCTCCGGCTCCTACAACAAGCTGGGCGACTTCTTCGCGCAGATGGCCGCCTACCAGCGCATCGTCTCCATCTCCGACTTCCGCATCATGCAGTCGCCGACGCAGCAGTCCGGCTCGACCGTCGAGGGCCAGTTCCTGCTGACGGCCTACTACGTCTCGAACGAGCAGTTGCAGAAGGAGAAGGAAGAGAAGGAGAAGAAGAATCAGAAGCCGGCCAAGCCCGCGCCGCCCGCCCCGGCCGCGGCCGACTAAGCGCCCGCCAGCCACCGAAGGGACAGGCCCTGAAGCATTGCTGACACACAGGGAGAAGAGATGAGACACCGGAAAACAATCGGCAACCTCGCACGGCTCTCGGCCGCCGCCCTCGCGCTCGCGTCCTGCGCCCCGGCCGCAGCGGCGCAGGACGCCAACACCAACTACCGCCCGGCCCAGCACGACCCGTTCGTTAAGCCGAAGCCGGTCGAGCGGAAGAAGGCGGAGCCGAAGAAGAAGAACGTGCCGACGCTCGTCGCGCCGCCCTCGGTCAAGGCGCGCATCGACGCCTACAAGGAGCAGCGCGTGCGCGCCATGGAGGCGCAGCTTCCCGTCCCGAAGCCGACGACCGCCCTGCTGCTCGGCGAGACGCAGATCACGGGCATCTTCCGCACGCCGCGCGGCTACGCCGCGATGGTCGAGGCCACGCCCATCAAGCTCTCCTACGTCATCTACCCCGGCGAGCGCTTCTACGACGCGCAGCTCGTCGCCATCGAGGAGGGCCGCCTCGTCTTCCGCCGCGAGAAGCGTTGGAGCGACGGGCGGCGCGAGACGACGGTCGAGACGAAGCCCCTGCGGAAGTTCGCGCCGGCCGATCAGCTCGCCGCCGCCGCCGAGAACCTGAAGGACGATAAGCCCGCGGCCGAGCAGCCCGCGGCCGAGCAGCCCGCGGCCGAGGCCGCGAAGCCCGCGAGGCCGGGCGGCAACGAACGTTAAAAATTCTCACGGGCGCGCCCGCGTCGCCCAGGGCCGGCTCGGCCGCGCCCGAACCCTCACCGGCCCGAACCCACCCTCGCCCGCCGCCCGCAAAACCCTGTCAGGAGAAGCGGGCGGGACACCTTGATAAACACGTCCCGGATCGAAGGCCGCCGCGTTGTGCGGCGCGCGCGTGAGAGAGAGCCTGCCCGCAGGTTCGACGAGCGTTAGCGCGCGGCGGGGGCCGACGCCCGAAAGGACGAAAAGGATAAAGACGATGTCTTCACAGATCAGGAAACTTACGGCTGAGACGCTGAGGGGCACGCTCGTCCTCCTCTGCGTCTTCACGCTCGCCGCGCCGCCCGCGAGGGCCGCGACGGCCGCGGCGCGCGCCGCCGCGCTCAGTCTGCGAACCACGACCGACGGCGCGGTCACGCGCATCACGGTCGAGGGCACCGTGCCGATGGCCTACGCCGTCAGCCGGCCGACGGAGCGCGCGCTCCTGGTCGAGCTGCCGGGCGTTGACGTGTCTCGGCTCCAGCCCGCCTACGCCGTCAACTCCGCGCTCGTCGAGGCGGTGGCGGTCGAGCCGCAGTCGAGCGTCGGCTCTTTGCGCTCGGGCGCGCTCCTCGTGCGCCTGCGCTCCGACGCGCGCGAGCGCACACGCATTGACGGCAACAGCCTCGTGCTCGAACTCGCGCCCGCGCCGGCCGCGCCAGACCAGCAGCCGCAGCAGCAGATGCAGCGCCCGGCCCCGACGCCCTCGCCCGCGCCTTCGCTTCGCGCGGACGACTCGCCGGCCACGCCCGCCCAGCAGGGGCAGCGCTACGGCCAGACCGGCTTCGTCGGCGAGCCGATCAGCCTGAACCTCGTCAACGCCGACATCCGCGACATCCTCAACTACATCACCGAGCAGTACGGCGTGAACTTCGTCATCGACAGGTCGGTCGGCGCAGTGCCCGTCACCGTCAACGTCTCGGAAGTCCCCTGGAACCTCGCGCTCGACGCGATCCTTCGCGCCAACCGGCTCGGCATCGACGTGAACGGCAACATCCTGCGCGTCGCCACGCAGCAGGTGCTCGCCGACGAGGCCGCCACGCAGGCCAAGATCGCCGACGCGCGGCTCAACAGCGCGCCGCTCGTCACCGAAATCTTCCGCCTCAACTACGCGCGCGCCTCGGGCACGCTGGCGCAGGCCGCCGGCACGACGGGCGACTTCGCGGGCGGCAACACGGGCGACAGCTTCTCCGGCGGCAGCGGCGGCGACTCGGCCCGCGGCAGCGCCGACCAGGGCATCCTCCCCATCATCGCGCGCCGCCTCTCGCGCCGCGGCAGCGTCGAGTTCGACGGCCGCTCCAACACGCTCCTCGTCACGGACGTGCGCGAGAACATCGAACTCAACATCCGCCCGCTCATCGCGCTGCTCGACCAGCCCGAGCCGCAGGTCGAGATCGAGACGCGCATCGTCATCGCCACGCGCAACTTCAGCCGCGACCTCGGCGTCCAGCTCTCGGGCGGCGTCTTCTCCACGCCGCGCTTCGACGCCGACGGCCGCTTCGTCGGCGGCGGCGCGCTCGGCAACATCAATTCCATCACCCCCATCACCAATCCGACCTCCGGCCCCGTCCCCGGCGGCGTCTTCGGCGGCCTGGCGAACACCATCGCCCCCGGATCGGGCCTCCGGGCCAACGTGCCGAGCACCGTCGTCGGCCTGACGACGGGGCTTCTGGGCACGGCGCAGATCAGCCTCGCCATCACGGCGGCCGAGACGAAGGGCCAGGCGAAGGTCGTCGCCACGCCGCGCCTGACCGTGCTCAACAACCGCCCCGGCCAGATCGAGAGCGGCTCGCAGATCCCCGTCGTCACGCCGCAGACGGGCGGCGGCGGCAGCGCGTCCGAGGGCGGCGTCGTCTTCACCACCACTTTCGTCTCCGTCCCCATCCGCCTCTCGGTCACGCCGCAGATCACGGACGCCGGCACGGTCATCCTCCGCGTCATCGCCGAGAGCAACACGGTGGATCGGAGTCTGACGAACGCGCTCGGCACGCCCGGCATCGACACGCAGCGGATGCAGACCGAGGTGCTCGTCCCAGACGGCGGCACGACTGTCGTCGGCGGCGTCCTGAACGACAGCGAGGGCGAGACGCAGAACCGCACGCCGGGACTCTCCGGCATCCCCGTCATCGGCAACCTCTTCAAGCGCAAGGCGACCGTGAGGAACACCAACGAGGTGCTCTTCTTCATCACGCCGCGCATCTACCGGCCCGACTACAACGGGCGGCCGACTTCCGGCACGGTCAGCAACTCGACCCGCACGGCCACCGTCCCGCAGCCCGTCCCGCTCGGCAACCCGCAGACGAACACGCCCTCGCCCGCGCAGCAGCAGCAGCCGTCCGGCCCGGCCGCGCAGCCGCCCGCGTCGCAGCGGCAACAGCCGTCCGCCCCGCAGGAAGGCGCTCCGCCGCCCTCGCAGGAGCAGCGTTAAGCGCACGCGCGCAGGAGGAGAAGAACCGTGGACTTCAAACGCCACCTCGCATCGATCCTCGGGCGCGTCGAGGGCTGCGTCGGCGCGCTCATCATGGGCACGGACGGCATCTCGGTCGAGAAGGCGCTCGGCGAGGCGGGCCTCGAAGCCAACCTCGACGTGGCCGCGGCCGAGTTCGTCTCGGTCGTCCGCGGGGCCGAGCGCGCGAGCGCCAACATGGGATACGGCCCGCTGCGCGAATTGGTCGTCTCGACCGAGCAGTTCCACTTCCTCCTGCGCCTGATGGCGCGGGACTACTTCCTCGTCCTCGTGCTCGAACGTGGCGGCAACCTCGGCCGCGGCCGCTTCGAGTTGCGCAAGGCCGAGCTGGACATGGCGCGTGAGTTCACAATCTGACCGGGCGACGGTTCTCACGATCAAGGCGGCGTGGCCCCGCGGCCA
>DATHBT010000241.1:0-24102 GCA_035295985.1 Pyrinomonadaceae bacterium | reverse complement strand
GCCGATCCCTCCCTCACGTCAACCGAACCACCCCGCGCGCCGGCGAGCCGTTTCGACGCGCCGCACGGCCGGTTAAATCACGCCGCGCATTTTAGCCGATCAACTCACGCGACGGCAGGCTCGCGCCCCCTCGCGTCGCCGGCCGTCTTTTCTTTCTCGCGCCCTGCCTCCTTCGCTTTCTCGTCGCGCATCGCCCACAGCGCGAGGGCGAGGCCCATGATGAAGTAGAAGACCATCACGACCTCGGAGTCACCAAGGTTGTAGTGGACGAGGCCGCTCGTGAAAAACCCGACCGCCCCGCCGAGCGCGCCCAGTGCGAGGCCGCGCTCGACCCACTCGGAAGGCTCGCGCGCGCGCGACTCGCGCCACAGCAGCCGCGCGTAGAGCGCGAGCCAGACGAGCCACGCCAGGAGCGCCGGCACGCCGCGCTCGAAGGCGATCTGCAAAGGCGTCGAGTGCAGGTGGCCCCACGGCAACCGGCCGCCCTCGAACATCCCCCACTCCGGCCAGCGCCGCTTGAGCGAGTCCATCCCCGTGCCGACGAGGAGGTGGCGCGGGTTTGACGTGAGCACGCGCCAGCCGTCGCGGTAGGTCGTTTCGCGCCACGAGACCGACCCGTCGCCGCGGTCGAAGAACCCTACCTGCCGCTTCTGCCTGAGCACGTAGAGGCCCGCCGGCACGACCAGCGCGGCGACGACGGCCGCGGCCAGCAGCGCGCGCCGGCTCGCCGCGCCCGCCAGCACGATCACGAAGCAGGAGATCAGGAACGCGAGCCAGGAGGCGCGCGTCACAGTCAGCAGCAGAGCGTACCCCATGCCGGCTGACGCGAGCGCGAGCGCCACACTCGCGAACGAGCGCAGCCGGCCCAGCGCGACCAACAGCCCGAAGGCCAGCGAGCCGACGAGCTGCAAGACCTCGGCGTAGGTCGTGTAGTGACCGTAGAAGCCGACGGCACGCTCGTCGCGCCCGCGCGCCCAGCCCCCGATGCCGAGCCGCTCTTCGGGCGTCGCCCCCGCGCGCCGCGCGCCCGCGCGCTCCATTTCCGGCTCGTGAAACATCTCGAGCCTGTAAAAGCGCACGCGCGCCTTCGCACCCGGAGCAGTCGCCCCCTGCGCGCCGGCCGCGTTTTCGTTCGGGGCGATCCCGCCCGCGAGGGCGCGTTCGATCTCCGCCGGGTCAGACACTTTGCGGCCGTCAACCGAGATGACCGTGTCGCCCTCGCGCACGTGCGCCTCGCGCAGCGGGCTGTCGGTCGCGAGCGCCGTCACCTTCACGCCGCGGCCGCGCGCGCGCTCGACGACCGTGTGGACGACGTTGACCGAGCACGAGGCGACGAGCACGAGGACGAGTGCGCGCAGAATCTTCTGCCCGCGCACGTTCTCGGCCACCAGATAGACGATGGTGAACAGGCTCGCCGCGCGCATCTTGCCCCAGGAGACGGCCGGCTCGTAGGAGAAGAAGGTCGAGACGAGCGTGAGCAGGAAGAAGACGCCTATGGCGAAGTCGAGCGGCGTGCGGCGCAAGGCGGGGCGCGGCCGGACGAGGAAGCGCGCGAGCCACAGCAGCATCCCCAGCAGCCAAGCCGCCTGCGTCGCCGCAATCGAGTGCGGCGCGCACAGCGCGAACGCGAACAGGCAACCGACGACGGCGCGGTCGAGCTGCACGGGCGCGCGGCCCGCCTCGCGCCGCGCCCTGCGCGCCTCGCGCAATATCTCCTTTGGGGTCGGAGAAGTCATAAAGAAGCTGTTAGCTATTAGCTCTTAGCTGTTAGCAAAACCGAAAACAGAAATCAAAGTGGAAGCAGAGGCCGCCCGTCGTCGTTCTTCCGGCTAATGGCTAACAGCTAATAGCTAACAGCTTTTCAGTATGCGTCGCCGCGGAGGATGACCGGGATGGTGCGGAGGATGATCTTGAGGTCGAGCAGGAGCGACCAGTTCTCGATGTAGAAGAGGTCGAGCCTCACCATCTCCTCGAAAGACAGCCGGTTGCGGCCCGACACCTGCCACAGCCCCGTCAGCCCCGGCTTCACGTCGAGCCGCTGCCGGTGCCAGTGCTCATAGACCTCGACCTCGTAGGGGATGGGCGGGCGCGGGCCGACGACGCTCATGTCGCCGAAGAGCACGTTGAGGAACTGCGGCAGCTCGTCCAAACTCGTGCGCCGCAGGACGCGCCCGACGCGCGTGATGCGCGGGTCGTCCCTCATCTTGAAGACGGGGCGGGGGCCGCGGCCCAGGTTCGTGTCCGGCTGCCCCGTGATGTACTTCTGCTGGTACTCGCGGTGCGCGCGGTCGTCCGACCCGGCCTGCATCGTGCGGAACTTGTAGAAGAGGAAGAGGCGGCCGTCCATCCCGACCCGCTCCTGGCTGTAGAGCACGGGGCCGCGCGAGCCGAGCTTGATGAGCAGGGCGATGAGCGCCAGCAGCGGCGAGAGCAGGACGATGGCCGCGCCGGAGACGAGGATGTCGAAGGCGCGCTTCGTCGCGCGGGCCGCGGGCGAGAGCGGCTCGCGGAAGAGCGTGATCATCGGCAGCGCGCCGATCTGATCGATCTCCGTCTTGCGGGGCAGGAAGTTGAAGAGGTTCGGCGCGAGGCGGAACTCGACGCGCCGCCGCCGCCCCACCCTCATCATCACGTCGAAGAGCAGCTCGCTCGAAACCTTCGGGTCGGTGATGATGACCTCGTAGGCCCCCGTCTCTCGGATCGCCTCGGGCAGCCCTTCGATGTCGCAGACTACGGGGACGCCCTCGAACTCGGTCGGCAGACTCGCCCCGGCTTCCGTCTCCACGACACCGATGACGCGGTAGCCCAACTCCCTCCGCTCGCGCATCTCGCGCACGCACAGCGCGGCCTCGCGCCCGCGGCCCACCACGAGCGTCGGGATCAGGTTGACCTCGTGCCGGCGCACGAAGCTCTGCGCGCCGCGCAGCGACAGGCGCAGCAGCGAGTAGGAGACGGCGGCGAGCAGGAAGTCGAGCGCGAAGACCATGCGCGCGTAGGAGAAGTCGCGGAACTCGAAGCCGCCGCGGTAGAGGAAGGCGGCGGAGACGATGAGGAGCGAGGCGGCGGCCGTCGCCTTAAGCACCCGCGCCGCGTCTTCGATGTAGGAGAACTCGCCGCGCAGGCGGTAGAGGCCGTAGTAGAGGAGCGACAGCACGCGGGCGGGCAGGATGAACGGCAGTAGCGCGCCGTAAGGCTCGAACTGCGGGTGCCACGCGAACCCATCCGACAAACTGAAGCCGACGAGCACGGGCGCGCCTTCGCGCAGGCGGAAGGCGATGACGAAGCAGCCGGCGGCGAGCGCGGCGTCGGCCGCCACCATCACGGCCTTCACCGCTGGCATCACCCAGCGCGGCGCGCGCGGCACGGCGCGCACGTCCGTCGCCTTCGTCCGTGGTTTATCCAGCAGCTCGGCTTTCATGCGTCAGTCAGGCTCGGAGTCTCTTGCGCCGGTCGGCCCTGCGCGCGGCTCAAGACTTTACCACTTCAGGATCAAATCCGTGACCTCCGCGCGCACGCTGGCGGCGCGGCGCGGCGCGGGCGGCGGCTTCTTCACGGCGCGCAAGTTCCGCACGTCCTCGGCCGTCCTGATGCGCCGCAGCCGTCCCTCGCGCACCAGGTATTCGTCCACGGCGGCCCGGCGGCCGGCATAGACGCTCGCCGCCGGCACGCCCAGCGCCGCCGCCTCCCGGTTCATCGTCCCGCCCGCGCTAACGATCAGGTCGGCCGCCGCGACGAGGTTCGGCCCGTCGAGCGCGCGCGCCGGCACGAGCAGGTTCGCAACGGAAGCGTGCCGCGATTGAAGAGATTCGCGCTGCGCGTTGTTGCGCGCGAGCAGGACGACGCGGGCGCGTGGCTGCGCCAATAAACTTGTGATGAGTTCGTCAAACAACTCGTTCTCGAACCTGTGGTAGAGCGCGTCGCGCGCGGGCGGGCGCGCGACGACGAGCACGTCCTCCGGCGAGACGCCGAACTCCGTCAGCAGCAGATCGGCGAACGCGGGGTCGGGCTTGAAATCCGCGAGGTAAACGTCCTCCTTGATGCCCTGATAACGCCTCACGCGAGGCGGTCGCGCGCCGAAGCGACGCAACGCGGCGTCGGGGAACGCCGCGGGCACGACGACGCGCGACGCGAGGCGGAACGCCAGGTGATTCGCCGGCTGGTGCTCGTAGTCCATCAGCGCGACGCTCCGCAAGCCGGGGAGCAAACGAGCCGCAGCAACCTGTGAGTAGGAGTTGTGACTGACCGCCAGGTCGAATCCCCGCCCCCGCGCCCAGCGGGCGAGCGCGAGGGCGCGGCCGAAGACGCTGCCGGCTTTTCGTGCGAGCGCGCGAGCGCCCCCACTTGCGCCGACCGTCGTCGCGTCCAGCCCCGCCTCGCGCGCCAACTCAACCGTCTGCGCGAAGTCGCGCGCCGTGAACTCTACCTCGTGGCCGCGCGCGCGGAGTTCGGGCGCGAGCGCGCGGAAGAACGGCACGTGCGGCGAGTTGGCGAGGTCGATCCAGATGCGCAACTTTTAATCGACGGGTGGCGCTGGGCGGCAGGGATTCGGCCGTCTTCTTCGCGCCTTTGCGTGAGACTTTCTTCTGCCAAAGAAAAACTCGCGCAAAGGCGCGAAGTTTTTGGGGCACGCTTTCATTCACGCGCGCCGCAGTAGTCCGCAAAACTCCGGCTCGAACACCTCGACCTCCGGGCCGAGGACGAACTGCGCGCTTCCGAGAACGCGCGGTACGGCCGCGTTCATCTCGTCGCGGATCGGCTCGTACCGCGCCTTGAGATCGACGAAAGGGATCATTTTAAACGGGGGGATGACCGTGACGCGACGCCCCACGTTTGTCAGTCGCCGATCAGCTCCGGCTCGGCCACGCGCTGCCACGCGTCGTCGTCGGCCGGGAGTTCGACCAGCCGGCCGCGCTCGCGCACCGAACGCTCGGCGGCCTCCAGGATGCGGACGATGCGCAGGCCCGCGCGGCCGTCCGTGACGGGGCGCGCGCCGCCCGTCACGCATTCAGTGAAGTGCAGCGCCTCGGTGCGCAGCGCCTCGGTCGTGTCGAAGCGCGGCGCCCACATGTCGCCGGAGCGGTAGCTGACCAGCAGATCGTAAACGTCCTCCGGGTGCTGCCCCAACGTCACGCCCTTGTCATAGACCTTCAGCTTCTCGCTCGGCTCCAGGTCGTCGTAAACGATCATCTTCTCGCTGCCGCCGATGAGCGTGCGCCGCACCTTGACGGGCGTCAGCCAGTTGACGTTGACGTGCGCGATCAGGTTCCCGTCGAAGAAGAGCGTGATGTAGGCGACGTTCTCGGGCTGCCCCGGAAGGTGGCTCGTGCCCGTGGCGGAGACGGCGACGGGGCGGGCCGGCAGCACGTAGTCCATGATCGAGAGATCGTGGACGGCCAAGTCCCACACCACGTTCACGTCGTGCTGGAAGAGGCCGAGGTTAATGCGGACGGAATCGTAGTAGTAGATTTCGCCGAGCGCGCCGTCGTTGATCAGCTCGCGGATTTTACGCACCGCGCCGGTGTAGATGAAGGTGTGATCGACCATCAGCACGAGGCCGCGGCGGTCTGCCTCCTCGACGAGCCTCGCGGATTGCTCCGAGTTCGCGGCCAGAGGCTTTTCGACGAGCACGTGCTTCGAGGCGCGCAGCGCCTCCATCGCCAGGTCGTAGTGCGAGGCGACGGGCGTCGCGATGGCGACCGCTTCGACGCGCGGGTCGCGCAGCAGATCGCGGTAGTCGTTCGTCAGCTTGATGGCCGGGTAGCGCGACGAGAGGGGGGCGAGCCGCTCGGCCGACACGTCGCACACGGAGACGACGCGGGAGCCCGGCGCCTCCATGAAGTTGCGCACGAGGTTCGGCCCCCAGTAGCCGTATCCGATGACGCCGACGCCGATCATAAAGACAAATGATGAATGATGAATGATGAATGATGAATGAAAGCAAATTCTCTTCATTCATCATTCATCATTCATCATTTCTTCTCCCCCTCTCCCTCGCGTCGCCGATGACGCGCGCGGGCACCCCGGCGACGACGGCGTGGTCGGGCACGTCGCGCGTGACGACCGCGCCCGCGCCGACGAGCGCGCCCTCGCCCACGGTGACGCCGGCCAGCACGGTCGCGTTGCTGCCGATGGAGGCGCGGCGGCGCACCCGCGTCTCGACGACGCGCCAGTCAGCCTCGGTCTGCAAGCGGCCGTCCTCGCCCGTCGCGCGCGGGTAGATGTCGTTGGTGAACATGACGCCGTGGCCGACGAAGACCTCGTCCTCGATGTGGACGCCCTCGCAGACGAAGGTGTGCGAGGAGATTTTGCAGCGCGCGCCGACCGAGGCGTTCTTCTGTATCTCGACGAACGCGCCGATCTTCGTCCCCGCGCCGACCACGCAGCCGTAGAGGTTGACGAGATCGGGGTGGAATATTTTCACCCCCTCGGCGAGGCGCACGTCGGGCGCAATCGGCATCCGCTACTCCTCAGTCGGTCTCGGTCGGCGGCGTTTTCACGGCAACAGCGGCTTACCTTAAGCCCTGCGCGCGGCCCGCGTCAACGACGCCGCCCGCGCGCCCCTGAAGCGGTCTTGATTAAGAACGCCCGCCGGTGGCGTCGGGTTCGATCAGGCGTGCCAGCGCGTAGAGCATCCAGGCCTGCGCCCAGCGCATGTGGGGCGTGCGAACGGTGCGGAGGCGGCGGCGCTGGTAGTAGAAGAAGCCGCGCGGATCGCGCAGGTTCGCGAGCGTCCAGCGCGCGATCCTTTCGGCGTGCGCGCGCGCGTCCGGGTCGATCCTGCCGAGTCCGCAGAGCGCGACGACGGCCGCGGCGGCCGAATGTGCGTCGGCCGGGTACGGGTTGTCTTCGTAGTATTTCGGCCAGCCGTCGGCGAGGAAGAAGCGCGAGAGCCAGAAGTCGTAGCCGCGTCGCAGTGCCGCCTCTATCTCGGCGTCCCCCTCCGGCGCGCAGTCTTCGGTGATGCGCTCGAGCGAGAGCAGGACGAAGGCCGTGTGGAAGTTGTCGGCCCAGGACTGGTAAGGCTCCTCGCCGTAGGCCCACGCGCCGTCCGCGCGCTGACGCCGCGCGACGTAACGCGCCGAGCGCAGGGCGTACTCGCACAGCTCCCGCTCGCCGGTGGCGCGCCCCGTCGAGCCGAGCGTCTCGCCCGCGAGCAGGCTGGCGTTGAAGATGCGCGTCGGGGCGTGCGGGACGTAGCCGAAGCAGACCTCGTCGCCGCGCCCGGCACGCGGCAAATCTTCGAGGACGAAGCGGCACGCCCGGCGCGCGACTTCGAGGCGCGCGGCTTCGTTCAGAGTTTGCGCGGATTCGATGAAGGCGCGCGCGGCGAAGGCGGTCGGGACGACCGTGGGCGTGCCCCGCGGCGCGTAGAAGGCGCGTCCCTGCCAGTCGAAGTTGTAGCCCCACGCCGCCCCACCGCTCTGTGTTGCGACGCGCGACGCGAGCAAGGCGTCGAGCAGAGAGCGCGCCTCAGTCTCCGCCTCCGCCGCCCGCGCGTCGTCGCCCGCGGCGCGAGCCGCGCGCAGGCGCGAGAGCCACGCGAGGGCGAAGAGCGCCGTGCCCTTCGCGTTCCGACCCTCGGGCACACGAGCGAGCGGGCGCAGGTTGACGGGCGAACGCTTGAACAGTTGCGTCCACGCGATGCGCGCGAGGCGCGAACGACTGAGCGGCGTCGCCTGAAAGAGGCGGCTGTTGAGCGCGTCGAACGGATCACTCCCCGCATAGTCACGCGCCCGGCACCACGCGGCCAGCTCGTCGAATGCGTTCTCGAACTCTTTCATTGAAAAGAAGGCAGAAGGCGGAAAGCAGAAGGCAGTCAAAACAAAAGCCGTCTCCGCCTTTCTTGTCTGCCCTCCGCCTTCCGCCTTGCGCCTACTGCTTGCTGCCTTCCGCCTTCTGCCTTCTGCCTTCCGACTCGTCTATCCGGCGCGGCGTCTCGACGAAGCTCTCGTGCCACAGCTCGAAGACGAGGAGCGTCCAGAGGAGCTTGCGGTGGTTGGCGCGTCCGCGCTCGTGCTCGTCCTGCAGGCGGGCGACGTAGTCGGGGTTGAAGAGTCCGTGGCGCGCGAGGCGCGCGGGCGAGAGCAGGTCGCGCGCGAGCGGGCGCAGACGCCCTTTCAGCCACTCGGCGACCGGCACGCCGAAGCCCTTCTTGCCGCGCCGCGTGACGAAGGGCGGCAGGAGATCGCGCACGGCGCGTTTGAGAATGTACTTCGAGGTGCGCCCGCGCAGCTTGTAGGAGAACGGGAGCGACGCGGCGAACTCCGCCACGCGCCGGTCGAGGAAGGGCGCGCGCACTTCGAGCGACACGGCCATGCTCGTGCGGTCAACTTTAGCGAGGATGTCTTCGGAGAGGTAGAGCCGCGTGTCGAGGTACTGCATCCGCTCGACGGGGTCGGGCGCGTCGCACGAGTCGAACAGCGCGCGCGCCGCGTCGTAAACGTCGCCGCTCGTGCCGCGCGCCGCGTCGCTCAGCAGCCGCTCCTGCTCGGCGGGCGCGAACGAGCCGAACCAGACGTGGTGGCGCGCGACCGGATCGCTTGCGCGCATCCCCTCGACGAAGCGGCGGGCCTTGAAGTCGAACGACAGGTTCTTGGTCTTGACGGGCAGCCCACGCACCGCTGGTTCGACGACGAGCCGGCGCACGGCCTCCGGCACGCGGCCGTAGAGGCGGGCGAGGCGGTGCGCCGGGTACATCGGGTAGCCGGCGAACAGCTCGTCGCCGCCGTCGCCGCCCAAAGCAACCGTCACGTGCTGGCGCGTGAAGCGCGAGAGAAGGTAGGTGGGGACGACCGAGGGGTCGCTCAGCGGCTCGTCGAGCCACGAGCCGATGTCGCCGATGAGATCGGCCGCGACGTTAGCGCCGAGCCGCTCCTCGTGGTGATCGGTTCCGAGGAAGTCGGCCACGCCGCGCGCGTAGGACGATTCGTCGAACGACTTTTCGGCGAAGGAGATCGAAAACGTCTTGACCGTCGCGGCCGAGGCCCGCACGGCCATCGCGGTCACGGCCGAAGAGTCAACGCCGCCGGAGAGCAGTACGCCGAGCGGCACGTCGGAGACCAGGCGCATCCTGACCGAGTCGGCCAGCAGCTCGCGCAACTGTTCGGCCGCCTCTCCCTCCGTCGGCGGGCGTTCGGGCTTGCGATAGCTCAGCCGCCAGTAGGGCCACACCTTCGTCTCGCCGCCTTCGAGCGTGAGCGCGTGCGCGGCCGGCAGTTTATGGATGCCCTCGTAGATCGAGAGCGGCGCGGGGACGTAGTCGAAGGCGAGGTACTGGCGCAGGGCTTCGAGGTTGATGCGCGTCTCGACCGAGGGGTGCGCGAGCAGAACTTTAGGCTCGGAGGCGAACAGCAACCGGTCGCCGAAGACGCCCCAGTAGAGCGGCTTCTCGCCGAACGGGTCGCGGGCCAGAAACAGGCGGCGCGCGCGCGCGTCCCACAGGGCGAACGCGAACATGCCGTTCAGGCGTTCGAGCATCCCCGCTTCGCCATACTCCTCGTACAGGTGCGGCAGGACTTCCGTGTCCGACGCTGTGCGGAACTTGTGGCCGCGCGCCTCCAGGTCGCGCCTCAGCTCGCGGTAGTTGTAGATCTCGCCGTTTAGGACGACGCTGACCGACCCGTCCTCGTTCGCGACCGGCTGCTCGCCCGTCTGGAGGTCTATGATCGCGAGCCGCCGCATCCCCAGCGCGACGCCCTCGGCCGTCATCACCCCCTCGGAGTCAGGCCCGCGGTGCGCCATCCGCCCGCACATCGAGCGCAGCAGCTCCTCCGCGCCATCGGGCACGGGCGCGCGCGCGTCCATGTAGGCCCAGCCGGTGATTCCGCACATGCCTCAAGTGGCGAGTGATGGGTGATGAGTGACGGGTAAGAAGTTTTTTTAACTCATTACTCATCACTCGTCACTCATCACTCGTTGAACCCTATCCTCTCCCTTACCGCGTAGATCGGCTTCGACTGCGACTCGTGGTAAGTCCTCACCAGCATCTCGGCCAGCAGGCCCATCAGGAAGAACTGGACGCCGACGGCGAACATGACGATGGCGACGACGGGCAGCGGCGTCTGCACGAAGTCCGCCCGGCCGATCAGTTTCCAGTAGATCGCGAGCAGCCCCGCGAACGCCGAGACGAGGAAGGCCAGCAGGCCGAACGAGCCGAAGACGTAGATCGGCTTCGTCTGGTAGGAGGCCATGAACTTGATCGTGACGAGATCGTAAACCACCTTCAGCGTGCGCGACAGGCCGTACTTCGACTTGCCCATCGTCCGCGCGTGGTGCTCGACCGGAATCTCCGTCACGCGCGCGCCGGCCCAACTCGCGTAGATCGGAATGAAGCGGTGCATCTCGCCGTACAACTTCACGTCCTTGAGCACGTCGCGGCGGTAGGCTTTGAGCGAGCAGCCGTAGTCGTGCAGCGGCACGCCGCCGATCCAGGAGATGATGCGGTTGGCGATCATCGAAGGGATTTTGCGCGTGACGGCCTTGTCCTGCCGGTTCTTGCGCCAGCCCGAGACCACGTCGAAGCCTTCGTCTAACTTTGCGAGGAGCCGCCGGATGTCGGCCGGGTCGTTCTGGAGGTCTGCGTCCATAGGGACGAGGACGCGGCCCCGCGCGGCGTCTATCCCCGCGCTCATCGCGGCCGTCTGACCGTAGTTGCGGCGCAACGAAATCACGCGCACGCGCGGGTCTTCCGCCGCGATCTCGCGAAGCACCGCGAGGCTCCCGTCCGACGAGCCGTCGTCAACGTAGATGACCTCGGCCGCGAGGCCAAGCTCGGCGAGCGCGGCCCGCATCTTCTGGTGGAGCGGGGGCAGGTTCGGCTCCTCGTTGAAGACCGGCAGGAAGACGGAGATGTCCGGCCGCGCGCTCCCGTCGCCGTCCGCCCTCAGCGCGCCCGGCACGGGCCGCTTCAAAGTGTCCTCTTCCTCGAAAACTCTCATCGCTCTTCTCCGCGCGCCGCAACGGCCGCGGGCCGCGCGGTAACGTCCGCCGCGCCGGCGTGACCGCTCGGTTCCGTTCGAGCCGAACGCCCGCGGCCGTCCGCGCCGACGCGGCCCAGGCCGCGCCAACTGTTGTTGTTGTGCCAGCCGGTCGTGACCTCTTCCGCCCCGATCTCACGCCACCAGTTCTCGAACTCCTCGCGCGGGATGTAGTGCGAGGTGGGCGCGACGAGGTGATCGAAGACTATCGTGTGCTGCTCGCGCCAGCCGAAGCGTGCGAGCGAGGCGAGGTAGTCATTGTAGAACAAACGGCGCGCGACCGCCCGCGTAGGCTGACGGCGGTTGAGCGGGCCGTACACGAGCTTCGTCGCGGCGAACAGGGCGGCCGTCGGTATTTTGGACAGGTGCAGCAGCGCGGGCCGGCTGATGCGCGATGTCAGACGCTCACGCAGGGGGGAGACGAAGCGCGTGATCCATTCGTTGTTCTCCGCGCCGTACACCCACGCCGAAAGATGACCGCCCGGCCGCACGTGCTTTGAGAGTGCGACGAACCCGGCGCGCGGGTCGGGCAGGTGGTGCAGGACGCCGACGGAGAAGGCGTAGTCGAAGAGAGCGCGCTTGAACGGCAGGTTGTAGATGTCGGCCTGGACGATGTGCGCGTTCGCGAGATCGCGCGTGGCCGCGTGGGCCGTCTCGACCGCCGCCGACAGATCGACGCCGACCACCTCGCGCGCGCCCCACCCGGCCGCGAGCCGCGTGTGACGCCCCTTGCCGCACCCGCCTTCCAAAACGAGCTTGCCGCGGAAAAATTCCGGCTCGACCGGCGCAATCCACCCCAGGAACTGTTCGGCGTAATGCTCGTCCTCGTGCGTGAAATGCTGCCACTGCCAGCCGAAGTTCTCGGCGGTCGCGGCCTTCTCCTCCCCGATCTCGCCCGCGGCGGCGAACCGCGGCACGCCCCGCCTGATCTGAAACTTCCGCGCGCAGCCCGCGCACGCCAGCTCGCCTTCGACGATCTCCACCCAGCCGCGCGACTCGTCCTTCTGCGCGACCGACGCGAGGCGCACGTCGCCCCCGCACGCGGGGCACGCCAGAAGTTGAAGCAGGCCATCTTTCATCAGCAATGCGGGCGCGAATGCCACCCCGTTGAGTGACGGCGAGACTCAGACTCACCGCAAAGACCCAGGGGGCGCAGGGATCGCGCGGAGAAGAAAAGAACCGGCGACCCTCAGTCTTTAATCTTCTCCGCGCCGCCTCTGTGTTCTCTGCGTCTCCGCGGCGAACTCAACCGAGTGTCCGTTCAAGCCGGGGCTTCAGCTCGCGCCTTCCCTCCTGAACCACGAGACGAATTTGCGGATGCCGTCTTCGATCTGCGTCTGCGGGTCGTAGCCGAGCAGGCGGCGGGCCTTCGAGATGTCGGCGTAGGTCTGCGGCACGTCGCCGGGCTGCGGCGGCTGGCGGTCGATTGTCGCCTCGCGCCCCAGCTCTTTTTCGAGCAGCGAGATCAGCTCGCGCAGCTCGACCGTGCGCGACTCGCCGAGGTTGACGGCCTCGTACATCGTCGCCTCGTAGTCTATGGCCGCGCGCACGCCGGCGACGATGTCGTCCACGTAGGTGTAGTCGCGCCGCGTCGTGCCGTCGCCGAAGACGGGGATGGGCTTGCCCTCGGAGATCAGCCTGGCGAACTTGCGTATGGCGAGGTCGGGCCGCTGGCGCGCGCCGTACACGGTGAAGAGGCGCAGCGCCACGCAGCGCACCCCGTAGAGGTGTGCGTAGGTGTGGCACAAAAGCTCGCCCGCGGCCTTCGTCGCGGCGTAGGGGCTGATCGGCTGGCGGACGGGATCGTCCTCTGAGAACGGAACCTTGGCGTTGCTGCCGTAAACGGACGAAGAGGAGCCGAAGACGAACTGCCTGACGTTGTGCTCGCGCGCGAGTTCCAGCAGGTTGAGCGTGCCCGTCACGTTCGTCTCCGTGTAGAGCAGCGGCTCGCTCAGAGAAGGGCGCACGCCCGCGCGCGCCGCCAGGTGCACGACGCAGTCGAAGTCCGCCTCGCCGAACACGCGCGCCAGCGCGCCGCGGTCGCGGACGTCGGCCTCCGCCAGACGGTAGTCGTCCCGCCCCGAATGCCCCGCGACGTTCGCGCGCTTCAACGCGGGGTCGTAGAAGTCGTTAAAATCGTCAACGACCGTCACGCGCCAGCGCCCTTCGGCGAGCAGGCGATCGACGAGGTGCGAGCCGATGAAGCCCGCCCCGCCCGTGACGAGAATGTTCCGATGGGTCATTTGGAAGCTGTTAGCAATTAGCTGTTAGCTGTTAGCTTTAATTAAGTGTCCGTTGTCCGTCGTCCGTTGCCAGTTGTTCGAGCTTGCCTGGCTTGAATCCCGAACCGCGGGCGGCCCGGCCGCGCAGCATGTGCAGCGGGCAACTGACCACGGACGACGGACTGCCTTCCGGCTAAAAGCTAACAGCTAACCGCTAATAGCTTTCTTCGCGTAAATCCACAGGTGCCAGCCCCAGCGCGCGGCGAGTCGTGCTTCGACGCCGTGCGGGAGAAGCGGGCCGACGACGGGCAGCCAGCGTTTATTGAGGAAGTGGACGGCCGTCTCCACCTCGGCGAAGTCTTTGAAGAGCCGCCGCGCCTCCTCGCGCGAATAGACGCGCGCGAGCGGGTTGCCGGGGCCGTCCGTGTTCTGGCTGAGGAACTCCGAGGGCGAGAAGTATGAACGTGCGTCCTTTCGCACGCGCGCGGCGTGCTCTTCCAACAACTCGATTGGCTCGCCCGTGAGGCGGTGGGCGAGCCGGACGCCCGCGTCCGTCCGCAGCAGGTGCGCGCCCGCGCGGCGGAGCAGCCCGATGTTGACCCGGTAGTTGAGCGAGTTGCGGTGGTAGAGCATCACGACCGCCCGGCCGCCCGGTTTCAAAACGCGATGCACCTCGCCGACGGCGCGCGCAGTGTCCGGCGTGTGGTGCAGCACGCCGTGCGAATAGACTAGATCGAAAGTGTTATCCGCGAAGTCGAGATTCTCCGCGTCGGCCGTGCGGAACTCGCCCGCAAGGTCGCGCCACCCGAAGTTGCGCCGCGCAAGCTCCACGGCCGCCTCCGTCAGATCGACTCCCGTATAGTCCGCCCCCGCCTTCGCGAACTGCACGCCGTCCGTCCCCAGCCCGCAGCCGATCTCCAGAACCTTCAGCCCGCGCGCGCCCGCGAAGTCCGCCGCCTCAAGGATGTGCCCCTCCTTCGCGTAACGGAACTCCTCGACGCGCCGGAAGAACTCCGGCGAGCCCCCCTCGACGCCCTCCGCGAACTTCGTCCCGCACGGGTGCGACTGCCAGAAGGCGCGCACCTGCTCCTTCAAATTTTGCCCGGCCTCCGACATCACGCCTTCGCCGACTGCTTTGTTCATCTTGCTAAACGACAGGACAGGCCCGCGCGTCGAGCGCGCGGTTCCGACGATCACGCACAGACAGGCCGCGCCGCGGCGGGTGCGCGAAAGGTGGGAAATTAACACGCCGCGCCGATGCCGACCAAGCGACGACGGCCGCGCCGCGACCGCAGGCCCCGCGCTCACTCACAAGTTTCACTTTCGGCCCGCCGCGCAAAAGGCTATGCTCTACGCGCGATTGCCCTGCGGGCGCGGCCCGTGCCGCTTTGCCGCCAACCTCATCCGAACGGAGGCCGCGCCGTGGCTAGAATCTACATCTCCTCAACCTACAGTGATCTGAAAGAGTGTCGCGAGGCGGTCGCCCAGATTTTGCGCTCGGGGCGGCACGAGGTCATCGCGATGGAAGACTACGTCGCGGCGGATCAGCGGCCGCTCGACAAGTGCCTCGCGGATGTCGAGAGGTGCGACATCTACGTCGGCATCTTCGCGTGGCGTTACGGCTTCGTGCCCGGCAGCTACAACCCGGAGCAGAAGTCGATCACCGAGCTTGAGTACCGGCACGCCGTCAGCAAAGGCATCCGCTGTCTGATCTTCCTGCTTGACGAGAACGCGCCGTGGCCGCGCCCGCAGATGGAACAGGGCGCGGGCGCGGAAAAGCTCAAACTCCTGCGCGACGAGTTGAGCGCGAACTACACGGTCAGCTTCTTCCGGGACCGCGAGGAGCTGGCGAAGCTGGCAAGCGTCGCCGTCGCGAACGCGTCCGGGCAAGGGCACGGGGACGACGAGATGAAGTTCTCCACCTGCCGTCTGCCCATCACCGGCCCCGATCTGTTCGGCCGCGACGAACAGCTAGCGCAACTCGACGCCGCCTGGGAAGATCCCAAGACGCACATCGTCAGCCTCGTCGCCTGGGGCGGCGTCGGCAAGTCGGCGCTCGTCAACCGCTGGCTGGCGCTGATGGCGGGCGACAAATACCGCGGCGCGGCGCGCGTCTACGGCTGGTCGTTCTACGATCCGGGCAGGGCGGGCGGCCTCATCTCCGCCGCCCAGTTCGTTGAGTGGGCGCTCGAACGGTTCGGCGACCCCAACCCGAGCAAGGGTTCGCCCTGGGAGAAGGGCGAGCGGCTCGCCAAGCTCGTCGGCGACGAGCGCGCGCTGCTCGTGCTCGACGGTTTGGAGCCGCTGCAACACCCGCCCGGCCCTAGCGAAGGCCGCCTCAAGGATCAGGCGCTGCAAGCGTTCCTGCCCTGCCTCGCCGCGCGCAACCGCGGCCTGTGCGTCATCACCACGCGCTTCCCCGTCGCCAACCTCGAATCTTTCGAAGGGAGCACCCACGTCCACGTCGATCTCGAACACCTCCCGCGCGGGGCCGGCGCTCAACTGCTCCGCAAGCTGGGTGTGAAGGGCAGGGATGAGGAGTTGGAGGAGGCGTCCGGCGAGTTCGGCGGTCACCCGCTCGCGCTGACACTCCTCGGCTGCTACCTCAGCGACGCCCGCGGCGGAGACGTTGCGCGCCGCAAAGAGGTGCGGGCACTGGAGGCCGACATGCGACACGGCGACCATGCGAAACGGGTCATGGACGCTTACGCGGAATGGTTCGCCAACGAGCCGGAGCTGATCGACATCCTGAGCATCGTCGGCCTCTTCAACCGGCCCGCCGACCGCGCATCCTTCGACGCGGTGCGGAAAGCGACCGGCATCCCCGGCTATAGGGGGCCTGTCCCCTGCCTGACGGACAAGCTCGCCGACCTGAGCGAGGACAGGTTCGAACAGTTGCTCGCCAAGCTGCGACGCGCCAAGCTCCTGGCCGAGGTGAACCCCGAGCAGCCCGGCGTGATCGACGCGCACCCGCTCGTGCGCGAACACTTCGGGCAGCGGCTCAAGTCCGAATGCCCCGACGCTTGGCGCGAAGGAAACAGGCGTCTCTTCTACCATCTCAGACAACTCGACGACGAGTTCAGGAGGAGGCGCAAGACGGCGGGCGAGGAGGCGTCGCCCCGGACGGTGGACGAGTTGGCCCCGCTCTACGCGGCTGTGATCCACGGCTGCCACGCCGGCTACGATTACCACCGCGGGGCTTTGAACGTGTACTACGTGCGGATTCAGGAGGGCCAGCGTTTTTCCAGCGCGAACAAGCTCGTCGGATCGGTCAGCGCCGATCTCGACGCGCTGCGCTGCTTCTTCCCCAACGGCTGGGAGGAGGAGCCGGACACCAAGCTCGAATACCCGCACAACGCCCTGCTGTTCGGTCAGGCCGGATACCGACTCTGGATGGTCGGCAGGCTGAAGGAAGCCATCAGGCCGATGAAGAAGGCCCTCGCGGGCGACAGCGAGGCCGCGGAGAAGGCTAGGGACACGGAAGGCAGGCGAGAGGCTTCCAAGTACGCTTCGATTGACGCCGACACGCTTGCCGGCATCCACCTTGTTCTCGGCGATCTCTCCGAGGCGCTCAGGTACAGCGAGCAGGGCGTCCGATTCGCGCGGGACAGTTCAGACGCCAACAAGCTCGTGAGCGCACTCAACACCAAAGGCGACGTGTACAGTCACAGGGCGGAGTGGGACGAAGCGAAGACGTGTTTCCTCGAAGCCGAAGAGATTAAAAAAGCCGCCCCGCCGTCCGAGAACGTGTTCCACAACCCGATGGGCCACCGCTACTGCGACATGCTGCTCCACCTGGGGAGGTACGACGAGGCGCTGGAAATCATCGGGGCGAGTCTGAAAGCGCAGAGGTTTAAGCCGGAGAAGTTCAACCTGATCGACGTGGCCCTGAGCCACCTGCTGCACGGGCGGGCGCTGTTGGCGAAGTCCGTCAGCCGCGACGACGCGAGATTCGCCGGGGCTAAAAAATCACTTGATCGCGCGATGACCTACCTGCGGCACGCGGGGCGCGTGGTTCACCTGCCGCGCGGGCTGACGGCGCTGGCGCAGTGGCACCTAGTTGACGGGTCATTCGACCGGGCGCACGCGCACCTGAGCGAGGCATGCGACATCGCCACCCGCACGTCGGACAGGAAATACCGGATGGAGTTGCACGAAGCCGACTGCCTCCTGGCATCCGCGCGGGTGCATTTGGCGCAAGGCCATATCGAGAAGGCCGGGGAGTGTTTCGCGCACGCGAAGGAGATCGTGGGGCGCAGGGAGTACCGCAAGCGTGACGGCGACGTGCGCGAGATCGAGGAGCAGTTGAGAAGGGCCGCGGGCGGGTGAGGCGGACGCGGCGGGAGCGCAGTGCGGACTGAACAGGCAGGCTGTTGTTTGATCCTCCGAGTCCCCTTCGCGCCCCCAGCGACTCCGTGGTGAGCCGGCCCCCCGCTTCACAATCAACCCAAAACTTGTCCGCTACTCGCCGCAAGAGGCGTGGCCTACTTGCCGACTGCGACGATGCGCTCGATCAGTTTCGGGTCGTTGGGAATGAGGCCGGACTTGGCGAGGCGGGGGGTGAGTGTGCGCCAGTTGGGGTCGGCGACAAAAACGCGGCGGAAGAGGGGGAGGGCTTCGTCCGTGCGGTTCATGTTGACGAGCGCGACGGCGTGCCAGTAGGTCATCTCAAGGTTGTCGGGCACTAATCGCTCGGCCGCGCCGTATTCCCGGAGGGCCGCCTCGTTGTCCTTGCGCTCGACGGCGAGGTCGCCCGCGTTCATGTGGTTGTAGGCGCGCTGCAAGGTGACGAGCCGGCGCAGCTCTTTCAAAGGTTCGGGGTGATCGTCAACCCTGAGATCAAACAGGCGGTCGGCCCACGCGCGCCCCGTCGGCTTCCCGCTGACGACGACGAGAGCGGCCGACTGTTTGCCGCGTATGTCGCCGCCCGCCGCTTCGGCCGCTTCGAGCGCGGCGAGCATGCGCGCCGCCAGGTCGCCCTCGGCCTTCTCAAAAGCCTGCGCCATCGCCGGCCACACCTTTTCGCTCAGCATCAGGTTCGCCTGCACCGAATAATCCTTTCCGACGTGATGGCCCGCCGCCTCGATGCACTTCGCGCCCGTGTGCGCGGAGACGCGGCCCGCCGAGTCGATCATCGCCACCTGCCGCACGTCGCGCCCCTCGTCTCCGGCGACGAGCGCCTTCAGGGAGTCGGGCGCGCCGCGGCCCGCGCGCATCAGGTCGAGGCCGAGCTTGCCGTAGCTGGGATCGACGAACGACTGCGTGGCGACCGCGCCGACGCCCGCCTCGGCCCACGCCACCACCGTGCCGACCGAGAACCAGTGCGACTGCACGGCCACGCCCAGCTCGCCCGTCTTCTGATCGCGCGCGACGATTGAATAGGTGTGGACGGGGCGCAGCGGCGAGACTTCCCCGGCACGCGGCAGCGGCGCGTCAGTCCCGCCCGACGGCGCGGACTTCAAGACTTGCGCGGCGGCCGTGAGCGAAGACAACGTCAGGCCCGCGACGAGCAGCGCGGCCGTCGCGGCGATCAGCGATCTTTTCATCGTGCGTTTCCTTTCAACACCGAGACGAAGTTCGTAGGGGCAGGGCTTGTCCCTGCCCGTAGCGTGCGTGAGCACGCTAATCAACAAGCGCGTGCTTTCAAGAGTGAGTAAAACCGAAATTGAGTTCGCGCTGTCGCGCGGCGGGCAGAGGACTTGTCCCTGCCCCTACAAATTCCGCGCGGGTTCTCGGAACTCCTAATCAAGAAACTCCCTATGCCAGAGTTCGAGCGTCAGCAGTTGGAAGACTTGCAGGTTGAAATCCTCGCGGCCCGACAGGTTCGCCTCGACGACGCGGCGCACCTCGGCGGGGCGGAAGAGGCCGCGGCGTCTGACCGTCTCCTCCGACAGCAGCTCCTCGACCATGGGCTTCAAAGCGCCGCGCAGCCACGAACGCACCGGCGCGCCGAAGCCGGCCTTTTTGCGCCACACCACCTCGCGCGGCAGCAGCCGCTCGGCCGCGCGCTTGAGGACGTACTTCCTGCGAAGACCTTTCAGCTTCAGCTCGGGCGGCATCCGCGCGGCCAGCTCGACCAGCTCGACGTTGAGGTAGGGTACGCGCACTTCGAGTGTGGCGGCCATCGAGGTCTTGTCCGTGTAGTCGAGGTTGAGGCACGGGAGGAACGTCTTGAGATCGACGTAGAGGAGACGGTTGAGCGGCGCGGCGCGGCGCGAGCGGGCGAAGTACCGGCGGTGTTCGCGGTAGGCGTCCAGGCCGCGCGTCGCGTCGCGCAGCTCGTCCGTGTAGAGGCGCTCTTTAGCCTCGTCCGTGAAATAGGTGCCGAAGCCGAGGTAGCGACTCTCGAAATCGAGCGCTGCGCTCCCGGCGAACTTTTTCGCGTTACGCAGCGGCGCGGTCAGGGGGCCGGCCAGCCCCCCCGGCAGGCGGGCCGAGAGCGTGCGCATGAGCGGCCCCCTCAGCGCAGGCGATATGAGATCGAGCGCGCCCGCCAGCCCCATCGCGAGGTGGCGCGGGTAGCCGGCGAAAAGCTCGTCGCCCCCCATGCCCGACAGCAGCACGGTCAGGGTCTCGCGCGCCGCCCGCGCGACGAGGTAGCTGCTCAGCACGGAGTCGATGAGCGGCGACTCCATGTGATGGACGAGCCGCGGCAGGAGCGCGGCCACGTCGGGCTTGAGGATGATCTCGTGGTACTCGGTGTCGAAGAGCTTCCCGACGCGGCGCGCCCAGCGCGCGTCGTCGGGGATGATGTCGTAGCGCAGGTCTTCCGGCTCGAAGCCGACGGTGTAGGTCGAGACCCTGCGCCCCGCGGAGTGCCGACTCATCGCCGCCAGGATCATCGACGAGTCCACGCCGCCCGACAGGAACGACCCGAGCGGCACGTCCGCGACCATCTCCATCCGCACCACGCGGTCGAAGGTTTCGAGCAGGCGCTCGCGCCACCAGTCCTCGCCGCGCCCCGCCTCGATCTCGTCGAACGAAACGTCCCACCACTCGCGCAGCGCGGTGCGCCCGTCGCGCCAGGTGAGGAGGTGTCCGGGCAGCAGCCTCTTCACGCCGCGGAAGAGCGTGTGCGGGTCGGGCGTCCAGAGGAAGGTGAGCTGCTGGTGAAGGCCCTCGACGTTCAGCGCGCGCCCGACGAGCCCGCTCGCCAGGATCGCCTTGACCTCGGAGGCGAAGACGAACGACTCGCCGCCGCCCCGCCCCGGCGTCGCGTAGCAGAAGGGCTTGATCCCGAGCCGGTCGCGCGCCGCGGTCAGCGTCCGCTCCCGCTCGTCCCACACGGCGAAGGCGAACATCCCGTTCAGGCGCGGCAGGCACGCCTCGCCCCACTCGGCGAACGCCGCGAGCAGCACCTCCGCGTCGCAGTCGGTGCGGAACTCGCGCCCGCGCCCCACAAGCTCCCGGCGCAGCTCGCGGTAGTTGTAGATCTCGCCGTTGAACGTGAGGACGAAGCGCCCGTCGGCCGAGACCATCGGCTCGTGCCCGCCCTCGCTCGTGTCTATGATCGACAGCCGCCTGTGCCCCAGACACGCGCGCCGCCCCTCGCCGTCAGCCGCGGGCGAACTCCACACGCCCTCGTCGTCGCGCCCGCGGTGCTCGATGGCCTTGAGCATCGCGCCGATGCGGCGTTCGGGGTTAACGCTGATGAGTCCGGCGATGCCGCACATAACTTTAGCGACGAGTGGTGAGTAGGCGTCAGCCGTTAGTAAGAACTTCTGTCTTTAACTCATCACTCCTCGCTCGCCACTCTCTTCGGTTCTCCCGTCCGCAGCGATTCGAGGATGCGGAAGGTGGCGCGGGTGGTCGCTTCGAGGTCTTCGAGGCCGACGGGCGCGGGCGCGCCTTCGAGCACGACGCGGCAGGCGGCGCGCACCTCGTCCCGCTGGCCCTTGTCCTGCCCCCGCAGGCGGGTGCGCCGCTCGCGCCCGCCGGCGTAAGCCGAGGCGGAGCGGAAGTCGTCGATGACGAAAGTTTTGCCCCCGCCGTAAATCTCCACCCGCTCTTTGGGGAGCGCGCGGTCGCCCTCGGCGAGGTAGGCGATTGCGCCGTTCGAGCCGTCGGCGAAGCGCAGCGTGACGAAGACGGAGTCGTCCTCGACAATCTCGGCGTCGCGCGCCGCGACGCGCTCGGCGAAGACGCGCGTGACGGGCGATCCGGTCAGGAACTGCATCAGATCGACGAAGTGGCAGACCTCGCCGACGATCCTGCCGCCGCCCTCGCGCGGGTCCTGTATCCAGTGGCCGCGCGGGACGCGCCCGGCGTTGACGCGGTAGAGAATAGAGAGCGGCGCGCGGCGCGCGGCGAAGAACTCTGCGGCCGCGCGCGCGTGCGGCGAGAAGCGGCGGTTGAAGCCGACCATCAGCCGGCCGGGTGAGCGGCGCGCGGCTTCGAGGACGGAGTCGAGCTCCTCGTCGGAGAGCGCGAGCGGCTTCTCGACGAAGACGTGTCGGCCCGCTTCGAGGGCGCGGCGCGCCAGCCCGGCGTGCGCGTCGTGGCGCGTGGCGACGACGACGAGGTTCACGTCGCCGTCGCCGATCACCTCTTCGGCGTCCGACACGAAGCGCGCGAAGTCGTACTTCCCGCCCACGTCGCGCGCCGTCACGCCCGCGGCCGTGGCGACTGAGACGAACTCCGCGCCCGCCGACTTGAAGTTCGGCAGCAGGAATTTCTGCGCGTAGCTCCCCGCCCCGACGAGTCCGACGCGCACGCGCGCCGCAGCAGTCGCCGCGCGCCCGCGGTTCTCCACACGGCGCGCGAGCTCGCGCCCGGTGTCGTAGGTGAGGACGACGCCGAGGTAAGGCTCGCCGGTCTCCCCGGCGATCAGTCGGTAGGCGCGCTCGCCCTCTTCGATTGCGAAGCGGTGTGTGACGAGCGGGCGCACGTCCACGCCGCCCGCGGCCACGAGATCGAGGAAGGCTTCGATGTTGCGCCCCTCGGTCCAGCGCACGTAGGCGAAGGGGTAGTCGTGCCCGCGCTCCTCGTACTCGGGGTCGTAGCGGCCCGGCCCGTAAGACATCGAGACGCGCAGCGTCAGCTCACGCTCGTAGTAGGTCTTGCGCGGGACGTTCATGCCGACGAGGCCGACGGCGACGACGCGCCCCTTCAGGCGCGAGACCTCGCCCGCGAACTCCACCGGCTCGTCCGACGCGGTGGCCGCCGTGATCAGCACCGCGTCCGCGCCGCGCCCGCGCGACCAGCGCACCACGGCCTCCCGCGCGCCGCCGCCCGACACGGCCCCGTCGTCCGCCCCGAGCCTTCGCGCCAGCTCGACGCGCGCGGGGTCGAGGTCTATGCCGAAGACGCGGCAGCCGTTCGCCTTGAGGAGCTGGACGGTTAACTGGCCGAGCAGGCCGAGTCCTATGACGGCGACCGATTCGCCGAGCGTCGGCTCGGCGAGGCGCACGCCCTGCAAGGCGATTGCGCCGAGCGTGCCGAACGAGGCCGCCTCGACATCGACCCCGTCGGGCACGCGCACGCACAGGTTCGTCGGGACCGAGAGCAGCTCGGCGTGCGAGGCGAAGCCCGCGCCGGCGCAGGCCACGCGGTCGCCCGCGGCGAACCCCGTCACGCCTTCGCCCACGCCGACGACGACGCCCGCCGCGCTGTAGCCGAGCGCGTTCGAGGCTTCGAGCTTGGCGCGCACCGCCGTCAGGGTGTTTTGCAGCCCCTCGGCCTGCGCCTTCCGCACCACCTGCCGCACCAGGTCGGGCCGCTCGCGCGCCTTCCCCAGAAGGCTCTTCTTGCCCAGCCCCACCGCCATGCGCTCCGTGCCCGCACTGATGAGCGAGGCGGCGGTGCGGACGAGCACGCGCCCCGGAAGGGCTGCGGGCGGCGGCACGTCCGCCACCGTCACCTCGCCCGTCCGGTAGTTCTGAAGAATCTGCTTCATCCCCGAGGAGTCGCCGCTTCCGTCCTCTCTTCGGCATTCATCATTAAGTCTTGCAAGGACGAGTAATATATTCGCCGCCCGCGGGCCGCGACAAGCGGTGGGGCCGGCGGCGCTCGCGGGGAGCCACGCCGGGGGACGTGTGACGGGTTCCGGCCGGCGGGCCGGGCGCTATCATCCTGCGCCTGTTCCTGTGCCTGCTCGATCTGCGACCCGGCGGCGGAAGTCTGCCGGGTCGCCGACAAGCTTTGGAGAACTTCCATGCGTCGGGGCCGGCGGCCAGCCGCCTGTCGCGCCTCAGCCGGCGACGCGCCGGTACACGTCCAGATACTCGGCCGCCACCGTCTCGGCGTCGAAGCGGCGCGCGAGCGCGCGGTTGTTCTCGCTCATGCGCCGGCGCAACTCGGCGTTGTGTAGAAGGCGCATGATTTTTTCCGCGAGCGCCGCCGGATCGCGCGGCCCGGCCCATAGGCAGTTGTCGGGTTCCTTAAGGTAGTCGCCGGCGGCGCGGATGCGCGTGGTGACGACCGGCAGGCCCGCCGCGAGCGCGTAGAAGACGACCATCGGGAAGCCCTCGTAATGGTAGGTGGGGAAGACGAGCATCGTGCTCCCGATGTAGAACTCGCCGGTCTCGGCTTCGGGGACGTAGCCGCAGAAGCGCACACGTTCGGCGAGGCCGAGCCTTAACACCTCGGCCTCCGCCCCCGCGCGCGCGGGGCCGTCGCCGACGCAGAGGAGCGCGAAGCGCTGGCCGCGGTCGCGCAGGATTCGGCAGGCGCGGACTACGTCGAGCAGACCCTTGGCCGGGATGAAGCGCGCGATGAAGAGCAGGACGGGCGCGCCCGCGTCGAACCCGAAGCGCGCGGCGAGCGCCCCGCCGGCCGCCGGGGGGAACTCCCGCTCGACGACGTTCTTGACGACGAAGACCTTCCGCCCCTCGACGCCCGCGCCGACGAAGTTCGACATCTCCTCCGAGGAGAGGACGCCGACGCCGTCGGCGCGCCCGAGCAGC
>DATHBT010000240.1:0-34406 GCA_035295985.1 Pyrinomonadaceae bacterium | reverse complement strand
GGGAGCGGCTGGCGGCGGCGGATGGCGAGGACGCAGCCGCATGTGCGTTCGCCGAAGACGCGCGCGCGCCCGCGCTCCTGCAAGGCGGCGGCAAAAATCTCCGCCGCGCTCGCCGTGCGCGGCCCCACGAGCACTGCGACCGGCCCTTCGTAGGAGGCGACCGCGTCGGCCGCGAGCAGCATCGCGCGGCGGGTCTGCGGTGCGGCGGCCACGACGCCCGCGCGGTCGGAGAAGCGTCCCAAGGGCGTGCCGGCGGGAAGGAAGGCCGAGGCCATGTCGATCATCGCCTCGGCGTCGCCGCCGCCGTTGTCGCGCAGGTCTATGATGAGGCCCGCCGCGTCGCGCAGTTCGGCGCGCGAGCGGAGCGTGCGCATCAGCTCGACGGCGATCTCCTGCGTGAAGAAGTTGAAGTGCACGACGGCGACGCCGCCGCCCGCGCGGCGGACGCTCAGGGCGGGCGTGCGCGTTTGCAGCGTCCGCCGCAGGGTCGCCGACTTCGCGTCGCGCGCGCCGTCGCGGCCGGCGAATGTGAGCACAACTTCCGAGTCGCGCGGGCCGTCGAAGAGGCGGGCGGCTGCGGCCGTCGAGGCGGACAGGCGGGACGAGGAGGGCGGCGACTCGCCCAGGCGGCGCGCGAGCAGGCGGCCGGCCGGCTCGCCGTCCACGGCGATGAGCACGTCGCCCGCGCGTATTCCGGCGCGCTCGGCGTCTGACTTTCGCTCTACGTGCGTGACGACCAGTTGCCCCTCGATCTCGCGCACGAAGACGCCGACGCTCGTAAACACGGGCCGGTGCCACTCCGAACGCTCTTCGGGCGCGAAGACGCGCGTGTGCGCGTCGCGCAGCGTGGCGAGCATGCGGCGCAGGACGGCGTAGAACTCCGAGCGGTTCGGCGCGGCTGCGGCGAGGGGTCGCCAGCGCAGCCGTTCGGCACCCCAGTCGATGCCGTGCATCGAGGGGTCGTAGTAACGCTCGCCCACCGTGCGCCACACCTCGTCGAAGACGGCGGTGCGGCCTTCGGCCGAGTCGGTCGAGAGCGCCGCGTCGCCGGGGGTGACGCGGGCGGCGGGGCACGCGGGGACGCGGGGGATCGAAGACGGCGAGACGGGGTGAGACGCGAGAAGTTGGACGAGCGCGAAGAGTGAGCAAAGAATGAACAGGCGGAGGGCGCGCGTGCGGTTCGTCGGTCTTGTAGTCTGTCGCCGCGTCACCCCGTCACCCCTCCTCCGCGTCGCTACTTCGGGCGGCGGAAATTATAGCGCAGCAGGGCGCGCACCGGAACGGGCTTGCCGTCGCGCAGCGCCGCGCGGAAGTGCATCTGCCTGACCGTGCGCGCGACCGACTCGTCCAGCCCGTAGCCGGCCCAGCGCACGATCTCGACCGAGCGGACTTCGCCCTCTTCGTCCAGCTCGACGAGCGCGTCAACCGACGCCTCGGCGTTCACGCGCGACGCGGCCTCGGTGTATTCGGGGCGGAGCCGCCGGTAGGGCAGCGGCACGCGGAAGCTTTTGGCTTCGGGGGCATCCTCGGCCGGCACCTCTTCGATGACGGGCGTGTCGCGCTCGATTGCGATCCGGTGCTCGGCGCGCTCGTTCGCGCGCGCGGCGCTGAAAGCCTTGACGTAGTCGGCGGCGCGGGCGCGGAGTTGAGCGGCCAGAGACTTCTCGGCCTCGGCGGCCGTCGGGCTTTCGGCGCTCAGGTGCTCCCACAGGACGAGGCGGCCGGTGAAGGCGCTGACGAGGAAGACGGAGGCGTAAGACTCGTAATGGACGGGGCGGCCCGCGGGCTGGCGCGGGACGGTGTCGGCCGCGCCGGTGAAGAAGAAGTCGCACCCCAGGGCGGCCGAGAGATCGCGCGCCTCTTCGAGCGAGAGGTTGAGCGACCCCGCGTAGCCCGCGCCCTTCGCCGCCGCCCGCGCCGCGCCACGGCTCGTCAGACGGAAGCCCGCGCCCTCTTCTTCAACCTTCAACGCGCCCCACATCTCGTCGGCCGCGCGCCGGCCTGCGTCGGAGTCGCCGAAGTTGAGCACGGCGACCGTAGTCGCGCGCGGCACGGCGCGGGCCGTCAGCGCGCAGAGCACGACGAAGGCGATGGCGATGAGGGGGCGAGAGAACGTCATCAGAATTGTAGGGGCAGGGCTTGTCCCTGCCCGTTGAGCGCGGAAGCGCGAACGCCGGGTTAAGGCCGATCCCGCCTTGAAAGTATGCGCAACTTTGTCAGCGGCCTGCCGGCCGCTTGCGGGCAGGGACAAGCCCTGCCCCTACAAACGTCGCGGGAGGTGAATAGTTAATCCGCGCCGTCCGAGGTTGCGCGGGCGGCGTGCGTCGTGCCGTGGTAGAGGGCGTAAACCTCCGCCTTCACTTCGGGCGGGAAGCAGATGCGGTGCAGCTCGTAGCCGCGCTGGAGGCCGCGCACGGCCTCGCTCACCTCGCTGATTTCGCGCACGCGCGGGCGCGCGTAGCCGTCCTCGACGTAGATGCGCGCCTTCGCGTCCGCGCCGCCCCCGGCCGTGTAGTAGTTGTAGTAGGGCACGTCGCCCGCGTGATCCTCGACGAAGTAGTAGCGCGGGTCGAAGCCTGCGCGCTCTACGCAGGCGCGGGCCGCATTGATGAAGCCGGCGCGCTCCGGTTCCGGCATGTCGAGATCGACGGCCTTGAACAGGCGGCGGCCGACGAAGCGGCGCGCCAGGTCTTTCATGAGGGGATCGGCGGCGCGCTGCCACTGCTTGAGGTGGAAGAGCACGTCGGAGTCGTCCATCTCCAGGTGATCCGCGAGCGCGAGCGGCTCGCGCCGCAAGACCTTCTCGAAGGCCGTCCCCGGCGCGCACCAGACGCGCTCGCCCGCCGCCGTCAGTTCCAGCGCGCGGCGCAGCACCGAGCGCAGCACGGCCTCGGCCGACCGCAGCGTGCGGTGGAAATAGACCTGCCGGAACATGTAGTAGCGCGCCTGCAAATACTCCTCGACCGCGTAGAGGCCGCGCGCGGTCACGTAGAGGCGGTCGGACTCTTCGTCCACGGCGAGCGCGTTGACGATCCATTCGAGGTCGAAGATGCCATACTTCGCGCCGGTCATCAGCGAGTCGCGCAGCAGGTAGTCCATCCGGTCGCAGTCGAGCTGCGAGGAGACGAGCTGCGCGAGGTAGGCGGGCCGGAAAGTGCCGCCGATGATCTCGGCGACGCGGCCGGGGAGGTTGGGCGAGTAGTCGCGCAGAACCTGGTTGACTTCCGTGGACTCGTCCAGCACGGCGCGGATCGTCCACGCCTCGTGGTGGAAGCCGAGGACGCTCTCCATGACGTGCGAAAACGACCCGTGGCCGATGTCGTGGAGGAGTGCGGCGGCGCGGGCGGCGGCGCGATCCTCTTCGTCGATCTGGTAAGACTCGGAGAGCTTGTCGAGGACGCGCGTGATGAGGTGGAGGACGCCTAAGCTGTGTGTGAAGCGCGAGTGCTCCGCGCCCTGGTAGGTGAAGAGCGCGAGGCCGAGCTGCTTGATGCGGCGCAGGCGCTGGAACTCGGCCGCGTCAACGAGCGCGATCATCAGTCGGCCCTCGCGCGTGTCGGCGCGCAGCCGGATGATGTTGTGGACGGGGTCGCGGTAGATGCGCTCGCTCACGTTGCGGGAGTCTAGCACAGGGGGGTGAGTGGTGAGCAGTAAGCAGTGAGCAGAAGGCAGAAAGCAGAAGGCAGAAGGCAGTCAAGACAGAGCACGCTGTCGCTCTTCTCCTGACTGCTCACCGCTCACTTTGATAAGGGTCGGAGAGGATTTTGCCGTCGCGGACGCTGACCGTGTAGTGGCCCGCCTTCGGCCTGTTCCCCAGATCGAACGTCGCGCCGCTCGCGACCTTCCAGACTTTGTAGCCCGTGTAGGTGAGAGGCAGGCCCGGCTCGCACACCTCCGGCCGGTGATCGCCGAGGACGAAGTAGGCGGGGCCTTTGCCGAGGACGAGCGCCAGCCCCCGCTTGTCAACGACGACGGAGGTCTCGCGCTCGACGGCGAGGCCGAGGATCGATTTGTACTTTCGGTCGCGGAGCTGGCGCGCGATGAAGGCGAGGAGCCGCCCCATGCGGTCGCGCTCGACGAAGTGCGTGTCGGTGATCGTGCCGCGCAGGGCGGGGAAGTCGAAGAGGTCGTAGGTGAACGAGATGTCGGCGTGGTAGGGGTTGCGCAGCGCCTTGGCCGACTGCGCGCTCCCGCCCGAGCAGGCGTCGTAGGCCACGTCGCCGAGGATGGCTAAACCGGCGCTCGTGCCGCCCACCCCGCCGCCACGCGCGTGCACGCGTTCGACCCCGCGCTCGACCCGCGTGCCCTTGAAGAATTTGACGTAGTTGCACTGATCGCCGCCCGCGAAGAAGACCACCTCGGCGCGCTCGACCGTCCGGCCCACGGCCTCGGTGTCAGCGTCCTCGCGCGACTTGATGACGAGCGTCTCGACCGAATCGACCCCGTTCATCTTGTAGATGAAATCGTTATAGCCCTCCGCGCCCGAGGCGCGCAGGACGACCACGTCGAGCTTCACGTCGCAGGACTCGCAGCCGCGCACGCGGTCGATGAGCCACTGAAGCGCGGCGGCCACGTCCGGCCCGCCGCCCGCCAGGTCGTAGGCCGGGCCGTGCAGGCGGGGCCGCACGTCCGCCGCGCTCCCCGTCAGATAGCGCGTCTCCTTCGCCTGGGCCGCGGCGCAGAAGGCGAGCACGCAGAGCGCCGCGGGCGCGTACCTCGGCAGGAATGAAGGCGCGTTTACGGACACCTGATTTCTCCCGACTCTTTTCCGGCCGGCGCGGGGCGAGTTGGCGGGGTCGGCCGGCGCGCTCAACGCTTCTTGTTCTCCGCGATGTAGCGGAGCAGCCTCTCCCGCTCCGGGTGCTTCGGCTCTTTGGAGAGTAGCTGCTCGTACTCCGCGGCGGCGCGATCCTTCAGCCCGGCGGCGTTGTAGAGCGTGGCGAGGCGCAGGTGCGCCTCCGGGCGGCCGAGGCGCGCGGCCTCGTTCAAGTGGGGAACGGCCTTCGATCCCTTCCTGACTTGCAGGTAGGCCTCGCCGAGCAGGAGGTTGGCGTCCGCAGACCGCGGGTGTTTCTCCGCCGCGGCGGCGAGCACCTCGATGGCCGGCTCGAACTTCTTCATGGCGATGCGCAGTCGCCCGAGGTTGATGGCGGCGCGTAAGAAATCGGGCTTCTCCTTGAGCGCGCGCAGGTAGGCGTCTTCGGCCGCCTCGGCCTCGCCCATCGCGTAATTCATTGTCCCCAATTCCGTCCACGCGGGGTAGTCCGCCGGGTCGGCCTCGACGAGCTTGCGCAGCAGCGCGGCGGCCCCTTCGTAATCCTTCTTCCCGGCGGCGCTGTCGGCGCGCTCGAAGAGTTGCTGATTAGCCGGGCCGCGCCTGTAGGCGGCGGAGGCGTCGACGGTGCCGGGGCGAGGGCCGCCGGGCGGGGCGCTCCACGCGAGCGCGATGTCCTGGCGGAAGTCGTTCTTGTATAGCGAGAAGATGTTGACGCGCGTGCGCGCCACCTCGCGCCCCTCGACCTCGACGGCGATGTCGTAAACGCCGTTGACCAGGTTGATGAAGCGGAAGCGGCTGTTGACCCCGATAGACTGTCGCTCGACGACGAGTCCGGTCTCCGTGTAGAGGAGGATGTCGAAGGAGATAGGCACCATCCCCACGGCCCGGCTCTCGTCAACCTTGAAGTCGCCGTAGAGCGTGTGCTGCCCGCGGGTCACCTGCGCGCGGGCGGCGGGGGGGTAGAAGATGAACGACGCAAGGAGCACGAGCGCGGCGACGGAGGCCGCGCGGCGGCGCGGGCGTTCGCAACGGTGCGGCATGATTAAAACTCCTCGGCGACCCTGCGGCGCGCCCCCAGACGGCGCGTGATGCGGTCGCATCCTACCGCCACGTTTTGAGGGCGGGCGATAAAAGGCCGGCGTTCGGAAAACCGCGGGCCGGGGCGACGGCCGCCCCGGCCCGCGGTTTTCAAAGTGAGCGGGGCCCGGGGCCGCCCGTCAGAACTGGTAGCGGAACCCGAACTGCATGACTCGCCGCTCGCCCTGGATCGTGCCGAAGGCCGACCAGTTGGGCGGGGGCGTGGCGGTGAACGGATCGACCACGATGCCGTAGCCGGTGCGCCCGCCGACGAGGTTGCCCATCCGCTGCGTGTTCGTCACGTTGAAAGCCTCGAAGCGCAGTTGCAGCTTGTGCCCCTCGCTCCAGGGCATCACGAACGACTTGCCGAGGCCCATGTCCACGACGAAGTAGCCGGGCAGCCGCAGGGCGTTGCGGTCGCCGGTCTCGCCGGGCTTCGCGCTGCGCAGGCTCTGGTAGGCCTCCGCGAGGTTGCAGCCGAAGAGCGCGGGCGCGCCCCCGTTGGGGGGGGTAGCCACGCACGCCTCGAGCGGGCGCGTCCTCACGCCCCACGACTGGACGTTCCAGTTCGTCGCCCAGGTGGCGGCGTCGAACGGCACGGAGATGGGCAGCCCCGAGTTCCAGCGCATGATGCCGGTGAGCTGCCAGCCGCCGAGCACGTTCTGGACGAGGCCGTTCGCGTCGGAGAGGAACGCCTGCCCGCGCCCGAACGGGAGCTGGTAGACGCCGTTGACGTTGATGATGTGGCGCACGTCGAAGTCGGAGACCGAGTAGTTGTCGCGCTGGCGCAAGGGGTTGGTGATGAACGCCGAGCCGTAGCCGCCGGAGGTCTGGAGGCCCGAGGCGTCGTCCATCGACTTCGAGAAGGTGTAGTTGAAGTCGAGGTAGAGCTTCTCGCCGAAGCGCTCGCGGACGGAGAGCGTGCCGGCGTGGTAGATGGAGTTGGCGATGGTCGAGAAGGACGAGAGCGCCCCGTACTGCGGCTGGTAGAAGAGCTGCCCGCGGCCCGCGTCGAGCAGGGCGAGGTCGAGCTCGGCCTGAGTCGTCACCCAGTCGTTGCGGTTGAAGACGAGGGCGTCGCAGAGGACAGCCTGCGTGGCGGTCGTCAGGGTCGCGCCGCGCGACCCGCACAGCGTCGTGTTAAGGCCGGGGATGTTGCCGAACAGGTTCTCGAAGTAGGGGATCGGGCCGATGGCACTAATGGCCGCTATCTGCGCCGCGCGCGGCGAGGAAGCGGTGATGCCCTGCGCGGCGAGGTTGCGCCGGATGTCTTCGAGCGCGCCCGCGGCCGTGTACCAGTCCATCCCCGACTGCGGGTCGCGGAGGTTGTTCGGCATCATCACGTCGCGCGAGGCGAGCAGGTCTTTGGCGTCGCGCCCGATGTATGACATCTGGACCACGAGCCCCTTCGGCAGCTTGCGCTCCCACGTCAGGTTCCAGCTGTAGCTGGTGGGCGAGATGATCTCCGAGTCGAGCGAGGTCTCGATGCGTAAGGAGTTGTCGGGCGGCTGCTGCTGCGGGAAGGTGAGGGAGGTGGGCGGGGTGATGCGCGGCAGGCCGCGCACGTCCTGCGTGAAGCTGGTGAAGGCCGGGCAGATGCGCGTGGTGAAGTTGCAGAAGTTGAACGGGCTCGTCTGGCTCGAAGAGAAGCCGAGCGAGTTGACCGAGTCGAAGCGCGTGGCGAGCTGCTGCCCGATGTAGTCGTTGGTCATGGCGAAGCCGCCGCGGATGACCGAGTTCTCCTCGCCGCCGAAGAGGGCGCCGAGGAAGCCGCTGTTAAAGTGGGGCGACCAGGCGACGCCGACGCGGGGCTGGAAGTTGTTCTTGTCGAGCGGGTACATCGTGTCGCGGTTGTTGGCCGGGCCTGAGAGATCGACCACGAGCGGCTCGATGTAGTTCTGGCCCCGCTCCGAGGCCGCGATGCGGCGGCGGAAGTACTCGGAGAGCGGGATGTTCGGCTTGGTCTCGTACCCCTGCGTCTCGTAGATCGGCATGCTCAGGCCGTAGCGCAGCCCGTAGGTCAGCGTCAGGTTCCGGCGCAGCTTCCAGGTGTCCTGCGCGTAGAAGTCGTACTCCTCGGTGGCGAACTCGCGCTCGGTGGGCGCGCCGGGCGCGAGGAGCGCGCCTTCCCTGTCGAAGGTGAAGCGCGCCGTGTAGGTCGAGAGCCGCCCGAGGAGGGCGGCCAGCGCGTTCTGGACGACCGAGGCCTGGCCGCTGCCGATGGGCGAGACGCCGTTGATCGCGTCCGAGAGGATCGATCCCGACCCGGCATAGGCGGACGGGTTGGTGTAGGCCGTGTCGAAGGCGTTGGTGAAGGAGGTGCGCCTGTTGCGGATGATGCGGATGTTGGTGCCGAACTGCGCCGAGTGGTCGCCGGCGATCCACGAGAAGTCGTTCGTGAAGTTGTGGGTGGGCGTGACGCGAGAGAGCGTGCGCGAGTCGAGCACGGGGAAGAAGACGAAGCGGAAGTAGACCTCGTTCTTCGACGCGTCGCCCTGCTCGGTGAACGCCTGGCGCGTCAGGCCGTAGTGGAAGTTGTTGACGAAGCGGCTGCTGATCGTCCACGTGTGCCCGACGGCGATGCCGGAGGGGTGCGACCACGTGTCCGGGCTCGGCGTGTCGGGGAAGGCCGGCACGCCGCCGATCACGTCGTGGATGGCGTTGGCGCGGACGAAGACGGTCTGGCGGTCGGTCAGGCTGTAGTCGAAGCGCGCCACGTGCGAGTTGAGATCGACGGGGAGCGGGACGTTGAAGCGGTAGCCCGCCGTGTTGAGCAGCGTCGAGGCGTTCGGGCTGTCGCCCTCCGTGCCGAACTCGTTGGCCGGGTAGCGGGCGGCGGCGGCGGCCAGCGCGGACAGCGCCGCCGGGCTGACGCCGAGGCCGTTGGTGGCCGTGGCGATCTGCGCGGCGGTGAGCGTCGTGATGCCGCCCGACGGGTTGACGAAGCGCAGCTCGCCGCGCCCGAGGCTGGGCAGGGGCACGCGCCGGACGACGCTCCTCTGGCTGCGATCCTTGCGCGCCTCGTAGCTGTAGAAGAAGAAGAGCTTGTCGCGCTTGATGGGGCCGCCGACGGAGGCGCCGTAGGTGTTGCGGATGAGCGACGGGCGCTCGACGCCCGCGCGGTTGTTGAAGAAGTCGTTGGCCGTCAGGATGGTGGGGCGGTGGAACCAGAAGGCCGAGCCGGAGAATTCGTTGCCGCCCGACTTGGTGACGACCGAGATCTGCGCGCCCGAGGTGCGGCCCATCTGCGCGTTGGCGTTGGTGGTGACGACGCGGAACTCCTCGACGGCCTCCGAGTTGAGACGCAGCACGGTGTTCGTCGAAGGGTCGGTGTTGCTGCTCGTCGCGCCGCCCTGGGCCGTGTTGGTCCCGATCTGGTTGGTCTGCTGCTCGTTGATGTCCACGCCGTCGAGCGTGATGTTGGCCTGATCGGCGCGTGCGCCGGCGACGTAGCCGCTGCGCGTGGTGCCGGGCTGGAGGGTCAGCAGCGTGGCGACGTTTCTCGCTTCGAGCGGGAGCTGCGCGATCTGCTGGGCGACGAAGTTGTTGCCGAGCGTCGCGTCCTGCGTGTTCAGCAGGACTTCGCCCGTGCCGGCGGCGACCGTGACGCTCTCGGTGACGGCGCCGACCTCGAGCGCGACGTTGATCTCGGTCGGCTTGGCGACGAGTGCGCGCACGTCGGTGATAACGCCCTTCTTGAAGCCGGCCGCCTCGGCCTCAAGGCGGTAGGTGCCGGGCTTAATCAGCTCGAAGGCGTAGCCGCCCTCGCCGCTGGTCGTGACCGTGCGCGCGGCGTTGGTTTCGGTGTTGGTGAGCGTTACGGTCGCGCCCGCGACGAGGTTGCCCTGCGCGTCGCTGACCGTGCCGCGCACGGAGGACGTGCCCTGCGCGTTGGCGGCGGCGCAGACGAGTAGGGGGAGGACGAGTGCGCCGAGCAGAGCGACGGCGCGACGCCCGAAGGAGATTTGCCTGCTGTTCATCGTTCCCTCCGAGGTTGGGTTGTCAAGGAAAGGCCGGCGCGGGAGGCGTGCCCCCTGTGTGTCCCGCCGGGCGCTTAGATGGAAAGGGGGCCCCGGAAATGGGTTCCGGGGTCAGAGCCGGCGACGGCCGCGCAGCCATCCCAGAGAGAAAAAGCGGCGCGCCCCGTCGAATATCCTCGCGCGGAGAATGATTCAGTTATGTAAGCAAATTGCTCGGGCCTGAAAGGCTGGTCTCCGGCTCGTTCGACCGGCTGGGTCGAGGACGGCGCTGGGTCGCGGCCTCCTCAGGTCTTCTAGTTGGGCGCGGTTCCTTCAGGCAACTGCCGTTCCGCCTCGCGGCCCCTGTGAGCATCGGCGAATAACACGGTGACACTCACGGCTTTAACGAAACCGGCGGGCGGAGGGTGGCGCATTATAATCCAAAAACATGGACGAGGCATGATTTTTATGGATTAAGTCTGCGGAAAGTCGGGCGGGACTACTTGATTGAGTCGAAGAGGTGGCCGAGCTTCTGCTTCTTGGTGCGGAGGTAGTGCATCGCGGCGTCGTGCGGCTCGACTTCGAGGGCCACGCGCTCGACCACCTTGAGGCCGGCCTCCTCGACCGCGCGCAGCTTCAGAGGGTTGTTCGACATCAGGCGGACGCGGCACAGGCCGAGATCGAAGAGTATCTCGGCGCACTGCCGGTACTCTCGCAGGTCAACCGCGAGGCCCAGACGCTCGTTGGCCTCGACCGTGTCCGCGCCTTCATCCTGAAGCGCGTAGGCGCGAATCTTGTTGATGATGCCGATGCCGCGCCCCTCCTGTAGCTGATAGACGATTGCGCCGCGCCCCTCCGTCTCGATCAGCGCGAGCGCGCGGTGGAGCTGCGGCCCGCAGTCGCACTTCCGGGAGGCGAACACGTCGCCCGTCAGGCATTGGGAGTGGATGCGCACCAGGGTAGGCTCGTCCGTGCGGAGGTCGCCTTTGAAGAGGGCGACGAACTCCTCGCCCGTGGTGAGCGAGCGGTAGCCGGCGATCTGGAAGTCGCCGAAGTCGGTCGGCAGACGCGCCGCGGAGACGCGCTCGACCGAGAGCGGGTGCGGGGCGCACGGCGAGGCGGCTGCGGCGGTCTGTGTCGTGGCTTCGTCCTGCTGCAAACCTGGGGTCACTCCTCGGCTAAAGTCGGCCGCGTCCCGCGCGACGCGCGCCCTCCGGAGCGGCGGCCGGTCTGTCCCGTCTTCTTTATCGTCTGCGCGAATTATAGGAGCAAGGCGCAGGCGCTCACAAGACGGCCCGCCGCCGCCGCCCGCCCCGTGCTTCGCGTCGCCGCCCGCAAGTGCTTTGCCGCGGCGCGCGGGCGCGTTAAGATTCGGGCGCAGAGACGAAGAGACTACGCCCGCGGAAGTTCCGCACAGGCCCGCGACTTGACGATGCCCGAGGAGCAGGTTCACCAGACTGTACCCGTGCGCGCGGACGCTTCGGCGCAGGAGCGGCGGCCCGCGCTCGTCTTCCTGCGCGGCGAGCAACTGGGCGCGCCGATCCCTCTGGAGCGCGACGAGGTGACGCTGGGGCGCGCGCTCGAAGCCGACGTGCGCATCAACGACGCCCGCGCCTCGCGCCTGCACGCGCGCATACGCGTCGAGCACGACCCGCTGACGGGCGCGGCCCGCTACCGCCTCACCGATCTCAACTCGACGAACGGCACGCTCCTCAACGGCCGCACGGTCTCGGAGGCCACCCTCGAAGACGGCGACAAGCTGACCATCGGCGAGCACCTGATCCGCTTCGCCATGCTCGACGACATCGACCGCGAGTTCCAGCGCCAGATTCACCGCCTGCTCGCGCACGACGAGCTGACGGGCCTGCTCACCTCCAAGTCCTTCATCTCGGAGCTGCGGCGCGAGGCCGCGCGCGCCGAGGTCGAAAGGAAACCCTTCTGCGTCCTGATGATGGATTTGGATCACTTCAAGCAGGTCAACGACACTCACGGCCACCTGGTCGGGAGCCAGACGCTCGAAGAGGTCGGCGGCATCATCACGCGGGCGCTCCGCGCGGGCGACGTGGCCGCGCGCTTCGGCGGCGAGGAGTTCGCGGCCTTCCTCCTCGAAGCCGACTGCGCGCAGGCGCTGGTGGCGGCCGAGCGCGTCCGCTCCTCCATCGAGTCGCACCTCTTCTCGGCCACGCGCCTCGCGTCGCCCGCCGACGAGGGGCAGCGCACGCTCCGGATCACGATCAGCATCGGCGTCGCCGCCTACCCGCAGGACGCGCGCGACCCCATCGAGCTGATGGAGCTGGCCGACACGGCGCTCTACCACGCCAAGCAGCAGGGCCGTAACCGCGTCAGCGCCTTATGCTACTCGCCCGGCGCGGACCCGCGCCGCGACCTCCCGCCCCGCGCCGGCGAAGAGCGGTAAAAGATGGTCAGTTGTCCGTGGTCAGTCGTCCGTCGTCTGAGCCGCACGGGCTTATGGCGTGCGCCTAAAAGGGACGGCTGACCCGGCACGAACAACTGACAACTGACAAAGGACGACTGACATCACCCCCGACAGATTTGTCCGCCGCGCGCGGACATCTCAGTTTCTGAAACTCGCCGCGCCCCGCGGCGTGTAACTCCGGGACGTGCCGGCGGCCGGTCGGTTGCGCCCCGCGCGGCGCGGGGTTATGCTTCATGCTGAAGCCCGAAGCGCCTCCCCGACGCGGCAAATCCCGGCGGCATCAAACTTTAAAGGCGAAAGTGATCGAGCACCTCAACCTCGCCAGTCAGCCATTCCGAAACCGCACGCTCCCATGGACGCTGGCGGCCATCATCGCGCTCGTCTCGGCGGCGGCGATGGTCTTCACGTTCGGCGAGTACCGCCGCACGCGCGAGCGCGCCGCGGCGGTCGAGCGGGACGTGCGCGGCCTGCGAACGGAGCGCGACGCGCTGCGCGCGCAGGCCGAGACGGTCAACAACATGCTGACGGAGGAGCAGCGCCGCACGCTCGAAGCCGCGCACCACATCACGGGCCGCAAGAACTTCTCCTGGTCGCGCCTGCTCGCCGACCTCGAATCCACGCTCCACCCGGCGGTGAAAGTCTCGCGCATCACCGTGCGCGACATCGACGCCAGCAGCGGGCGCACGCGCGCAGAGCTTGAGCTGGCCGTCGTCGGCAAGTCCGCTTCCGACGTGAACCGCCTGATCTCAGACCTGGCGCGCACGGGCATCTTCGCCGCCGACATGCTGACGATGACGCCGGAGACGCGCGGCGGGAGCGGCGTCGAGTCCACGCTGCGCGTGCGCTACACGCCGGGCGTGGGCAGGCCGGCCGCCGCGCCGGGCGACGACACGGCGGGCCGCGCCGGCGGCGCGGCGACCGCCGCGGCGGACGAGAGGGCGGAGGCGCGATGAGTAGGGAGGCGAACACGAACGGCGCTCAGCAGCAGCACGCGCAGCCGGCGCGGCGCGGCGCGGAGGCGCGGAGGCAGTTGCAGGAGCGGCTCGCGCGCTTCCGCGGCCAGCACCGCACGGGGATGGTGGGCCTGCCCGAAGTGGTCGCGCTCGTCGCCGCGTGCGCGCTCCTCGCCGTCGCGGCGGCCTCATACTTCCTGCTGCTCGTCCCCGCGCGCATGAGCCTCGCCAACCTCGAAACGGAACGCTCGCAGTTGCAGACGCAGATCCGAACGGCGACCGAGAACCGCGACACGCGCCTGAGCGCCGGCGACCGCGTCTCCGAGATCGTCCGCAGCCTCGAACAGTTCGAGACCGGCGCGCTCGCGCCGCGCGAGGCGAGCATCAACTCGCTCTACGAGGAGCTGACAGAAAAGCCGCGCCGCAACGGGCTGGCCCGCGCGCAGTTCTCCTTCGTCCACCAGGACGAGCAGGCGCGGAATCAGCAGCAGCAACAGGCCGCCGCGGCGAACCTGTCGGGCGTCGCGCGCCGCCGCCAGAACATCTTCCCCTCGACCGACATCACGCTCAACATCGAAGGCTCTTACGCCAACGCCCGCCGCTTCATACGCGACCTGGAGCGCAGCCGCCGCTTCGTCGTCATCAACGGCATCCAGCTCGAAGGCATCAACGAGACGGGGGCCGACGCCGCCGCGCGCGGCGCGCTCGTCACGCTGCGCCTCGACATGTCGGCCTACTTCCGCCGCGGCGGCGCGCAGCCGTCCGACGGCGCAACCGCGGCGGGCGGCGGCGCGTCTCAGTGAGTTGAGGGCGCGCGAGATTTTCATGGGACTCTTCGAAGGCAAAACACCGGCGGAACGCAACAAGACGATAGTCGCGCTCGTGCTCCCGCTCGTCGCGCTCGTCCTGCTGCTCCGCATGTTCTTCGGCGGCGACTCGCGCCCGGCCACCCGCCCAAAGCCCCCGCCGCCCCGGCCCGGAGTATCTGGCACGGGCCCGAACGGCCCGGCCGAAGTCGAAGACCCGACGCTCGCGATGCCGAACCCGCTGCCGCCCGTCATACCCGCCGCCTACAGCGGCCCCGACGCGGCGCGCAACATCTTCGCCTTCCCGCCCGTCGTCGTGAGGCCTGTGGCGACCCCGGTCGTGTCTGTCGAGCCGACGCCGACGCCCCCGCCCCCGCCCCCGCTCACCGTCAACACGGTCTCGCCCGTCAATGTCTTCGCGCGGACGGGCGACTTCGCGCTCGAAGTCTCCGGCGAGAAGTTCACGCCCGAGTCGCGCGTCTTCCTCGACGGGCAGGAGTTGCAGACCACGTTCCGCGGCCCGCAGCAGCTCTCCGCACAGGTTCCGTCCGCGCTCATCGGTGCGCAGGGCGCGCGCACCGTGGCCGTGCGCACGCCCGACGGCTCGCTCTACTCCAACACGGCGACCATCAACGTGATGGCCCCGCCCACCCCGCAGGTCACCTTCATCGGCCTCTTCGGCGACAAGCGTTACGCGCGCGACCGCGCCGTGCTTAAGCCGAATCAGTCGAACGACCTGATCACGGTGCAGCGCGGCGAACTCGTCTCAGGCCGCTTCAAAGTCATAAACATCTCCGAGCGCGCCGTCGAGTTCGAGGACACGCAGCTCAAGATCAAGCACACCGTCCCCTTCTCCGAGGCGCGCGCCGCGAACGCCCCCTCAGGCCCGGCCGGGCGCGTGCCGCCCCAGCCGCAGCCGCCGGCCGGCGGCGACGACGACGAGCCGTGATGACCCGCTCCCGACATTTGACGGCCGCGCCCGCGGGCGAGCGCGGCTACGCGCTCGTCGCGCTGCTCGCCGTGATGGCGATCATCGCCATCGTCGTCACCTCGGCCGCGCCGCGCATGCAGCAGCAGGCGCAGCGCGAGCTGGAGAAGGAGTCTATCGCGCGCGGCGAGGAGGTGGCCGCGGCCATCTACCAGTACACGCGTGGCATGGGCCGGCTCCCGACGAGCATGGACGAGCTCCTCAACGGCTACACCCCGCCGGGATCGTTCAAGACCATCTACCCGCTCCGCAAATCCGCCGCGCGCGACCCGCTCGCGACCACCCGCGACGGCGAGTGGAAGCTCGTCCGCCAGAACGACCGCGTCTTCTCCGACTTCGTCGTCGCCCTCACGAAGTACAACGGCGGCACGCTCCCGACCGCGCGCATCTACCCCGGCTTCATGGGCGCGCAGCCGCAGCAGGCCGTCACCGGGCTGGTCGATCTCAAGAACGACGACGAGGAAGAGCCGCCGGGCGGCGAAGACAACGAGTCGAACGTGAGCGGCCCGTTCATCGGCGTGGCGAGCCGCAGCCGCCGCAAGTCCGTGCTCCACTACTACGGCGTCGAGCGCCACGACCGCTGGGTCTTCACGCCGCTCTACCGCTGACTCGCGCGCCCCCTCTCAACAACCCCACCGCACGCCATCACGGGGCACGCTCCTCTTCTTCTAACTCGCATCTCCGATCACCCGTCCGATCACCTGGCGGCGACTAGCTGTGTCTCGGCGCAGCGGAGCGTCTCGCGAAAAATTTGATCTGGTGAAAACAAAAGTGTTGACATCTCATTTCATTGTGTTTATAAGTCCAACATGTTGTGCGCCGTTTACTCTAGGCCACAAGACAAAAACAGACACAGTATCTTGTGGTGAGAAACCAACCCACACGAAACTGAAAAGGAGCAACGAGACCTATGGCAACAAAGAAAGCTGGCGGTTCCAAGAAGGGCGGAGCGAAGAAGGGCGGCGGCGCCAAGAAGGGCGGCGGCGCGAAGAAGGGCGGCGCCAAGAAGGGCGGCTCGAAGAAGCGGTAACTTCCCGACCAGGGGTAAAGCGACCGACTCCACTGGCGCACACAAACCTCTGCGGTCTTCACCGAAGACCATCAAGCTGGACGGCGGATGCCTAACACGCAACGCCGTCCAAGTTTTTTTAGCTGTTAGCGATTAGCTGTTGGCTTTTAGCCAAGGCAGTAAATGCAAACGTCATCGCCGCCGCTCCTTTGAAATCGCAGCTCAACACCTTCTCAAGTTCTTGCTAACAGCTAATAGCTAATAGCTGACAGCTTCTTCATGCTCCGCGTCGCGCTCGTCGAGCCAGAGATACCGCCGAACACGGGCAACGTCGCGCGTCTGTGCGCGGCCGCGGGCGTGCCGCTGCATGTGGTCGGGCAGCCGGGCTTCCGGCTCGACGCGCGGGCCGTGCGCCGCGCCGGCCTCGACTACTGGCCCGAGGTCGAGCTGCACCGCCACCGCGACCTCGCTGGGCTGCGCGCCGCCGTCGCCCCGGCGCGCTTCGTCTATCTCACCACCAAAGCGTCGCGGCCTTACACGGACTGGCGTTACACCGAGTCCGACTGCCTCGTCTTCGGGCGCGAGACTGCGGGGCTGCCGGAAGAAGTGCTCAGCGAGAACTGGCCGAACTGCGTCCGCATCCCGATGAGGAACCCGCGCGTCCGCAGCCTCAACCTCGCGACGGCCGTCGCCGTAGTCCTATACGAAGCCCTGCGCCAGACCCGCGCTTTCTGAGCCGCCGCAACGCGCGGGCCGCCCGACCCGAATCACGCCGAAGCCCTCGTAAAACCTGCCAGAAACGGGGATACGCGCCCTCGGCCGACGGGCCATTCCCCGCGCCGCGTGCTATCATCACCGTTTCGCAAACGGAGGCTTAAATCGGCAGGCCCGGACTGTGCGGGGGAGTTATGACTGAAGAGAGAAGCGACATCCGCAACATCGCCATCATCGCGCACGTCGATCATGGCAAGACCACGCTCGTTGACGCCATGCTCCGGCAGGCCGGCACGTTCCGCGAGAACGAGCAGGTCAGGGATCGGGTCATGGACTCGATGGACCTGGAGCGCGAGCGTGGCATCACCATCATGGCGAAGAACACGTCCGTGCGCTACGGCGACTACAAGATCAACATCCTCGACACGCCGGGCCACGCCGACTTCGGCGGCGATGTAGAGCGCGTGCTGAAGATGGTTGACGGCGTGATGCTCCTCGTTGACGCGGCCGAGGGGTGTCTCCCGCAGACGCGCTTCGTGCTGCGCAAGGCGCTGGAGCTGCGGCTTCCCGTCATCGCCGTCGTCAACAAGATCGACAGGCAGGACGCGCGCCCCGCCGAGGTGGTGGACGAAATCTACGAGCTGTTCCTCGACCTCGACGCGACGGACGAGCAGATCGAGTTCCCCATCCTCTACGCCGTCTCGCGCGACGGCGTCGCGAAGAAGAGCCTGGAGGACGACTCCCGGACGCTGCGCCCGCTCTTCGATCAGATCGTGGAGACCATCCCCGCGCCGCGCGAGCTGCGCTCGGACACGCTGCAACTGCTCGTCGCCAACCTCGACTACAACGAGTACGTCGGCCGCCTCGCCATCGGCCGCATCTTCTCCGGCGAGATCAAGGTCGGAGACACGGTCGCGATCATCCGGCGCGACGGGGCGCAGGCCAAGACGCGCGTCTCGCAGCTCTACGCCTTCGAGGGCCTCAAGCGCGAGGCAGTGCAGGGCGCGCGCTTCGGCGAGATCGTCGCGCTCGCCGGCATCGACGAGATAGAGATCGGCGAGACGGTCACGAGCGCCGAGAACCCGAAGGCGCTGCCCGTCATCGCCGTGGACGAGCCGACCATCTCGATGATCTTCGGCGTCAACACGTCGCCCTTCTCCGGGCGCGAGGGCAAGTTCGTCACGTCGCGCCAGTTGAAAGAAAGGCTCGACCGCGAGGTGCTCTCGAACGTCGCCATCCGCGTGGAGGCGTCGCCCGAATCGCCCGATCAGTTCAAGGTGTCGGGGCGCGGGGAGTTGCAGCTCGCGATCCTGATCGAGATGATGCGGCGCGAGGGCTACGAGCTGCAGGTGTCGAAGCCGGAGGTGATCACGCGCGTTAAAGACGGCGTCACTTACGAGCCGATTGAGTTGGTCGTGGTCGATTGCCCCGAAGAGTTCATCGGCGTCGTGACGGAGGCGATAGGCCGACGCAAGGGGCAGATGACGAAGATGGTCAACCACGGCACGGGGCGCGTCCGTCTTGAGTTCGAGACGCCCTCGCGCGGCCTGATCGGCTTCCGCAACGAGTTCCTGACGGAGACGAAGGGGACGGGCCTCATCAACACTCTGTTCCTGCGCTGGGGCGAGTGGGTGGGGCCGATGCGCGGGCGCGCCAGCGGCTCGCTCGTCGCCGACCGGGCCGGCGATTCGACCGCCTACGCGATCTTCAACTTGCAGGAGCGCGGCACGATGTTCGTCAAGCCCGTGACGAAGGTTTACGAGGGGATGATCGTCGGCGAGAACGCGCGCAACGTCGATCTGGACGTGAACATCGTCCGCGAGAAGAAGCTGACGAACATGCGCGCCTCGGGCGCGGACGAAGCGATGCGCCTCGTGCCCGTCAAGGAGTTGTCGCTCGAACAGGCCCTCGAATTCATCGCCGACGACGAGCTGGTCGAAGTCACCCCTCAGTCCATACGCCTGCGCAAGCGCGTCCTCGCCTCCAACCAGCGGCCGAAGAAGAAAGAGTCGTAAACTTGTAGGGGCAGGGCTTGTCCCTGCCCGCAGCGGCCGAGAGGCCGCTCAGACGTGACGCCGGCATTCGACACAATCATTATCGAATGCCGGCGTTGCTGTTTTCGCGCTCGCGCGCTCAGCGGGCAGGGACAATCCTTGCCCCTACAATTATTCTTCGGTTTCGTCTGCGGTTTCGTCTTCTTCGTCGCTTTTCGGGTCATAAACCTCATAGCCGGTCGCGTCGTCGTAGTAGTAACCGCCCGCCGGCCTCTCGCTTTCGGGTTGCGGCGGGCCGCCGGGTTTTGGTGTATCATCCGCCTCACGCTCTCTCATTTGTGAGTCTCCTTCGGCCGCGCGCCCGCAGCTTTCGGGGTCTGGCGCGCGCGGGATGTTAGCCCCGTCAAGCTCAAGAAGAAAAGGTGTCAGGCATGAAGATGCGCCCCCCTCGTCGCGGCCTCGGCGCGCTGTGCGCCGTCGCGCTCCTGTCGCAGCAGATAGTTTTCGCCCAGCAGTCGCAGCCGCGGCCGGCGAAGCGGTTCGAGCTGACGGTTGACAGCATCATGCGCGGCCCCGGCCTCGTCGGCTATCAGCCCGAAGCGGTGCGCTGGTCGCAGGACGGGCGGCGCGTCTTCTTCCGCTGGAAGCAGGCGGGTGATCCGCGCCTCCGCGAGATGGACACCTACGTCGTCAACCGCGACGGCACGGGCTTGCGGAAGCTGACGGAGGAAGAGGCGCGCGAGGCCGCGCCGCCCACCTCGGGCGATCTCTCGGAGGATAAGACGATGACGGTCTTCGCCGACGAGGGCGACGTCTTCATCTACGACCACCGGGAGGGACGCAGGCGGCAGATCACGCGCACCACGGAGGCGGAGCAGAACCCGCGCTTCACGCAGGATCAGAAAAGAATCTACTTCACGCGCCAGAACAACCTCTACCTGCTCTCGCTCGACGGCGGCTCGCTCGAACAGTTGACCGACATCCGCGTTGGCGTTGGCGGTGGCGGGCCGCAGGCGGGTCGGCAGGGCGGCGCGGCGGAGCAGCGCGGGACGGAGAGTCAGGAGAATCTGAAGAAGGAAGAGCGCGCTCTCCTCGAAGCGGTGCGCGAGCGCGCGGAGAACCGCGAGCGGCTTGAGGCGCGGCGCAAGGAGCGCGAGCGGCGCAAGCCCCTCAACCTGCCGGCCGGTCAGAACGTCTTCAACCTGACGCTCTCGCCGGACGGGCGCTTCGTCGTCGCCACCGTCAACGAGCCGGCCACGGGCGCGAAGCCGACCATCGTGCCGAACTACGTGACGGAGTCGGCCTACACCGAAGACCTCCCTGCGCGCACGAAGGTGGGCGACGCGCAGGGGCGCAGCCGGCAGGTCATCATCAGCGTCGAGACGGGCGACGTGAGGAACGTCGATCACGGGCAGCGCGAGGTCGCGCCGCAGGTGCGCACGCGCACCGAGCAGAACGCCTCGGAGCAGACGCAGCGCGAGCGCGGCGACGCGCAGCCGCCGCAGGTCGCGACGCCGCGCACGCAGACCGATCAGACCGCGCAGCAGCAGGGCCAGCAGTCGCAGCAGCAGTCGGGGCAGCAGGGCGCGCAGCAACAGCCGCCGCGCACGCAGACAGAGCGCACGACCGAGCCGCAGCAGCGCGACCGCGAGGTGCAGCTCTTCCAGCTCCAGTGGTCGGACGACGCGCGGCGCGCGGCGCTCCTCGCGCGCTCGGCCGACAACAAGGATCGCTGGGTGCTGCTGCTCGACCCCGAGACGGGCAAGACGCGCGTCGTCGCGCACGTCCGCGACGAAGCGTGGGTCAACGGCCCCGGCGCGTTCACCCTCGGCTGGCTGCCCGACAACCGGAGCGTCTATTTCATCTCCGAGCGCGACGGCTACGCGCACCTCTACAGTGTGCCGGCCGACGGCGGCGAGCCGCGGCAGTTGACATCGGGTCAGTTCGAGGTCTCCGACGTGCGGCTGTCGAACGACAAGACGAAGTTCTACTTCACGTCGAGCGAGGGCGGCCCGTTCGAGCGCCACCTCTACTCGATGCCTGTCGGCGGCGGCGCGCGCACGCGCCTCACCACGATGGCCGGCAACAACATCACGGAAATCTCGCCCGACGAGTCGGCGCTCGCAATCGTCCACTCCTACAGCAACAAGCCGTGGGAGCTTTACATCACGGCGCTCGCGCCCGGCTCGCAGGCCAGGCAGATCACGACTTCGCCCACTCCTGAGTTCTCCACCTACAACTGGATCGATCCGCCCATCGTATCTTTCCGCGCGCGCGACGGCGCGACCGTCCACGCGCGCATCTACAAGCCCGCGAACTGGCGGCGCGGCGGCCCGGCCGTCCTCTTCGTCCACGGCGCGGGCTACCTGCAAAACGTGCACAAGTGGTGGTCGAATTATTACCGCGAGTACATGTTCCATCACCTTTTGATGGAGCGCGGCTACATCGTCCTGGACATCGACTACCGCGGCTCGGCCGGCTACGGCCGCGACTGGCGCACGGGGATTTATCGCCACATGGGCGGGAAGGATTTGACGGATCACGTTGACGGCGTCCAGTACCTGATCCGCGAGCACGGCGTCGATCCCCGCCGGGTCGGCATCTACGGCGGCTCTTACGGCGGCTTCATCACCTTCATGGCGATGTTCACCACGCCCGACGTGTTCGCCGCGGGCGCGGCCCTGCGGCCCGTCACCGACTGGGCGCACTACAACCACCCGTACACCTCGAACATCCTCAACCTCCCACAGTCGGACGAGGAGGCTTACAAGCGCAGCTCGCCCATCTACCACGCCGAGGGCCTGAAGGGCGCGCTCCTCATCTGCCACGGCATGGTTGACGTGAACGTGCACTTCCAGGACTCGGTGCGCCTCGTCCAGCGCCTCATCGAGCTGCGCAAGGAGAACTGGGAGCTGGCCGTCTATCCTGTCGAGGATCACGCCTTCGAGCGCGAGACCAGTTGGGCCGACGAGTACAAGCGCGTGCTCAGATTGTTTGAGAACAACATACAGAATAACCCTAGCGTATCACCCGCCGGACAGGGCGGCGGGCGACGCAACCGTTAGTTGACGCCAGTTCGATTGTTGTGAAGGCGGAGTAAATCCCTTCGCCGGAGGTAGGCCGCCGATGCCTTTCCGACACGCGACCGCCGCGCTGCTCATCTGCGTCGCTTGTGCCAGCGTCTCCGCGCAGAGACCAGAACTCGTCCTCCAGACCGGACATCCCGGCGGGCCGGTCTCGGCCGCCTTCAGCCCCGACGGCAGGCTCCTTACCACTAGCGGGTCAGACAAGACCGTGCAGCTCTGGGAGGCGGCGACTGGCAAGGGGCTGCGCACCCTGAGAGGGTTCAGGGGCGCGGTGGCTTTCGGCGCCGACGGGCGGACGATTCTGGCCTTCAGCGGTGAGGCGCTGAGGGCCTGGGACGTGGAGATGGGGCGCGAACTGCGCTCCGTGAGTTTCCGCAACCCGAGCAACGCCATCGGCCTCGCGCTTAGCCCCGACCGGAGCGTCCTCGCTACGGGCGGCGACGACATGAGCGTGAGGCTCTGGGACACGGCGACCGGCAGACTGCTGCGCGTGCTGGCCGGGCGCGTGATGAAAATCTACGCGCTCGCCTTCAGCCCCGACGGGAAGACTATCGTCGGCGGCGGCTACGGCAAGACGATCAGATTCTGGAACGCTGAGACGGGCGCGGTGCTGCTTTCGCCGGCCGCGCCTTCGGGCATCGTTTACTCGGTGGGCTTCAGCCCCGACGGCAGGCTCGTCGCCAGCGCCGGCGCGGACAAGACGGTCAAGCTGTGGGACGCGAAGACGGGCAGGCTCGTGCGCACGATGCGGGGCCACACGGATTTCGTCTACCTCGCCAAGTTCAGCCCGGACGGGAAGACGGTCGTGAGCGAGTCGAGCGATAAGAGCGTCAGGCTCTGGGACGCGGTGACGGGCGAGCCGGTGCGCGTGCTCCAGGGACGAGCCCCCGTCGCCTTCAGCCCCGACGGCGGGACGCTCTCACTGCTCGCGGGCGAAGACCTCAAGCTCGTGACGGCCTCGACCGGCGAGGAGCGGCTCACGCTGCGGGGGCGCACGGCCAGCGCGTCCTCCGTCGCCTTCAGTTCGGACGGCAGGATGATCGCGTACTCCGCGTGGGGCAGGCCGGCGAGCTATGTCAAGCTCTGGAACGTCGGCGCGGGGCGCGAGCTACGGACGCTCAGGGCAGAGAATTACTTCGGCAGCCTCGCGGTGGCCTTCAGCCCCGACGGCCGCACGATCGCGAGCGGCAGCGCCTTCACGCGGCTGAAGCTCTGGGACACGGCCACAGGCGCGGAGCGGCTCACGGCGGAGCAGGAGAGCCTTGACGTCAGCGGCCCCGTCGCCTTCACGCCCGACGGCCGGTACTTCGTGACGGGGAGCAGCCCGTGGATCGTCTACTGGGACGCGGCCACTGGCAAACCCGTCGGCAGGCTGAACGGCAATGCGGAGAACGACGCGCTAGCCGTCAGCCCCGACGGACGGCTCGTCGCAACGGCCGGCTCCGACAAGGCCGTGACGCTGTGGGACGTGCCGCCCGGGAGCCAGAGGTCTGTGCTGCGTGGCCACACGGGCTCCGTCAACTCCGTCGCCTTCAGCGCCGATGCGAAGATCGTCGCCAGCGCGAGCGACGACCAGACGATCAGGCTGTGGGACGCGGGGACGGGCGCGGAGCTCCGCGTGCTCAGGGGGCATGGCGAGGAGGTCAGGTCGGTCGCCTTCACCCCGGATGGCCGCACGCTCGTCAGCGGGGGTAGGGACGCGCAGGTTCGCGTCTGGGACGTTGAGTCGGGCCGGCAACTGCGCGCGATGGCGTCTTCGTCCGTTGTCCTGGCCGTCGCCGTCAGCCACGACGGGACGATCGTTGCCGCCGCGGACTTAGACTCCGGGATAAAACTGTGGGACCTGGCCGAGGGGCGCGAGCTTGCGCGCCTGATCGCCGTGGACGAGCGAGACTGGCTGGTGGTCACGCCCGACGGGTTATTCGACGGCTCGCCGAGGGCGTGGGGCCTCGTCCTCTGGCGCTTCGGCGCGAACAGCTTCGACGTGCTCCCGGCCGAAGCCTTCTTCAACGAGTTCTTCCACCCCGGACTGCTCGCAGACCTGCTCGCGGGCCGCAGGCCGAAGGCGGCGCGCGACATCGCCACGAGAGACCGCCGCCAGCCCGAACTGAAAATCTCAACGGCGGGCGGGCCGGCGCCAGACGTGACGGCCGGCGCGCGCGAGGTGAGCGTCAGGGTCGAGGTGACGAAGGCCGAGGCGGGCGCGCGCGACGTGCGTTTGTTCCGCAACGGCTCGCTCGTGCGCGCCTGGCGCGGCGACGTGCTCGGCGGCAGGCGGTCGCACGCGCTCGAAGCCGCGGTGCCGCTGGTCGCGGGCGAGAACCGCTTCACGGCCTACGCCTTCAACCGCGACAACGTGAAGAGCGCCGACGCCGTGCTCACGGTCAAGGGCGGCGAGAGTCTGCGGCGCGCGGGCACGGCCCACGTGCTGGCGGTGGGCATCAACTCTTACGCCAACCCGCAATACGATCTCCGCTACGCGGTGGACGACGCGCGGGCCTTCAGCGCCGAAGTGGCGCGACGGCAGGAGGCCGTCGGCCGGCACGCGAAAGTCGAAGTGACCACGCTGCTGGACAGGGAGGCGAGTAAGGCCAACGTCCTGCGCGCGATGGCGGAACTCGCGGCGAAGGCTCAACCCGAAGACGCTGTCTTCATCTTCTTCGCCGGACACGGCACGGCCCGGGGCGACCGCTTCTACCTGATCCCGCACGACCTCGGCTACACGGACGAGCGACATAAAGTTGACGCAGTCGGCCTTAAGCGGATCATCGAGCACAGCATCTCGGACGAGGAGCTGGAGGCGGCGTTCGAGAAGATCGACGCCTCGCACCTCCTGATGGTGATCGACGCCTGCAACAGCGGGCAGGCTCTGGAAGCCGAGGAGAAGCGCCGGGGGCCGATGAACTCGAAGGGGCTGGCGCAGTTGGCCTACGAGAAGGGGATGTACATCCTGACCGCGGCGCAGAGTTTTCAGGCCGCGCTCGAAGCGTCGCAGCTCGGCCACGGGCTGCTCACCTACGCGCTCGTCGAGGAGGGCTTGAAGCAGGCGGCGGCGGACGGCGAGCCGAGGGACGGGACGATCCTGGTCAGGGAGTGGTTCGACTACGCGACCGCCCGCGTGCCGGAGATGCAGATCGACAAGATGAAGAAGGCGCGGGACGCGGGCGCAGACCTGCCTTTCGCCGAAGAGGAGCGGGGGCTCCCGCTGCCGCGCAGGAGCGGGCAGGTGCCGCGCGTCTTCTATCGCAGAGAGTCGGAGGCGCAGCAACTGGTGGTGGCTAAGCCCGGCGCGGCAAGGCAGCCCCGACAGTAAGACTGTGAGCAACCCCTTAAGAGTGACTCCACGGCCGATATTAGAACTGGAAACATACCCTCAAATTGTTTACAAATGTACTACACCCTGACTCTGGCGTATCACCCGGCAGATCAACCGACAAGGCACGCAGGCGTTAGCTGACCTAGAGCGGTTTTCAGTTGAGTGAGGTGCGGGTCGAACTCACCGCGGAGGCGCGGAGGGCGCGGAGGGTTGAATCCCCTCAACGCCTCTGCGTCATCTCTGTGCCCTCCGCGCCTCCGCGGTGAATCTCTTCGCCTTACATCCGACTGAAAAACGCTCTAAGCGTCCGAACGCAGTAAAAGGCCGCCGGCAATCGGCGGCCTCCTTTGTTTCACTTAGCCAGTAATAAGGCGAGCATAACGTCCCCTTTTGACGTCACGGCTCACGGGCACGCATGGGCGCGTGCGCGGATTATCGTCCGGCGCGCACGTCCGTGCGCCTATTGACTTCCGCCCCCGTCAGGCATATCTTGCGCGCGCGCCGCAACCTCCACGCTGGCGAGTCGCCTGTGCCGTCAGCCTCACAGCCTAAGGCTACTCTGAAAGGCAGCCCTGCGATGTTAGTTTACCTTCTCATCGTCGTCGCGCTCCTGCTCGGCGCGTTCGTCCTGTACCTTTACCTGCGCCCGCGGCTCCTCAGTGGCACTCGGAATGATCTGCGCGTCTACGAGGGGACGCTCCAAGCCAGCGGCGGCAAGAAGGCCGCCAGCAAGCCGCGGTACATGGACGAAAACGTGATGTTCACCGTGTACCGGCCGAAAGCCGTCGCGCCGGGACGCTGGTACAAGTTCCTCGCCTTCGCTCACCTGTCAGAGCGCCGCCCCGACGCCCCGCCCGACGCGCCCGACCCCGTCCGGGCGGTGGAGCTTGAAGCCAAGCAACTTCTAGGCAAGCAGTTCGCCGGCCACCTCAGTACCACCCAACAGACAGCGCACACCGTGCCGCACATGGGCGAGTTGGTGTTCGCGCCCCACGTCGAAGGCGTCACTTTCAACCCGCCTGCGCAGGGCGTCCTCTGGCTGCGCGACGCGCACCGCGCCGAATTCGAGATGAGCGCGTCGCCCAACTACGAAGGGCAGGTGCTCAGAGGCAGCCTAACGATTTTCCTCGGGAGGCTTATCTTAGCCGACATCCCGATCACGGTGCGCGTGGACAGCACGCTGCCGGCCCCCACGCCGGAGCACTTCGAGCAGTCGAGCGCGCGCGCCTACCGGAAAATATTCCCGTCCTACTCGCGGCTGGACGCGGACGTGGTCGAAGAGTTCGAGCGTTACGCGGAGGCGATGGGCGACAAGTACCTGCGCGACGTGAGCACGCTGCGCTCCGGCGAGGAGTGGGACGAGCGGCTGCGGGAACTCATCGAACAGGCCGAAGTCTTCCAACTCTTCTGGTCGTCGAACTCGATGCGCTCGCAGTTCGTGCGGCGCGAATGGGAGCACGCGCTGTCTCTCAGGCGGCCGAACTTCGTCCGCCCCACGTTCTGGGAGGAGCCGATGCCACGTGACGGGGAGTTACCCCCGGAAGACTTGGCCCGCTTGCACTTCCATCGGATACAGCGTGCTGTGCCCGCGAAACCGCAGCCTCAGTCAATGCCGGCCGCGCCCGCGCCCGCTTCTGCTGCTCTCGCCCCGGCGCCGGGCGCGTCGGGGCTGCCTAAAATTGTTCCCATGCTGCTGATCTCCGTGTTCTTCTTAGGGTTGATGGGCGCTTACTTGCAGTCCTCAATCTCAGGGAGTCGCGACAGCATGATGAGCGCGCCGCAAGCAAGCCCGCCAGCGGCAGGAGAGTACGAACTAAGTCAAGGTGCAGCAATGGACAGGAGCATTGGGTACGAATTGATGTCTCGGCTTGAATTGATGGTTGAAGAGGAATTTCCCGATCCGAACGAGACACGGATCGTCTATCCGGACGATCCCCTCGGTCTAGACGTAATCGGCCCGGGCGTAATCGGGATCGCAGTGCGAGACAGAATCGTGAGCCTTCACGGCACCGTTCGGGACGAAGAGATTAGGAGGAGGGCCGGTGACATCGCCGAGCGCCTCCCGTATGTGAGAGGTGTCGAGAATCTTCTCGATGTTCAGAAGAAGGTAGAGAAGAACATCCGGTCAAAAAGACCCCGCGCGAATAGGTAAGAATACCCCTAACAAGCCATTCAGCCGGACTCGCAATTAGCTTGGCTTTCATCGAGAGTCTGGATGGTGTCGGCGCTCTCCGCGCGCCCGTTAATTCGGGCGTTAGAGCGTTAGACTAGGTTGACAAAAAATCGGCCCGCCTCACTCACCCCGGCCAGTGTGGGGACAGACGCGCATCCCTAACGCGGTGGGCGGGCCGATACATATTCAGGGATTCGGCCACAGGGAGGCCGTAGTGAATAAGCGCGCCGACGCTGATTCGCGTCAAAAGGAGAAGGTTAAAAGCGAACGCTTAGGGTTCGGCTCATTTGAGCTATCCACAGACGGCTCTTATTCTCGAACGAAAATCCGCACGGAGTTTATTCGTGCGGCGGATAGACTAGAGTCGGGCGTGGCGGCGAACAGAGTACCGGCCTCGGCCTGGCTATCACCAAGAGGATTGTAGAAGGCCACGGCGGGAATGTCCGGGTGGAGAGTGAGGTCGGGGTCGGATCAACCTTCAGCTTCTCACTGCCCTTAAACTGACATGGCACACGGTTCATCCGGCGTCTAATTCGGCGCACTTAACCGGGTGGCCGCCGGAAAACCAGGCGGGCGACTTCGGCGGGGATGGTGGCGATGGTGGGGATGAAATATCAGCCGGCCCCGCGCCTCGGGCGGTCTCTTCTGGTGGCCGCCCTGGGCTTCGGCCTCGTGAGCCTGTGCGTCTTCGCCACGGTCGCCTTCGCCGAGAGGTGGATGTACGCGCGGCTCGGACTCGCGGGCGCTTACCTAGTCTGGACTGCGCTCTTCATCCTGCTCGGCGGCGGCGCGCTGGGCACACTCGTGACGGGCCGCTGGCGTCTGCCGAGGTTCTACCTGCTGTTCGGCGCGGCCTTTTTCGCGTATGCGGCCGGGTGGGTCGGCGCTTACTTCCTGCTGCGCGGCGCGGCGGGCGAGTGGGTGGGGTCGCTCGCAGGCTCTCTCCTGATGGGCGCGGTCTTCGCGGCGGGGTTCGGCGCGCCGCGCAGGTGTTTGAACCTGGCGGGCGTGCTCTTCGTAGCAAACTCCGTCGGCTACTTTCTCGGCTCCGCGCTGAACGATTCGGTCGGCGGGCGTGCCGGGATGCTGCTCTGGGGGGCCGCCTACGGGCTGGGGCTGGGGGCCGGACTCGGGGCCGTCCTGCACCTAGCACAGTCCCGGCGCGCGGATGACCCGGGGGCCGGGCGCGACCTGCCGAGTCCTTAAAAAAGTTGCCGGCGGGCGGCGGCAAAGTCTTGACCAAGCTGACGATCTGGATCGCCGTCGCGGGCTACTTCGCGGGGGCCGTCATCTACGCGCTCGCGCGCGGGCGGCGGCAGTGGGATTCGTATGCGAGGCTGGCCTGGACTGCGGCGTGCGCCGCGCTGCTCGCGCACGTCGCCTGCGCCTTCCATTTTCATCACGGGTGGAGCCACGCGGCGGCTTACCGCGACACGGCCCGCCAGACGGCGGAGGTCTTCGGCCTCGACTGGGGCGGCGGGCTTTACGTCAACTACGCGCTCGCGGCCTGCTGGGTCGCGGACGTTTGCTGGTGGTGGGGCCGCGGAATCCGCGCCTACCGCTACCGGCCGTGGCCGCTCGTAATCGGGTGGCACGCGTTCCTGCTCTTCATCGTCTTCAACGCGACCGTCGTCTTCGAGGGCGGCTTCGTGCGCCGGGCGGGACTGGGCCTGTGTCTGGCGTTGGTCTTCGTCTGGCTGGACGCGGCGCGCAAGGCGGCGGCGCGCGGGCCGGCAGGTAATTCGCTCGGCGTCGCGCCAGACTGAAACGGCGCGGCCGTCCCGACGGGGCGGGGGGGCGGACTCGTCGGAGAATTCAAACGCATGGACTCATCAAGCGCATACTTGCGCCGCCCGACAGCCGGCCCCTTCGCGCTCCCGTTCTATTACGGCTGGGTGTGCGTCGCGCTGGCCGCGCTGGCGATGGTCGGCACGCTGCCCGGCAGGACGCAAGGGCTGGGGCTGATCACCGAAGGGCTGATCGCAGACCTCAGGATCGACCGCGTCGCCTTCGCGCGGATCAATCTGTGGGCGACGCTCGTCGGCGCAGTCTTCGCGCTCGGCGTCGGCCGCCTGATCGACCGCTTCGGCAGCCGCGCCGTCCTCACCGTCGTCGCCGCGGCGCTCGGCGCGGTCGTCCTTCTGATGGCGGGCGCAAGGGGCGCGGCGTCGCTCGCGCTGTTCATCACACTCACGCGGGGCTTCGGGCAGAGCGCGCTGTCGGTCGTCAGCGTCACGATGGTGGGCCAGTGGTTCGTGCGCCGGCTGAGCATCGCGATGGCCGTTTACACGGTCGCGCTGAGCGTGGGCTTCATGGTGGCCTTCCCCGTCGTCGGCGCGGCCGTCGTCAGCCACGGCTGGCGCGCGGCGTGGGCGGCCGTCGGCCTCGCGCTGCTCGCCGGCCTCGCGCCGCTGGCCTTGCTGCTCGCGCGGCGCACGCCCGAAGCGGCCGGCCTCTCGCCCGACGGCGAGCGCGCGGACGACGCCGCGGCTTCGGACGACGACGGCACGGGCCACACGCTGCGGCAGGCGCTCTCGACCCCCGCCTTCTGGGTCTTCGGCCTCGCCAGCGCGGTTTACGGCCTGATCGCTTCGGGGATCGCCCTGTTCAACGAATCGATTCTCGCCGAGCGAGGTCTCGACGCCTCCGTCTATCACCGCAGCCTCGTGGTCGTCGCGCTGACCGCGCTCGCCGGCAACTTCCTCGGCGGCTGGCTGGCTGCGAAGTGGCGGATGAACCGGCTGCTGGCGTTGGCGATGGGCCTGCTCGCGGGGGCGCTCGTGGCCCTCCCGCACGTGGGGAGCGAGGCGCACGTCGCGGCCTACGCAGTCGTGATGGGGCTGGCCGGCGGTTTCGTCATCGTCATCTTCTTCACCTACTGGAGCCACGCCTACGGGCGCGCCCATCTCGGCAAGATTCAGGGGACGGCGCAGGCGCTGACGGTACTGGCTTCGGCGACGGGGCCGCTGCTCCTCGCGGAGTGCGTGGCCCGCACAGGCTCCTACGCCGCGATGTTCTACGCGTTGGCCGCGGTGGTGGCGGCCCTCGGCGTCGGCGCGCTCCTCGTCCGACTTCCGCAGCCGGCGAGGCCGCGCGCTCGGACGTAGAAGCGGAAAGTCTCCTCAAACTCTTCGAGACCAACCTGCATCCCGGCTCTCGCCCAGGCACCCGGCGGCCGACTCGTAAGTAGCAGGATAGAGCACGAACAAATTCGTCTGCGACTGTTTCGGCCGGCTGAGGTGGGGGGCGACCGCAAGAGGCGGGACAAAAACCGCAAGAGGTCGGGCGAAACCGCGCGGGCGTCAGCCCTCTCTTTTCTGTTCGTCCGTCTTCAGGGCGGCGAGGGCTGTGGCAGCCAGCATGAGCAGGAGGGCTCATCACGTTCACGGGGACGCTGCTCTACCCGAGTTACGCCGCGACGACCGAGTCGTGGGGGCTGACGGCGCTCGAAGATCAGCAGCTCGGCGGGTTGATCATGTGGGCCCCGGCCGCGGCCGTTTACATCGTGGCGGGGCTGGCGCTGTGCGCGGGCTGGATGCGCGAGTCGGAGCGGCGCGTGCGGAAGCGCGAGGCCGCGGCGGCGCTGCGGTTCGGGGGGCGCGGCGAGGTCGGCACGTGAGGGCGTCGCGCGGGAGATTTTGAGGGCTCCGCGGAGAGAACTTCGCGGCTCGTCTGTCGAGGGGTTTTCGGTCGGATGCTAAATCGTCGGGCACAGGCGTTGAAGCTGGCCGCCGCGGGTTGCGTGACGTCAACTCTTCTTACGCTCGCGGCCTGCGGCGGCGGGGGGCGAGGCGGCGCGCGCTGCGCGCGAGATGACGGGCGGCGAGCCTGCGCGCGGGCGCGCGAAGATGGAGCGGTACGGGTGCGGCTCGTGCCACACGATCCCCGGCGTGCGCGGCGCGGACTCGCTCGTCGGCCCGCCACTCACGCGCGTCGCATCGCGCACCTACGTCGCGGGCGTGCTGACGAACACGCCCGACAACATGATCCGTTGGATCAAAGACCCGCCCGGCGTCGATCCGCTGACCGCGATGCCCAACCTCAACGTGACGGACGAGGACGCGCGCGACATCGCCAGCTACCTCTACACCCTCAAGTGAAGGCAGAAGGCAAAAGTAAAAAGGCGGAAAGCAAAAGAGACGCCAGCGCGCGGGCGCTCTCTTATTTTGCCTTTTGCCTTTTTACTTTTACCCTGCTCGCGGCTTGTGCCGCGAGGCCGCGCGGGCCGCTCGCCTACGTCTCGAACGAGCGCGACGGCACGATCACGGTCATCGACACCGGACGTGACGAGGTCGTCTCGACCATACGGGTCGGCGCGCGCCCGCGCGGCATACGCATCGGCCCCGACGGGCGGCGCGTTTATGTCGCCGTCAGCACGCCTTCGGGCAAGGACTACGATCACGGCGAGAACAGGATCGTCGCGGTCGATACGGGGACGGGCGAGGTCGCCGCCCGCTACGACGTGGGCACGGACCCCGAACAGCTCGCCGTCCACCCCGACGGCACGCGCCTCTACGCCTCGAACGAGGACGCGGGCATGGCCTCGGTGACAGACATCAGGACGGGAAAGCAACTGGCCTCGCTCGTCGTCGGCGTCGAGCCGGAGGGGGTGACTGTCAGCCCCGACGGCCGCTGGGTTTACGTGACGGCCGAGACGAGCAACACCGTCTCCGTCATCGACACGCAGGCCGATAAGGTCGTCTCGACGTTCCTCGTCGATTCGCGCCCGCGGGACGCGGCCTTCTCGCCCGACGGCGCGCGGGCCTACGTGACGACTGAGATCGGCCGCACGGTGGCGGTCGTTGACACCTCGGCGCACAAAGTCGTCCACACGATCAAAGTTCCGCGCGGCGAGAACGTGAAGCCGATGGGCGTGGTCGTGTCGAACGACGGCCGGCGGGTTTACGTGGCGACGGGGCGGGGGAACACGGTCGTGGCCTTCGACGCGGCGAGCTACGAGCCGCTGGCTACCATCCCGGTCGGCCAGCGCGTCTGGGGGCTGGCACTCACGCCCGACGGGAGGAAGCTGTACGCCGCCAACGGCCTCTCGAATGAACTCTCCGTAATAGACACGGCGTCGAATCAAGTGATCAAGACTATCAAAGCCGGCGACGGCCGGTGGGGCATAGCCATCTCGCGGGAATAGCAGATCGTGTTTGCCGGGCACGGCCGCGCCGCTGCTGCCGCCCCGGCGCGGCGGGGAACCCGTGGGGAAGGCCGCCGGGTGGAGGCGCGAACGAATTCGCCCGCGAGGCATGAGACACCTCGCGGGCGAGTTTCATTGCGCGCGACAGCCCGCGCCGGCCCTAGCCGCCGGGCTGCTGAAGGTACAGGTTCGCGCCGGGGCCGAGCGGCAGGTCGAGCAGTATCCAGCCGATCAGCATGATCGTCCAGATGACCAGGAAGGCGATTGAGTAGGGGATCATCGTGGCGATGATCGTGCCGATGCCGGCCTTCGGGTCGTAGCGGCCTACGAAGGCCACGATCAGGGCGAAGTAGGACATCATCGGCGAGATGATGTTGGTCACGCTGTCGCCGATGCGGTAGGCGGCCTGCGTGAACTCCGGCGAGTAGCCCAAGAGCATGAACATCGGCACGAAGACCGGGGCCATGATGGCCCACTTGGCCGACGCGCTCCCCATGAACAGGTTGATGAGCGCAGAGATCAGCACGAAGGTGATGATGAGCGGGATCGTCCCCAGCCCCGAGGCGCGCAAGAGATCTGCCCCCTTGACGGCGAAGATCAGTCCGAGGTTCGTCCAGTTGAAGAAGGCGACGAACTGGGCGGCGAAGAAGACGAGCACGAGGTACGTGCCGAGCGTGGACATGGACTTGCCCATCGCGCCGACCACGTCCGAGTCGCTGCGTATGGTGCGCGCGCCCAGCCCGTAGGCTATGCCGAGCACGGCCGCCGCCACGAAGATGAGGGCGACGATGCCGGACATGAAGGGCGAGCGCAGGAGTCCGCCCGTCTCCGGGTCGCGCAGGAAGCCGCCCGGCGGCACGGTGCCGAGCAGTATGATCGCCGTCAGCGCCAGCCCCGCGGCGAGCGCCCACCACAGGCCCCGCCGCTCCTCCGGCGTGATCGAGGTAATCTCCTCCGGCCGCTCCTCGCCCGCATAGACGCCGAGGCGCGGCTCCACGATCCTTTCGGTGATGAAAGTTCCGGCCGCCGAGATGATGAAGGTGGAGGCGGCCATGAAGTAGTAGTTGCAGGCGGGGTTGACCTCGTACTGCGGGTTGACGATGCGCGCCGCCTCCTCGCTGAGGCCCGCGAGCAGCGGATCGACCGTGCCGAGCAGGAGGTTCGCGCTGTAGCCGCCGGAGACGCCCGCGAACGCCGCCGCGAGGCCCGCAATCGGGTGGCGGCCGACAGCGAGGAAGATGATCGCCGCCAGCGGGACGAGCAGGACGTAGCCGACCTCGCTCGCCGCGTTCGACATCACGCCCGCGAAGACGATGACGAAGGTGAGCAGGCGGCGCGGCGCTGAGAGCACGAGCAGCTTGAGCGCGGCCCCGATCAGCCCGCTCCCCTCGGCCACGCCGATTCCGAGCAGCGCGACGAGCACCGTGCCGAGCGGCGCGAAGCTCGTAAAGTTCGTCACCATCTCCGTCAGTATCCGGTGCAGGCCGGGGACGGAGAGGAGGCTGACGGGCTGGATGGGCTTGCCCGTTCCGGGGTGCGTGACCGCGATGTCGAACTGCGCGGCGACGGCCGAGACGAGGACGACGAGGAGCGCCATCAGGGCGAAGAGCGTCGCCGGGTGCGGCAGGGCGTTGCCGGCCCTCTCGATGAAGACGAGCGCGCGCGACAGCAGGCTCGCGCTTTTGCGTGACTCAGACACGGGCGAGAACCTCTCTGCGTTGTAGTTCGGGAAAGCCCGGCCAGTATATCACGCGCCCGCCGGCCGCCGGCCCCCGCGCCCCGAAGGGTTGGCGCGTTCGGGAGGGCGTGGGTTAAGCTGCTCCGGCCCGGTGCGGGGCGTGTTAAGAAAGGTTGGGATGAACGGCATGAATCTACTCTCCAAAACTGCTGCCCGCGAGTCCGCGCCGTGGGCGGCTTTGTTGTTCCTGCTGGTCACGCCCGGCGTGTGCGCCGCCCAGAGTGCGTCGGCCG